>NC_014641.1 GCF_000165835.1 Achromobacter xylosoxidans A8
TCTGACTAAATAACCGCAGGGCTTATGAGTCAAAACTGGCTTTATCCCGGCTTGCCCTCTCATCGCTTGCAATGCACCAGGTCGTCATTGATCCAGGCGCTGTCCACCAGGCCGTTTTCGCGCAGCTCGTCGCATGCCTCGCTGACCTGCTCGCGCCACTTCTTCACGCGGGTGGAATCCGAACCGCACATGAGCCGGAACGTCTCCAGCTTGAGCGGGTACGGCTCCTTGTGCGTGGCAAAGTAGTCGAACATCCGCCGCGCGGTGGGCGACAGCTTGCGGTACTTCTCCCACACGAATTTCGTGTAGTGGTCGCCGGCGAACAGCACCACCATTTCGGTGTCGATCTCGACCTGGCAGCGCGACGTGCGCTTGCCGCGATCCAGGATGCGGAAGCGCCGGATCAGCGACACGGATTCCAGGCGGCCCAGCCGCTGGGAAGAGAACTGCATCGCGGACGCTTGCAGCCGCGAAAGGCAGTCCTCGGCCTGCTTGTAGTAGCGGCCATTGATCGACCAGCCCAAGTCCTGGCAAATCTCGTAGAACGTGAACGTGACCGGCTCGCCCAGCGGCGTGCGCTTCGCGTATTCGAGCACCTGGGCAAACACCAGCTCGTCGCTGTCGGCGCGTAGCTCGATGCCGGTAAAGGTGATCTCCACGTCCTTGCTGATGTGGTAGATCGCCTCGCGCTGCAAGGCGGCGCGGGGCACCTTCTTGTTCCTGGTCGTGAAGATCGCCGACCGGCCGAAGTCGTTGGGCATGGCCCGCATGTGGTCGGGCCACGGCGCGAGGTCGAACAAGGAAAGCTGCATGTCCTTGATCTGCTGCTTCGTGTGCTTGAGCAAGGCGGCCTGCTTGGCCTGGCTGACCTGCTCGGCCAGCTCGCCGGTGGCACTGGCCGGCTTCTCGGTCGTTTTCTTGGTCGCCATCTGTTGCGTTCTCCGTTCGGCGGTCACGCCGCTGACTTTCTCGGCCAAGGTGTTGACCACGGTTCGCGGCTCGGGCGGAAGGCCCATAGTCCGCGCCAGCTCGGCCGACTCGGCCGCCATCCGCTCGGAGCGCGCCACGGCCGCGCTGGGCGGCGGTGGCGGTGGCTCCGGCGCTGCCGGCCCGTCCGGCAGCTCGAAGAGGGAACCGGCGGGGCGGAAAGCCCCGCCGGCGGTGCCGGCCTGCGCGTTGCGCTCGGCCGCGTAGCGGCGGGCAAGCGCCGTCGCGTCGGCCTCACTCAACCCGCCGTCGATGAGCTTGCGGCGGTAGCCCTGCTCGTCGAAACTGTCCGGCATATCTTCGTCCTCCTAGCATAACGCCCGGCCTGTGGCCGGGCGCGTTTCTCATTTGCCGCCTGGTTCCTTGGTATCCAGGTACTCGATCACGTCGGCGATGAAGTCAAAGCCGTACTCGGTCTGGCCGTCCTTCTCGAACTTCGTCGGCTCGATGCGGCCCTGGACGAACACCTTGGAGCCTTTGCCAAGGTACTTGCCCGCGTTCTCTGCCAGGCCGGCAAACGACTTGATGCGGAAGAAGTCGGTTTGCTCTTTCTTCTCGCCGGCGCGGTCGCGCCACACGCGGTTCACGGCCAGGTCGAATACGGCGCGGGCGCTGTTTTCGCTATGGCGAACATCAGTATCACGGGTAAGATTGCCGATAAACTGGAATTGGTTATGGCTCATGCGTAGCTCTCCAGGCTGTGATGAAGCCTAGAGTTTAGCTAAACCTAATTCCGAGGTCAAGAACTTTAGCGGCTAAAATTTCGAGCCGCCCATGCGCAAGGCGACGCCTTTGTATAACTACATCTTCTTCACGAACGTGCTGCGGCTGCTTGATGAGCGCCACATGACGAAAAAGGAGCTATCGGACAGGTCGGGGGTTTCGATCTCCTTCCTGTCCGATCTCACTACGGGCAAGGCCAATCCGTCCCTCAAGGTCATGCAGGACATTGCCAAGGCCCTTGATGCGCCGTTGCCCCTTCTGCTTGAATCAACCGACTTGGACAAGGACACGCTCGATGCCCTGGCCGGCGGCAAGGCTCCGCAGAGCCTTCCTGCCGGTTTCGAGCGAGTGGCGGCGGTGCTACCGTCGCATCAGGCATTCATCGTCAAGAAGTGGGGCGAGGCCGCCCGCAAGAAGCTCCGGGGGTAGGACGCCAAGAAAGAAAGCAGGGAAGGGACGCGGCAAGGAACTGAGCCAGCAGAAGCCAGCACTTTTTAGCCGCTAAAGCCCGCCGGGGTGGCTCAACCCCCGGAACACCCACAACGCAAGCCATAGGTTCGGTGCGAGGCGCACGGAGCATGCGCCGCGTTGTTTCTATTGCGATCAGCTCGGGACACGATTGAAAACACTCAATCCGTCATTCCGTTTGCTTGCTCGTCAAAAGACTTCGGTATATCGTATGAACCTGTGTAGAATGCGTGCGGTCAGGGCAGCACGCAAATCACATACATGGGATACACGGAATGACCGAACAGAAGCTGGAACACAACACGATCAAGGAACGGGCGAAGAAGAAGCTCGAACGCGACATGGGGCCGGAGCTGTTGGCAGCTCTGAACGATCCCAAGACCGTTGAAATCATGCTCAACGCGGACGGCAAAGTCTGGCAGGAGAAGCTGGGCGAGCCGATGAAGTGCATCGGCACCCTTCGCTTCGCGCAGGCCCAAGCCATGATCGAAACCATTGCCGGCTACCACGGCAAGGAAGTCACGCGGCAGCGGCCGATCCTGGAAGGCGAGTTCCCGCTAGACGGTAGCCGCTTTGCCGGCCAGCTCCCCCCGGTCGTGCCCGCACCGACCTTTGCGATCCGCAAGAAGGCGGTCGCCATCTTCACCCTGGCGCAGTACGTCGAGCGCGGAATCATGACCGCGCAGCAGCGCGATTCCTTGATTGCCGCCGTGCGTGCCCACCGGAACATCCTGGTGATCGGCGGCACCGGCTCGGGCAAGACCACGCTGGTGAACGCGATCATCAACGAGATGGTGCTTCAAGACCCGACCGAACGGGTTTTCATCATCGAGGACACCGGCGAAATCCAGTGCGCCGCCGAGAACTACGTCCAGTACCACACCAGCATCGACGTGACCATGACGGCGCTGCTCAAGACCACGCTGCGCATGCGGCCCGACCGCATCCTGGTCGGCGAAGTGCGCGGCCCCGAAGCACTTGATCTGTTGATGGCCTGGAACACCGGGCACGAAGGAGGAGCCGCAACCCTGCACGCAAACAACGCCAAAGCGGGCCTTGATCGGCTCGCCATGCTCATCAGCATGCACCCCGATTCACCCAAACCCATTGAACCGCTGATAGGCGAGGCGGTTCACGTGGTCGTTCATATCGCCCGCACCCCTGACGGCTCGCGGCGCATCCAGGAAATCCTTGAGGTTTCCGGCTACGCCAACGGCCAGTACGCAACCAAAACCCTGTAACCCTGTAACCCTGTAAGGAGCTTAGACCCATGCAATCGACCCTTCCCGCGTTCCGCTTCGACAGCCGCGCCGTGTTCTACCTGGGCATGTTCGCCCTCTTGGCGTTCTTCCTGCTGGCCCCCCAGCACGCTTTCGCCTCCGAAGGCACCGGCGGTTCCCTGCCGTATGAAGGCTGGTTGACCAACCTGCGCAACAGCGTCACCGGCCCGGTGGCCTTCGCGCTGTCGATCATCGGCATCGTTGTCGCCGGCGGCATCTTGATCTTCGGCGGCGAACTCAACGGCTTCTTCCGCACGTTGATCTTCATCGTCCTGGTCATGGCCCTGCTGGTCGGCGCGCAGAACATGATGAGCACCTTCTTCGGCCGTGGCGCGGAAATCGCCGCCCTGACCGATGGCGTGCTGCACCAGGCCAAGGTCGCGGCGCTGGACATGGCCGGCTTCCCTGGTGAAGCCATCGCACGCTGGGCCGAACGCGGCCACATCGCGGGGTAAGTCATGGCACTGCGCGCGATCCCCATCCGTAGGGCCGGCAACCGAGAAAACCTGTTCATGGGTGGCGACCGCGAGCTGGTGATGTTCTCGGGCCTGCTGGCCGGGGCGCTGATTTTCAGCGCCCAAGAAGTGAGGGCAACGGTGTTCGGCATCGCCTTGTGGTTCGGCGCGTTATTCGTGCTGCGCCTCATGGCGAAGTCCGACCCGAAGCTGCGACACGTGTACCTGCGGCACCGCCGGTACAAGCCGTACTACCCGGCTCGCAGCACGCCCTTCCGTGAAAACACGCCGAGTCAAGGGAAGCAATACAAATGATCGAAGCAATCGCAATTGGCATTGCTGTACTCGGTGCGGTTCTGTTGCTCATCCTCTTTGCCCGTATCCGTCAGGTCGATGCCGAGCTGAAGCTCAAGAAGCATCGGTCGAAGGACGCGGGCCTGGCCGACTTGCTCAACTATGCCGCCGTGGTCGATGACGGCGTGATCGTGGGCAAGAACGGCTCCTTTATGGCCGCCTGGCTGTACCAAGGGGATGACAACGCCAGCAGCACCGAAGAGCAGCGGGAAATGGTGTCCTTCCGCATCAACCAGGCCCTGGCGGGCCTGGGCAGCGGCTGGATGGTTCATGTCGATGCCGTGCGCCGGCCGGCACCCAACTACTCCGAGCGCGGCGTCTCCACCTTCACCGATCCGGTGTCGGCCGCCATTGATGAAGAGCGCCGGCGGCTCTTCGAGGGCCTGGGCACGATGTACGAAGGGCACTTCGTATTCGCCGTGACCTGGTTTCCGCCAGTGCTGGCCCAGCGCAAGTTCGTTGAGCTGATGTTTGACGATGACGCGGTGACGCCCGACCACACGGCCCGCACCGTGGGCCTCATCGAGCAGTTCAAGCGCGAAATCCGCAGCCTGGAATCGCGCATGTCCTCGGCCGTCAAGCTCACGCGCTTGAAGGGCCACAAGATCGCCACGGAAGAGGGCAGGGAAGTCACGCATGACGACTTCCTGAGCTGGTTGCAGTTCTGCGTGACCGGCAACTATCACCCGGTGCAGCTCCCCAGCAACCCGATGTACTTGGACGCCGTGATCGGCGGGCAAGAGCTGTGGGGCGGCGTCGTTCCGAAGATCGGCCGCAAGTTCATCCAGGTGGTGTCCCTCGAAGGCTTCCCCTTGGAGTCAACGCCTGGCCTGCTGTCGGCCCTGGCCGAGCTGCCGAGTGAATACCGCTGGTCGAGCCGCTTCATCTTCATGGATCAGCACGAGTCCTTGAAGCACCTGGACAAGTTCCGCAAGAAGTGGAAGCAGAAGATTCGCGGCTTCTTCGACCAGGTTTTCAACACCAACACCGGCAGCGTCAACCAGGACGCGGCAACGATGGTGGCCGATGCCGAGGCGGCCATCGCCGAGGTCAATAGCGGCCTGGTGGCCGCCGGCTACTTCACGTCCGTGGTCGTGTTGATGGATGAGGATCGGGAGCGCCTGGCGGCCGCCGCGCTGTCGGTCGAGAAGGCCATCAACCGGCTGGCCTTCGCGGCGCGCATCGAGACGATCAACACGATGGACGCCTACCTGGGCAGCTTGCCCGGCCACGGCGTCGAGAACGTGCGCCGGCCGCTCATCAACACGATGAACCTGGCCGACCTGCTGCCGACAAGCTCCATCTGGACGGGCAGCGCCACCGCGCCGTGCCCGATGTACCCGCCGCTGGCCCCGGCGCTCATGCACTGCGTCACGGTCGGCGCTACGCCCTTCCGGCTGAACCTGCACGTGCGCGACCTGGGCCACACCTTCATGTTCGGCCCGACCGGCGCGGGCAAATCGACGCACCTGGGCATCATCGCCGCGCAGCTCCGGCGCTATGCCGGCATGTCGATCTACGCCTTCGACAAGGGCATGTCGATGTACCCGCTCGCGGCCGCAATCAATGCCGGCTCGAAGGGCAAGACTGGCCTGCACTTCACGGTGGCCGCCGACGATGACCGCCTGGCCTTCTGCCCGCTCCAGTTCCTCGAAACGAAGGCGGATCGGGCTTGGGCGATGGAGTGGATCGACACGATCCTTGCGCTCAACGGCGTGGACACCACGCCAGGGCAGCGCAACGAGATCGGCCACGCGATCATGAGCATGCACGCCAGCGGCGCGCGCACGCTCTCCGAGTTCTCGGTGACGATCCAGGACGAAGCGATCCGCGAGGCCATCAAGCAATACACGGTGGACGGCTCGATGGGCCACCTGCTCGATGCCGAAGAGGATGGCCTGTCGCTCTCCGACTTCACGGTGTTCGAGATCGAAGAGCTGATGAACCTCGGCGAGAAGTTCGCGCTGCCGGTGCTGCTGTACCTGTTCCGCCGCATCGAGCGCGGCCTTAAAGGCCAGCCGGCCGTCATCATCCTGGACGAAGCCTGGTTGATGCTGGGCCACCCGGCGTTCCGCGCCAAGATTCGGGAATGGCTCAAGGTCTTGCGCAAGGCGAACTGCCTGGTGCTCATGGCTACGCAAAGCCTTTCCGACGCGGCCAACTCGGGCATCTTGGATGTGATCGTGGAATCGACCGCGACCAAGATTTTCCTGCCGAACGTCTATGCCCGCGACGAGGACACGGCGGCGCTCTATCGCCGCATGGGCCTCAACAAGCGGCAAATCGAAATCCTCGCCACGGCGGTTCCGAAGCGGCAGTACTACTACGTCTCCGAGAACGGCCGCCGCCTCTATGACCTCGCCCTGGGGCCGCTGGCCCTGGCCTTCGTCGGCGCGTCCGACAAGGAATCGGTCGCCGCCATCAAGAGCCTGCAAGCGAAGTTCGGCCATGAGTGGGTCGATCACTGGCTGGCCGGCCGCAATCTGAATCTCAATGACTACCTGGAGGCCGCATGAGCTTTGCCGACACCCTCAAGGGCTTGATCTTCAAGAAGCCCGCCACGGCCGCAGGACGCGACAAGCGCGACCCTCGGCAGACCGATGAACCGCTGGAAGGCGGCCGACGCCAGGGCGAGGCCGAGAACCCCTATCTGGCCGCTCGTCGCACCTGGAACGATCACGTGGGCGGCGTCGTGTCGTCTCGCCAGACCTGGCAAGTGATCGGCATCTTGTCGCTGTTGATCGCGCTCGCCGGCGTCGGCGGCGTGATCCACATCGGCAGCCAGTCGAAGTTCATCCCCTACGTGGTGGAAGTGGACAAGCTCGGCCAGACAGTGGCCGCCGGCCCGGTGCAAGCGGCCTCGAAGGCCGATGCCCGCGTCATCCATGCGACGGTCGCCGAGTTCATCACCGACGCCCGCACGGTCACGCCGGACGTGGCCTTGCAGCGCCGCTCTGTGTTCCGCGTGTACGCCAAGTTGTCGCCCAACGATCCGGCAACGCCAAAGATGAATGAGTGGTTGAACGGCACCCCGGATGCCAGCCCGTTCCGTCGCGCTGAAAAGGAAATGGTGAACGTCGAGATCAAGACGGCCATCCCGCAGACGCCGGACACCTGGCAAGTCGAGTGGGAAGAAACCGCCCGCGACCGTCAAGGCACACCGAAGGGCAAGCCCGCGATCTGGCGTGCGCTGGTCACTGTGTACGTCGCGGAAGTCACGCCGCAAACCACGGATGAGCAACTTCGGAACAACCCCCTAAGCGTGTACGTGCGGGACTACTCCTGGTCGCGCGTTCAATGAACCCAAGGACATTCACCATGAAGAAAATCTTTTCCGTTGTCGCCTTGGGCGCTGCGCTGCTGTCGCCCACCCTGGCCCTGGCCGCCGATGACCTGGCCGACAAGTATTTCACCGGCAAGAACCCGACGCTGACGCCTCAAGAGCGCGCGGCCATCGACATTGCGAAGCGATGGAACGCGGGCGCTGCCACCGGCATGAAGCCCGTCGCCGGCTCCAATGGCGCGATCAAGTTCCTGTTCGGCGCGCAGCAGCCCAGCATCGTGTGCGCGGTGCTCCAGGTGTGCGACGTGGCCTTGCAGCCAGGCGAGCAAGTCAACTCGATCAACCTGGGCGACACGGCCCGGTGGACGGTCGAGCCGGCCATCACCGGCAGCGGCCCCAACGAAGTGCAGCACCTCATCATCAAGCCGATGGATGTTGGCCTGGAAACCAGCCTCATCGTGACGACGAACCGCCGCGCCTATCACCTGCGCCTGCGCTCGCATCGCACCGAGTACATGCCGCAAGTCTCGTTCACCTACCCCGAGGACGCGCTTGCGAAGTGGGACGCGATCCAGCGCCGCGAAACGCAAGAACGCACCGACCGCACCATCCCGCAGACCGGCGAGTACCTGGGCGATCTCAAGTTCGACTATGACCTGTCCGGCTCGGCGAGCTGGAAGCCGGTGCGTGTGTTCAACGATGGCCGCAAGACCATCATCGAAATGCCCGGAACGATGGAGCAAACCGAAGCGCCGACGCTCCTGGTCGTGCGCCGCGAGGGCGGCATCTTCCGCGACGAGGAAACCGTGATGGTGAACTATCGCGTGCAGGGCAATCGCTACATCGTGGACACGGTGTTTGACCGCGCGATCCTGATTGCCGGTGTTGGTGGAAGCCAAGACCGCGTGACTATCTCCCGGAGGAAGTGACCATGCGCAAGATCATCTTTGCTGCGCTGTTCGTCCTCGCCCTGGGCGGCTGCGCGACCACCGGCCAATACGGCAACTTCGTCCCGCCGACCGCAACGGTCGATCAGCAGCAGCTCGCCCGCGAAGCGGTGCAGCAGCTCGCTGTGCTGTACCCGCCGGCCAAGACGCGCCTGGAGCTGCAACAGGCCACGCCTGATGCCTTCGGCCAGGCCCTGGTGCTGACGTTGCGCGAGCGCGGCTATGCCCTACTGGAGTTCAACCCGGCCAGCGCGAAGGCGCAGGCCACGGCGGCCAGTGAGCCGGCATCGCCGGCGGCCCTGCCGCTGCGGTACGTGCTCGACCAGGCCGGCGACTCGAACCTGTACCGCCTGACTCTGTTGGTCGGCCATCAATCCATCACCCGCCCGTACCTGGTGCAAGACGGCAGCTTTGCGCCGGCTGGGTATTGGGTGCGCAAGGAGTGACCTATGAGTGACCAAGCCGATCAAATGGCACCGGACGCCTCGCCGGGCGCGGTATCGAAGAAGTCCGGCGTGCGGCGTGTCAACAACATGCCGATGTACATCCTTGCGGCCGCGCTGGGTGCCTTCCTGCTGGTGATGATGCTGGTCGCGGCGGATCGCGCTGCGAAGCAGAACGCACCGGCGCAAGGCGCGGCCGAGAAGGCGGGTAACACGTCGATGTTCGCCAAGGAGATCGTCGGCGACAGGGATGGCGGCACGGTAGAAGCGGCCTCGCCGCTCAAGCCGCCGGAGCTGGCGACCGGGCCAGAGGCTGCGCCGGTGCTTGTCGCGCGCCCCGACCTGGACGCGCCGCCGCCACCGCCCAGCGGCAACCTGGGCCAGCCGGTGCATGACGATGAAGCCGACCGCATCCGCATGGCGAAGCTGCAAATGTTCCAGGAAGCGGTCAAGGCCAAGACGGGCGTTCGTGTCGATGCGCCGCGCAGCAGCGGGTCATCGGGCGCGCAGCCGGGCACGCCGCAGACGCGCGACGAAATGCTGTCCCGCCTGGCGGCTGTGCGGCAGCAAATCGGTGCGCAAGCATCGGGCGATCCGACCGCCGCCTATCAGGCCCGGCTCGCGCAGCTTCGCGCCTCGGGCGTCGGCGGCCAGCAGGCCGGCGGCGGCGTGGGTGGTGGTGCGCCGCAGCTCTTGCAAACCGCCGGTGGCGGCCAGGGCAAGAACTACGCGCAGTTCGCGGGAAGCGGCCAGGGCGACCGTTGGCGGCTGGACTCCCAGCCCGAAGCGCCGCGCTCGCCCTTCGAGCTGCGCGCCGGCTTCGTGGTGCCGGCCACGCTCATTTCGGGCATCAACTCCGACTTGCCGGGCCAGATCATGGCCCAGGTCGCGCAGAACGTGTACGACACGCCGACCGGCAAGCATCTGCTGATTCCGCAAGGCTCGCGCCTGGTCGGGTCGTATTCGAGCGATGTTGCCTACGGTCAGTCGCGCGTGCTTGTGGCTTGGCAGCGCATCGTGTTCCCCGATGGCAAGGCGATGGACATTGGCACGATGCCGGGCGCGGATAGCGCCGGGTACGCGGGCTTCAATGACCAGGTGAATAACCACTACCTGCGCGTGTTCGGCTCGGCCTTCCTCATGTCGGGCGTCATCGCCGCCGTGAGCATGAGCCAGGACAACAGCGGTTCCACCGGCAATCAGCAGCGCGCCAGCGATGCTTTGAGCGAAGCACTTGGGCAAGTGCTGGGCAACACCATCGCCCAACTCGTTTCCAAGAATCTGAACATTGCCCCGACCTTGGAAATCCGCCCCGGCTATCGGTTCAACGTCATCGTGACCAAGGACATGACGTTCTCGAAGCCGTACCAATCGTTTGACTACTAACGCCAGGAGAAAGCAAATGAAGCAGAAGTTTTTAGCCGCTAAAGTCGCTCTCGCCGTCACTCTGATGGCCGGGTCGATCACCACCATGTCGCCCGCGCAGGCCGGCATTCCCGTCATCGACGGCGGGAACCTGGTGCAGAACGTCATGACGGCCATCGAGTCGGTGGCGCAGACGCTCAAGCAAATTGAGCAGTACCAAACCCAGCTCCAGCAGTACGAAAACATGATCCAGAACACGGTCGCGCCGGCGGCCTATATCTGGGATCAGGCGCAGTCCACGATCAACGGGCTGATGAATGCGGTCGATACGCTGAACTACTACAAGACCCAGCTCGGCAGCATCGACTCGTACCTGGGCAAGTTCCAGGACGTGGCCTACTACCGCAGCTCGCCGTGCTTCAACGGCACCGGCGGCTGCACGCCCGCCGAACAGGCCGCAATGGCCGAGAACCGCCGCCTGGCGAGCGAGAGCCAGAAGAAGGCCAACGATGCCTTGTTCAAGGGCCTGGATCGCCAGCAGGACGCCTTGAAGTCCGACGCGCGCCAGCTCGAACGGCTCCAGTCGGCCGCGCAGGGCGCGAACGGGCAAATGCAGGCCATCGGCTTCGCCAACCAGCTCGCGGCCCAGCAGGCAAACCAGCTTCTGCAAATCCGGGGCCTCATGGTCGCGCAGCAGAACGCCATCGCCACGCGGATGCAGGTCGAAGCCGACCGTGAAGCGCAGCAGCAAGCCGCCGGCGAGGCGCTGCGCAAGGGCGAGTACAGGGCCAGTCCGGCCCGTAATTGGTAAGGGGGATACATGCGCCTATCCAAACCCTCGATCCTGGCAGCGGCCGCCCTTGTGGCGGCCCTGCTGGCCGGCTGCGAGAAAAAGCCCGAGCCGGTGACGCTGCCCGAAGTGAATGCCGAGAACTGCAAACCCGAGAACATCGCCAAGCTCGATAAGAGCGTGCAAGAGGCGTTTTCATCGCAGTGCCTGCGGGCCGGCTCGTTCAAACCTAGCGAACCTAAGTCCTGGTGAGGTACTGACGAATGAGAATGCCAGCCAGCTTGAAACTCGCCCTGCCGCTGCTCGTTTGGCTGGCGTTCTTTTCTACGGACGCTTCCGCCCAAATGAACAGCTCGGGCCTCTTCGATGACGTTCTGAACCGCTACAACGCCGCCGCCAGCGGCTGGGCCGGTGTCATCACCAACGCCGCATCCTGGTTGTTCTGGCTGCTGGTGACGATCTCGATGGTCTGGACGTTCGGCATGATGGCCTTGCGCAAGGCCGACATTGGGGAGTTCTTCGCGGAGCTTGTCCGCTTCACCATCTTCACCGGCTTCTTCTGGTGGTTGCTGACGAACGGCCCTAACTTCGCCTCGACCATCTATGCGTCGCTACGCCAAATTGCCGGCAACGCGACGGGCTTGGGTCAAGCCTTGTCGCCTTCCGGCATTGTCGATATTGGCTTTGCCATCTTCTACAAGGTGATGGATCAGTCCTCGGTGTGGTCGCCGGTGGACAGCATGGCCGGCATCCTCATGGCCGTTGCCATCTTGATCGTGCTCGCGCTCATCGGCGTGAACATGCTTCTTCTCCTGGCGTCTGGTTGGGTGCTCGCCTATGGCGGCGTGTTCTTCCTCGGCTTCGGTGGGTCGCGGTGGACTTCCGACATGGCGATCAACTACTACAAGACCGTGCTGGGTGTGGCCGCGCAGCTCATGGCAATGGTGCTGCTGGTCGGCATCGGCAAGACCTTTCTGGATGACTACTACGCGCGCATGAGCGAGGGGATCAACCTCAAGGAAATGGGCGTGATGCTCATCGTCTGCGTGATCCTGCTGGCACTCGTCAACAAGATTCCGGCGCTCATCGCCGGCGTCATCACCGGCGCGAGCGTGGGCGGTGCCGGCATCGGCAACTTCGGCGCAGGCGCGGCCCTCGGTGCCGCTGGCATGGCGGCCGCAGCAGCGGCAACCGGCGGCGCTGCTCTGGCGGCCGGCGCGGCCTCGGCCGCCGGCGGTGCTTCTGCGGTCATGGCCGCGTTCTCGAAGGCCAATGAAAACGTCTCGTCCGGGTCGGATGTCATGTCCATGCTGGGCGGTGGTGGTGGCGGCGACTCTGGCGGTGGTGGTGGCGGTGAAGCCGGCACCAGCACGCCCCTGGGCCAAGCCGCCGGCTTCGGTGGCGGCGGTGGCGACTCTGGCGGCGGCGGCAGCAGCGGCGGCGAGTCGAAGGGCGGCGACAAAGGCGGCGACAAGGCCGGCGGCGATAAGGCCGGCTCCAGCTCGAAGGGTGGCGAAGGCGGCGGCCAGAAGGCCAGCGGCGGCGGTGACGCCGGCGGCGCGAAGGCCGGCCAGGGTGGCGGCCAGGGCCAGGGAGCGGGGCAGGGCGGCCAGCAGGACGCACCTGGTAGTACCGGCCCCGGCATGCTGGCCTCGGCCGCTTCCGCGCTTGGCAAGGCCGGCCGCGTCACGGCCGACGCCGGCGCGAACTTGGCGAAGGGTGTAGGTGCGGTGGCGGCCGCGAAGGCCGCCAGCATGCGCGACTCGGCGATGGAACGCATCGCCGACACCACCGGCGGAAAGATCGCGGCCGCGATCAAGGCGCAGGGCGGCAGCTCGGCCGACACGAGCATCGACGTGCCCGATCAACAACCCTCGCCGACCTTCGGCGACAACAGCCTGGCCGGAGCTGACAGCTCTGCCGATCCCGAGTCCGAAGTAGCCGCGTTCCGTGACGGCGGCCGCAACGACAAATCTGCGTAACCCAAAGGAGTGTTCATCATGAAGAAGAAGTTGCTTTCCATCGTGGCCGCTGTGGCGGCCCTCTGCTCGGTCGGCACGGCCAGCGCGCAAGACGTGCTGACCGGCGACACCCGCCTGGCTTGCGAGGCGATCCTGTGCCTCGCAAGCGGCACCCGCCCGAGCGAATGCGCGCCGTCGCTTCGCAAGTATTTCAGCATCACGGCGCGGAAAATGTCCGACACGATCAAGAAGCGCAAGAACTTCCTCGATCTGTGCCCGGTGTCGAACCAGACGCCGGAAATGTCCGCGCTGGTGTCGGCCATGTCGCGCGGCGCTGGCCGTTGCGATGCGCAGGCCCTGAATCAAACGCTGGTGTTCTGGCAGGGCTACGAGGACGGGACGACGTACATCAGCAACCAGATGCCCGACTACTGCGCGGCCTACACCAACCACGCTTACACCGATTTCAGCAGCACCAAGCCGCGCTATGTCGGCACGCCAGAAAGGGGCGGGTATTGGGTCGAAGCGGCCGACTATGACCGGGCGCTGGCCGAGTACAACGAACGCATCCGGCGCGAGGACGAAGAGCGCCGCCGCGCTTCCTGGGGGGGTTACTGACATGCCCTTTGCTGCCGACCTTCCGCCGCAGCTCCAGGAGCGCGTCGTGTGCGCCGTTTCGGCGGCCGTGAAGTACGAAGTGCCGGCCAACATCGTGTTGGCCGTCGCGGAGAAGGAAGGCGGCAAGCCGGGCCAGTGGGTGCGCAACTCGAACGGCACTCATGACGTGGGGCCGATGCAGTTCAACACGGCTTACCTGCGCGACCTGGCCCGCTACGGCATCACGGCGGACGATGTAGCGGCCGCTGGCTGCTACTCGTTCGACCTCGCCGCCTGGCGCTTGCGGATGCACATTCGCAACGACAAGGGCGATCTCTGGACGAAGGCCGCGAATTACCACTCACGCACGCCGCAGTACAACGCGGTGTATCGCGCCGACCTGATGCGCAAGGCCGCCAAGTGGGCGGATTGGCTCGAAGCTCGGTTCGTCACGCTGGACGTGACGAAGGCGGGGGCCACGCCCTCGATGCCGACCGGGCCAGCGCCGGCGGTGCAAGCCGCCCAGCAGGCCACGGCAGCGGCCCCAGCGGCCGCGCCGGCGGCCAGGCCGGCAGCAGCTCCATCCATCAACGTCGCGGGCGGCTACGTGCCGCGCTCGATCTCCTTCAACAACAGAAGCGAAGGCTCGCCGGAGTAGGGCGGGCCTTCCGATTTAGCGGCTAAAACATGGACAAATTCCACGCCTTCATGATGCGCTACACGCTCGGTTTCGGCCGGGTGCTGACCGCCTATTGCAACTGGGCCGAATCGCAGGCCAAGGGGCAATTCGATCTGCTCTTGCTGGGCCTCGGCCCGATCTTCGCGCTGGGTCTGCTGCTGTGGGCGCTGCCGGCATGGATCGGCAAGCCCATTGCCTTCGTGCTGTCGCTTCCTGCGCTGTACATCATCTTCCTGGTGCTGCGCGCCTATGCCTCACGCGGGGGCAAGCGCGGATGAAGCCCTTGCACGTGCCGGATGGGACGGTCGAAGCGTTGAAGTGGCTCGCGCTGGCCCTGATGACCGGCGATCACGTCAACAAGTACCTGTTCAATGGCACGCTGCCGTTTCTCTTCGAGGCCGGCCGCCTGGCGCTGCCGATCTTCGTTTTCGTGCTGGCCTACAACCTGGCTCGACCTGGTGCATTCGAGCGCGGCGCGTACACGCGCACGATGAAGCGCCTCGCGGTGTTCGGCGCTGTGGCCTCGGTGCCCTTCGTCGCCCTGGGTGGCCTGTCCGCCGGGTGGTGGCCCCTCAATGTCTTGTTCACGCTCCTGGTCGTGACGGCGTGCGCCTACCTGGTGGAAAAGGGCGGCCCGCTGCACCTGGTCGGCGCCGGCCTGGTGTTCCTGGTCGGTGGCGGCCTGGTCGAATACTGGTGGCCGGCCGTGGCCTTCGGCCTGGCGGTGTGGTCGTACCGCAAGCGGCCCACCTGGGCCGCCGCGGCCGTCGCGCTGCTCGCCTGCGCGGCGCTGTGGTTCATCAATCGCAACCTGTGGGCGCTGGCCTCGCTGCCGCTGCTCCTGGTCGCTTCCCGCGTCGATCTGCCCATGCCGCGCCTGCGCTGGGCGTTCTACGCCTATTACCCGCTGCACCTGGCCGCTCTGTGGTTGATCCGCATCCCCATGAGCAAGGCCGGCTACCTGTTCTTCTGATTTGGAGTCCGCACCATGCGCAAAGCCCTTTTTCTGACCCTCTCCTTGGCGTCCCTTGCCTTCGCGCCTGGCGCGATGGCCGCCGGCGCTGCCGGCATGGCGGCCGTGAGCTATGGCGAGCCGGTCTTGACCGCTGTTTCGGTGTCCTTCTCCGACAGCAGCACCACGTTCCGGCCGGACGCTTCCACGGCCGAGCTGCTGGCCGAGGCGAAGGGGGCCACGATCATCTACGTCAGCGGTCGCACCAGCACGCTACGCCCCAGCGCGGCCGATGAGGCCCTGGCCTTGCGCCGGGCCTTGTCGGCCCGCCAGTACCTGATTGCGCGCGGCGTGTCGCCGCTCAAGATCATGGTGAACTTCGCTTCGGCATCCGACTTCGTGGCCGACAACTCGACGCCAGAAGGGCGGCACCAGAACCAGCGCGTGGACATTGAAGTCATCTACGTGCCTACGTACTAAAAGCCGCTCGCTTCGGTCTAGCGGCTGCGTCACCTGCCTAGTGGTGAGCAGTCGGGGGCATCCCGACACCCAATTTCCTAACCAACCCTCAAGGTCGTGTCTATGCAATCAACCAAGAAGTGTCTAGCCCTCGTTATTCCATTGCTCGCCCTCGCGGGCTGCGCTGCGTTGGATCAAGTCGCCAAGGATGTGCAGAAGGCCACCGCCCCGGTGATGCTCACGGAATCCCTGCCGCAAATCTGCCAGGCCGCGAAAGACAACCAGGTGCGAGCAAACGGCCTCTATGCCAACAAGGGCCTTGCGGTCAGCGGTGAAGTGCGCTCCGTCACCGAAGGCTTCCAGCCTCGCTATCGGGTGTTCCTGCGCTCCGGCCAGGTTTCGGTGCATGCCGGTACAGACAACAAGCTCAACGTCACCCAGCTTTCAACCGGGAAAACCGCTCGGGTGTCGGGTGTCGTGTCGGACGTGAGCTACGACTACAACGGGTGTTCGATCTCGCTGAAAGACGCGACGTGTTGATTTCCATCCAGAACTGATCCACTTAACCCGGTAATTTCCGTCTAAAACTGATCCACGTAACAACCCTAACCTGCTGATTTTTTCGGCAGGAGCATAGGAGTGATTGACGTGGCAACATTAAGTGTCATCAGACGCTGGGCCCTGCGCGAGCAGTTGTCCATCCGAGAGATCGCCCGGCGCACCGGCCTGTCTCGCAACACCATCAAGAAGTACCTGCGCGCGGGTGTGGCGGAGCCGCACTACCCTCGGCGCATCAGTCCGAGCCAGCTCGATCCCTACGCCGAGAAGCTCTCAGGCTGGCTCAAGAGCGAAGCGGGCAAGTCGCGCAAGCAGCGGCGCACCGTGAAGCAACTCCACGCCGACCTGTCCGCCCTGGGCTACCCAGGCTCATACGGCCGGGTAGCCGCCTTCGCCCGAGTCTGGCAGCAGCAACGTCAGGAAGCGCAGCAGACCACCGGCCGAGGCACCTTCGTGCCGCTGGCCTTCGGTCCTGGCGAAGCGTTCCAATTCGACTGGAGCGAAGACTGGGCCGTCATCGGCGGCGAGCGCACCAAGCTGCAGGTAGCCCACTTCAAGCTCAGCCACAGTCGCGCCTTCACCGTGCGGGCTTATCCGCTGCAAACCCACGAGATGCTGTTCGATGCGCACAACCATGCCTTCGCGGTGTTGGGTGGCATTCCCCGGCGCGGTATCTACGACAACATGCGCACCGCCGTGGACAAGGTGCGCCGGGGCAAGGAGCGCGACGTCAACGCCCGTTTCAGCGCCATGGTCAGCCACTACCTGTTCGAGGCCGAGTTCTGCAATCCGGCCTCGGGCTGGGAGAAAGGGCAGGTGGAGAAGAACGTGCGTGATGCGCGTCACCGGCTGTGGCAACCCGTGCCGGCGTTTCCAACCCTGGCCGAACTCAACGAGTGGCTGGAGAACCGCTGCAAGACCTTGTGGCGCGAGATCGTCCACGGCAAGCTGCCAGGCACGGTGGCCGATGTCTGGGAGCAGGAGCGGCCCACCCTGATGCCGATGCCGCGCCCCTTCGACGGCTTCGTCGAACACACCAAGCGGGTCTCGCCCACCTGCCTGGTGCACTTCGAGCGCAACCGCTACAGCGTGCCGGCCTCCTACGCCAACCGGCCGGTGAGTCTGCGGGTCTACGCCGAGCGGCTGGTGGTCGCCGCCGAAGGTCAGATCTTGTGCGAGCACACGCGCCTCATCGACCGGCGCCACGACGTCGGTGGTCGGACCGTCTACGACTGGCGTCACTACCTGGCGGTGCTGCAGCGCAAGCCCGGTGCCTTGCGCAACGGTGCTCCGTTCGCCGAACTGCCGCCAGCCTTCAAACGGCTGCAGGCCATGTTGCTGCGCCAATCGGGTGGCGACCGGGAGATGGTGGAGATCCTGGCCCTGGTTCTGCACCACGATGAACAGGCCGTGCTGGCCGCCGTGGAGCTGGCCTTGGAAGCTGGCGTGCCGACCAAGACCCATGTGCTGAACGTGCTGCATCGTTTGCTGGAAGGGGAGCCGGCGCCTGCGGCGCCGGTGACGGCACCACAGGCCCTGCGCTTGGTCAACGAACCTCAAGCCAACGTGCTGCGCTACGACCAGTTGCGCCGCCCCGCGGCTGCCCGCACAGCCCAGGAGGTGCGTCATGCGTCATGACCCTGCCAGCGGCGCCATCGTGATCATGCTGCGAGAGCTCAAGATGTATGGCATGGCCCAGGCCGTGGCCGAGCTGACCGCACAAGGGGCACCGGCGTTCGAGGCGGCACAACCCATCCTGGCCCAACTGCTCAAGGCGGAAACCGCCGAGCGCGAGGTGCGCTCCGTGGCCTACCAATTGAAGGTGGCCCGTTTCCCTGTGTACCGGGACTTGGCCGGTTTCGACTTCGCCCACAGCGAAGTCAATGAGGCGCTGGCGCGGCAGTTGCACCGTTGCGAGTTTCTGGAGGAGGCCAACAATGTGGTGTTGGTCGGGGGCCCGGGCACTGGTAAGACCCACCTGGCCACGGCGCTCGGTGTGCAGGCCATCGAGCATCATCACCGGCGAGTCCGGTTCTTCTCCACGGTCGAACTGGTCAATGCGCTGGAGGTCGAGAAGGCGCAGGGCAAGTCGGGACAGATCGCCACCCGGCTCATGTACGCCGATCTGGTGATCCTCGACGAACTGGGTTATCTGCCATTCAGCGCGTCCGGTGGGGCCTTGCTGTTCCACCTGCTGTCCAAGCTTTACGAACGCACCAGCGTCGTGATCACGACCAACCTGAGCTTCAGCGAATGGGCGTCGGTGTTCGGTGATGCGAAGATGACGACGGCGCTGTTGGACCGGCTTACGCACCACTGCCATATCCTGGAAACTGGCAACGACAGCTTCCGATTCAAGAACAGCTCGGCGCTGCCGGCACAATCCAAGAAGGAGAAAACCAAGAACTTATCCACACCGTGAGCCTTCCAGGCTTGCAAAAAGGGTGGATCAAGATTCGATGGAAATGCCGGCTCAGGGTTGCATGGAAATTAACACCAGGAGATCTGGCACTGCCTGGAACTGCTCAGGAAGGCGGGCCAGACGATCCTCATCGTGGACAAGTACGTCGAGCGGCTCCTGAAGCTTGCCGACCGCCACCTCATCGTGGAGCGCGGCAAGGTGGTCTGGGAAGGAAGCTCGTCGGCCCTGGACCGCGATCGGGCGCTGTGGACCCGCTACCTGGGCGTTTAGTGCATCTGCGAACTGGTCAAGCTGGGCAACTCGCCAAACCGCTCCTTGTAGTAGGCGGAAAAGCGGCCCAGGTGGCCGAACCCGTAGTCGAAAGCAGCCTGAGTGACGCTGACGCTCTGGTTGAGGAGCAGCGCGCTGCGAGCCGCGTCGAGGCGAATGTTGCGAAGAACCTGCATCGGCGTCTCGCGTCGATATTCCCGGCAAATGATGTTGAGGGTGCGAACACTCACGCCCGCTGCCCGCGCGAGATCGATGACGCCCACCGGAGCACAGAGGTGCCTGCGGATGTAACGCTCCATCGCCTCCAGGCGCTCCAGGGCGCTCGAGGTTCCACCGGTGCAGGACGAAGAGCGAATAAGGACTGGCGGCGAGGCAGTGGCGACTCCGTCACGCGGCCGTTGTTGCGACGGCCTCTGGCTCAGCAGGAAGAACGCGATGTTCTTCTCGAAATGGTCAACCCATCCTTCATCGAGCCGCAACTCATTTGGCGCGGTACCGATGTTGAGCAGCGATTGCATGAACAAGTGCCATTGCCTGGCGGCTGCCGGCGTCAATCTCATGGTTGACGGCAAGTCCAGGCACGCGCCCGCCTCGGCCACAATGGAACGCAGCAAGGTGTCGGGCACCTTCAGAATCAGCTGCTGTGCACCGCGCTGCCACAACATCCGAAAATTCTTGCGCGGCGCGAGATACGCGACTTCGCCGGGCGAAACCGTGATGCGCTGCTCGTCGGAGATGATGTCGATCGCGCCTTTCAACGAGAGATGGACCAGCGCGAACCCTTCGGGAACGCGGGGCCGCACCTCCACTTCGGCGCCATAGTGCAGCATGAACATTTCCAAGGCGTGAACCCCGACCTTGTACATGCCGGTGTCAACGGCGCCCCGCCGCCAGCGCAAATCGTGGTCGGCCAATTCGTGCGCGATCTTCTCGTGCGACTCCATCGGCGATTCGCATCGGAAAATGCAGTTGCGCTGCAGATTCGACAGGTCGAAAGATGAACCTTGTTGGTGCATGGCAGTCTCCATTTGCGCCGCGAGCTACATAGGCGGGGGCGCATTGTTTTCCCAAGCAATCAATATGCCACCGAACGGTGGCCTGCGGCAAGGTCAGGGTTGCGGTGGCTCCCCTAGATAGGCCCTGCGCAGCAGATTCGCGATCGCATGCTTTTCGAGCGGTCGCGGATTGGGGTATTGCGCGGACATCACCAGCTCGCAGGCGCGGTCCAAGTCCGCTTCCTTCATCCCGATCGATTGCAGTGAAACCGGCGCGCCGTTCGACTTCGCGAGATCAAACAGTGCCTGCGCCGGTTCGCGAGTGGCGAGTGCCTCCTGCAGCCATGCATTCGCACGCGGGATGGCCGGCGTGTTGTAGGCGAGCGCGTGCGGCAGCACGACAGTGTGCGTTTCAGCGTGCGGCAGATTGAATGTTCCCCCCAACGTATGGCACAGCTTGTGGTGCAGGGCCATGCTGACATTGCCGAGCACACTTCCGCACAGCCATGCACCGTATTGCGCTTGCGAACGGGCCTCAAGGTCGGTCGGAGCCGAACGGATCGTGGGAATTGATTTGGCCAACGCCGCGATTCCTTGCTGGGCCATGATCGCGAGGATCGGGTTCACCTCCGGCGCGTAAAGGCCCTCAACCGCGTGCGCGATCGCGTTCAAACCGCTTGTCACGCTGATGCCCGTGGGCAGGCCGAATGTCAGCTCCGGGTCGTAGATGACCGTGCGCGCGAGGACGCGCCTATCCCGACCGGTCTTCTTCAATTCGTTTTCGGTGACGCCATAGATGGATGTCATCTCGCTTCCGGCATACGTCGTGGGGATGGCCACGATTGGCAATGACGAGTGGAGCGCGAGCATCTTCGCGAGGCCGATGGTTGAACCTCCGCCAGGGGCCACATAGCTGTCAACGCCGAGTTCTCGCGCGACAGAAGCCGCCTGATCGACGATTTGCGACGGCACGTGCATCGTCGCGCGGTCGAAGAATCCGGCGACGCTGCCGGGAATGAGGGCCGCGACCTGGTTGGCGAGTTCACGCTGCTCCGGGGTGGAGATAACCAGCACGCGCCGTATCCCGAGCAGCTTCAGTTCTTCGCCCAGAGACTGCAGGCGCCCCGCGCCGAACAAGACGCGAGGCGTGAGTGGGTCGTGGATGAAGTTCATTGGCCAATTGTCCCGATGGGCTTCATGCGCTTCAGCATTTCCAGCGTGCGTGCATTCGCCGTCCTCGTGGCCTCCGGTGAGAAGTTCGGGCTGGAAGCCCGCGCGAACGAGTGCCCGGCGTCGTACCAATGCAGCGCAATCGCGGGATTCGCTTCAAAGGCATTCGTGATGAGTTGTCTGGCCTCCGCGGTCACGAAATGGTCGTTCGTGCCCATGTGGAACATTGATGGTGTCTTCACAAGTCGGGCGCGTTCGAGACGCTTCTCGAAGCCGACGCCGTAGTAGCCGACACAGCATTGCGCGAATCCCTCTGCGGCAACTTCGTAGGCCAGCGCTCCGCCCAGGCAATAGCCGATCACCGCGACCCCGCCGTCGCAAAACGGCTGAGAAGCCGCGTAGGCGACTGTGGCCCGCAAATCCGCCACCCCATCTTCCAGCTTGTAGTCGCGGAACATCCCGAGCGCGCGCGCACGTTGTACTTCGTCGTTCGGATCGAACTCGATGCCTGGTCCGTGGCGCCAATACAGATCAGGACAGAGGCCCACAAAACCTTCTGATGCCAACCACGCCAAGACTTCGGTCATGAATGGGTTGACCCCAAAAATCTCCTGCGCAACGATCACCACCGGGCCGCGCCCGCGTGCCGGCAATTGCAGGTGCGCGCCGAAGCGGCCGCCTCCTTTCGCATCGATAGATAAGCCTTCAGTCAGCATGTGCTTGTCTCTCTTTCAACTTCACTGGTTTGCATTGAGGCGGTGTTCGACGATGAGCTTTTGCCACCGCTCCGTCTCGGACTTGAATAGGTCCGCAAGGACTTCCGGTGCGCCGCCGGCAGTCTTGATCCCAAGCTGCTTAAGTGCTTCGACGACGTCCGGCGCAGCAATCGCCTTGTTGATTTCGGCGTTAAGCCGCTCCACGACGGAGCGAGGCGTGCCTTTGGGTGCGAACACCCCGCACCATGTGAGCACTTCAAACCCGGGAAGGCCCGCCGCCTCGGCGATGGTCGGCACTTCGGGCAGTTGCGGATGGCGATCCAGGCTCGTCACCCCGAGTGCGCGAACGCGCTTGGCGAGGATGTTCTGGCGCTGCGATGTCACTGAGTCGATCATCATGTCGACGCGGCCCGCGACCAGGTCCGAAACGGCTGGACTGCTGCCCCGGTAGGGGACATGGAGCAGCTCCACGTTCGCCCTGGCCGCGAGGAGCGCGGAGGCAAGGTGGATAGACGTGCCCAATCCCGCGGAAGCAAAGGACAACTTGCCGGGGTTTTCGCGCGCCGCTTTCAGGAGCTGCGTGATGTCACGAAACCGCGAATCCGCCGGCACGACCAGAACGCTGGGGAGCGTCGCCGCGAGAACCACCGGAACGAAGTCGCGATCGGACTGGTACGGTACGCGAGGATAGAAGAACCGGTCCACCACCAGTCCCGTGGAGTTGATCAGAATGGTGTGTCCGTCAGACGGGGCCTTCGCGACGAGGTCGCTGCCGATGATGCCGCCCGAACCCGCGCGGTTATCCACCACAACCTGCTGCCCGATGCTCTCTGACATCTTTCGCGAAATGATGCGCGCGATCGCATCGACGGCTCCGCCCGGCGGGAAGGGAACCACCCACGTGATGGGACGCGATGGAAAGGCTTCGGGCCGTTGTGCCCTGGTTGAACCCGTCGTCATCGCGAGCGCGATGCCCGCAAGGACGCGCCGGCGGCCGATGTTCGCCAGGTGAGGGGGTTGCGAGACGGGCATCTCAGGCCGCCCGCGTGTAGTGCCGGACCTTGTCGTGGTCGAGGTCCACGCCGAGGCCGCTTCCAACAGGCAGGTGCACTTCGAAGTCCTTGATCTCAAGGTCCTGCTGGGTCAGACGGTCGCTGAGCACCCACGGGCCGATCAACTCGCACCCGTAGGGCAGGGAGGGCAATGTTGCGTAGACGTGCAGCGCCGCGGCCGTGCCGACCGTGGAGTCGAGCATGGTTCCACCATACGAGGAGATGCCCGCAGCTTCGGCAATTGCCGCCACCTTCAGCGTGTTCGCGATGCCGCCCATGTTGCAAAGCTTCAGGGAGAATGCATCCACCGCGCGGTCGCGTGCCAGTTCGAACGCGGACGACAGCGAGCTGAGGCTCTCGTCGGCGAGGATCGCCACGCCGTTTTGCTCCGTGAGGCGCCTGAGCGCACCGAAATTCGCTCTCGGCACGGGTTGCTCGACCAGTTCCACACCCGCTTCTTCGAGTCGCGGAATCCAGATCGATGCGGTCTGCTCATCCCATCCCTGGTTGACGTCGACGCGCACGGACGCTTTGTCGCCCACGGCCTTCACGATGCTGCGGATGTGCTCCAGATCCTGAGCCGGCGTGCGCGCGCCCAGCTTCACCTTGAAGCGGTTGTGTCGCCGTGCTTCGATCATTTCGAGGGCCGAGTCGATGTCCCGCGCGGTATCGCCGCTCGCGAGCGTCCATGCGATCGGGATGCTTTTCCTCATCGTCCCGCCGATGAGGTCCGCTATAGACAGGTTCAGCGCTCGCGCCTTCAGGTCGTGCAGCGCGATGTCGATGGCGGCCTTCGCGGACAGGTTGCCCGTGACAGCGCGGTCCATGAGAGCCCTTGCTTCGCTCAGGTTGGACGCATCTTTCCCGATCAGGAGTGGCGCCAAGTAATTGTCGATGATGACCTTGATGGTCTCCGCCGATTCGGAACCCCATGTCGGCCCACCGACACTTCCGCCTTCGCCGATGCCAACGAGCCCTCCCGCCGTCACTTGGACGATCACATAGCTCTGCTTGTGCACCGTGGTGAACGACATCTGCAACGGGCGACGTGTCGGGACGTCGACGATCGTTGTGCTGATGGCCTCGATCTTCATGCGTGCTCCCGGGGTCGTTCGATGACGAAGTCGATGGCCATCACCTGCGCGCCGCCCTCGGTCTTTGCCGGCATGACCAGGTCCGGTGCGACACCCTTGCAGCAGTCGCTGTCGACCCAGTCGCCGCCTTCGAAGTAGTACTGCGTGGTCAGCGGCACGAACCCGTCCTTGCGCACCTTGAAGTGCACGTGCGCGGGACGCCACGTATGGCTTCCCATCATTTCAAGCAGCACGCCGGTCGGTCCCTTGTTCGGGATCTGGTACGGGGCGGGCATGGTGGTGCGCACGGCGTACTTGCCCTGCGCATCGGCCACGACCTTGCCGCGGTACAAGTCGGTCGGGATCTGGTCATGAAAGCCGCTGTACTTGCCGTCGGGCGTGGAGTGCCACACGTCGATCACGGCTCCCGCGGCTGGCGCGCCATCGTCCGTGCGCACGGCGCCGCGGATCACGAGCGGGTGATGCGAGTCATCCTCGTAGGTCTTCAGGGCGCCGGCGACCACCGGGGCGCCTTCCAGGAAATACGGGCCCTGGATCGCGGGCGTGGATCCGCGCGTGGCCTGGGCTTTGAGGTCGACGATCGTGTGGTTGAAGAACACGTCCAGCAGGAGAGCCATTTCCTTGGCCTCGGCCAGTTTCATCATGTAGCCGACGCCCGCGCGCCACTCTTCTTCCGTCACGCGTTGCTCCGTGAGGGTCTTCTGGATCGCATCCACCAATGCGGACGCAACCTGCTTCACTCGTTCGTTCATCCCGGTCTCCTTTGTCGGTTTGCCCGGTCCGGATTGACGCGGGACGAGTGAATGCTAGGCAGCGCCGGCCATGCCGTCCAATACCAAATTAGTCAGCCATCGTTACGGTTTGCGTAATATAGGCACATCACCAACTCGGAAAGCGCGCCATGGAATTCCGGCAGCTCAAGTATTTCATCGCCGTCGCGGAAGCAGGGAACATGGCTGCAGCAGCCAAGCGCCTGCACGTCTCACAGCCCCCCATCACGCGGCAGATGCAAGCCCTGGAAGCGGACTTGGGCGTCGTGCTTCTGGAGCGAAGCCACCGCGGGATCGAACTCACCGCCGCAGGTCACGCTTTCCTGGAGGATGCGCGCCGCATCCTGGAGTTGGCAGGCCGTTCGGGTGATCGCTCCCGCGCCGCCGCGCGGGGCGACGTGGGCGAGTTGAGCGTGGCGTATTTCGGAACGCCCATCTACCGCAGCCTGCCCCTTTTGCTGCGCGCTTTCCTTACGTCCACGCCTACGGCGACGGTATCCCTCACGCACATGACCAAGGACGAGCAGGTGGAGGGCCTGCTCGCGGGGACCATCCACGTGGGCTTCAGCCGCTTCTTTCCCCGGCATCCCGGGATCGAGATCGTCAACATCGCGCAAGAGGATCTCTACCTCGCGGTGCACCGCTCCCAGTCGGGGAAGTTCGGCAAGACCTGCAAGCTCGCGGACCTGCGCGCGGTGGAACTCACACTGTTTCCGCGCGGCGGCCGGCCGAGCTTCGCCGATGAGGTGATCGGCCTGTTCAAGCACGCGGGTATCGAGCCCCGCATCGCCCGAGTCGTGGAGGACGCCACGGCCGCGCTCGCCCTGACCATGGCCGGTGCGGCGTCGAGCATCGTCCCTGCGTCTGTCGCAGCGATCCGTTGGCCGGATATCGCGTTCGCGCGGATCGTCGGGACACGGGTCAAGGTGCCCATCAGCTGCATCTTCCGCAAGGAGAAACAGCCGCCCATCCTGGCAAGGTTCGTGGAACACGTGCGGCGATCCGCGAAGGACTGAGGCAAATGGTTATTCGCTCAACCACGTTTGAGTTCGCAAGGTCCGATCGTCACGCTGGACAGGGATCGCGTTGCGGTCGCAAGCTACGAGTTCGTAGCCCAGCCTTCATCGCCCAGCCCGCCGTCACAGATGCAAAAGAGTCAGAAAGGTTGCAGTTCTGATGGCAAGCATTCGTAGCTACCGTCAAGCAAGCTTATCGGATCACTTGAGGTGGGCTCGATTGACTCGCTCGATGGTCTGCGAGGGTAGTTCCCCAAACTCGAGTCGGTACTCTTGAGAGAAACGCCCCAGGTGATGCAGTGCGCATTCTCCAGCCACCTCCGTGACGGAAGCGCGAGCTTGCGTCGATTCGAGCATCTTTCTAGCCTGCGTCAATCGGTGGAGGCGCAGGTACGCCATAGGACTCGTATTTCGAAATCGCCTGAAATTTATATCAAGTCCTCAGGCGAGGTAACGAATTCAGCTGGAGTAAGGTATGGCCCCAGAGGGCAAGCGCCGCGAAAACACTTATGGCCAATCCAATCAAAACGAAAAGGGGAGCTAACATCTACCCCTTCACGCTTTAGATTGTCCCGAGCAGACAGATCATTGGCACATGTGTATCCGGCGACGTAACTCAGCGCCTCAGACACTGAGACGCGGGACGCCCGACGACCAATTACCACGGCCAACTCGGCCTCCCAATCCAACATTTTGGAATGGGCAGGAAACTCAACCCCTTCTTGATGCGCCGACAACACAGATTGGCCTGATTTAATAAAATGCCAAGGAGGAACCCCCTCTTTTTTAGGGTCAAGAACAAGCGTCATACCCATAGCCTGGGCCATTGCCTCGACATGGTCGCGATAATTTGCGCCAGCGGCATAAATAACACCACAACGAGTCAAAGGTGCCGAAAACCGCACTGCGCCATCCAAAACATGATCGGAAAACATATCTGCATCACAGGCGATTGCCTCGGCTAATGCACTCAGGCGCTCATGGGCCGAGCCCCAGTCTAACAATAAGTCGTCTACCATCGACCAACTTACATTGCCATGCAAAACCAGCCCTTGAAGGTCGTAATGCGTATCGAGAACCCTGATTCCTGGGCGCAACAAGCCCCCGGGTCCACAGTAAGTGAACACCTGATATTTCATTTGAGTACCGCCTTATCGTAGGATGTGTGCTTGGTCAGAGAAGCGCATGGTCACGGTCATCCCGCCCTCCATTAGTAGCCACTTCTTGATCTCGGGTATGTAAACCCCATTTTTAATGAAAGGGTCCTCGGACAAAATTTGATGAGCAGCCTCCAGGGTCGAGGCCCTGATAATTGACATCCCTCCCGCAGCCCCCGGCACACCGGCCTGCTCGGAAACAAAAGGCCCTGACGCGAATAGCTCTCCGCGTTTCTCAGCGCTAATTGCCCACTGCAGATGAGCCTCTAGAAGCCCTTGAAATTTTGACAAATCGGCCGGAGTACGAATAACCACATAAAACGACTTATTCAGCATCTGGGCCAACAGTCTTTGAGCGCCCTCGGAGACTTCCATATCAATCAGGCTCCTCGAAGTTAAGTACGAAATCATCAGGCGGGGGCATAGCAGCCCATACCGCAGTGATTTCCTCAGGTCCCACGTTCAAAGGAACCCAACCGCTGTCATCTTCGGGAATCACGTCAATATCCCAAAAGTACTCAACCAAACTTCCCCAAGGATCTCGAATGTAATGGAAGTAGTTCGACCCACCTATGTGACGCCCAAGGCCAAAACCGTCTTTGTATCCAGCGCGTAACAACGTCTGCGCGCCTATTTCTATCTGATCAAGATCCGAGACTTCGAAACTCATATGATGCAAGCCGGTATGCGAGCTTTTTGCGAATGCAATCATGTGATGATCTCCGCCAGCCGCCCCGCGCAAAAACGCCAAAATGTCGAACGCCCGATCAGACACCTTCATTCCCAATAGCTGGGTGTAGAAGTCAACTGACCTGTCAACGTCGGGACTGAACTTAATTAGATGGCCTAACCGTAAAGGCACTGCCTTTTTACTTCGGGTAGAGACGTCGCAAGCACGCTCACCAATGCGACGATAGCGCCCATGCGCATTAATTTCAGGGGGCAGCGGACTAACGCAAGGTGCCGGCTCGGCAACCCGAACATTAAGCCAGTCCCCGTGCGGGTCTTGAAACCAAACTCCGTCTAATCCAACATCAAACGGTGGGTTACTACTTAACGCGACTCCTGCCGCATTAAGGCGAGACATTAATGTCGCCATACCTGGACCGTTCGTGCCCAAAGAAACATAGGCCAACCTTTTTTTAGCGCCTTGAATTAATCGAATTTGGTCTTGGTCTCGCCCTGGGCAACGAAACACCAAATCGTTACCCACCGCCCGCGCTTCCAAGCCAAACAATTCATAGAACGCCCTCCCAACCTCTAAGTCGGGGACGAGAATACCAACATGCAAAAGTGAACGAATCATAAAAGACTACCTTTAGCTGACGGGTGAAAATGGTGCGGGAGTTAATAGCTCTGTCGATTGGCGCTCTATCATTGAGCCCGCTCTGCCGACAAAACTCTTCCATTGCGGATTGCCAGAAAGTATCGCCTTACGACGCGTACGATCCTCAAACGAATCAAAACCCCACAACTGAATCACACGGTTCAAATCGCCGGTCTCGGAAAAGTAATAACCCAACAGCCTTCCAAGCGCCCCTGCCTGGATAGCAAGGCCCTCTGCTTCATATAAACTCAGAAATGTCGAAACTGACCCTGGCTTCAACCAATATGTACGTTGTTCAACAAGCATGAATCCCTCCGTTCCTAAATTTTGTCGCCTTGAGACTCGGCCTCGAGCAACTTAATTACTGCAGCGATATCCTCGTTTTGTAAACCTTGTTCAATAGCACGCCTGAAATACGGAACCGCAGCAGCATATAAAGGCGCAGAACAACCCAGCTCTGACACGAGCTCTTGCCCAAGATCGAGATATTTTTCAAGGGTGATAAACGAACCTGGGGCCGGCTCGAACTTGCGGCTAGCCATAATTGGCGCACGCACGCTCATCATTGCGGATGCACCTGCCCCTACCGACAAAACCCGCGCCAGCAGGTCTGGCGAAAACCCTGCGCGAGTACCTAAGTTCATTGCCTCGGCCGCAGCCAACGTATTCACAGTAACTAAATAATTCGCAATCAACTTCATAGAGACCGCGGTTCCGAAGGCGCCCAAAAAGAAACGGTTATCAGTGATGGCTTGCAGCAAGGGCTCACACTTTTCATAAACCGAATCGGTACCGCCGACATAAAAGCACGCTTTGCGTGCTAAAACCAACGATGGTGAACCGCTCAGCTCCGCCTCAAGAATATTAGCCCCCGTTGCTTGAATTTTTTCAGCCTGCATCAATTTGAAGCTCTTACGATAGGTTCCAACTTCCACTACCGTTTTCCCATCTTTCAAAAGGGGCAAAATGCCGCCGACGCCCTCTAGGACAGCATTTGAAGCGGACTCATTCGGAAGACACAGAAAAATGAAGTCTGCCTGCTGTACCACCAGAGACGGGGTGTCGACCAGCTCGCCGCCGGCATCCACAAAAGCCTGCGCTTCGTTGCGATTTCTCCTATACCCAACGACTCGATAGCCCATATCGAGTAAATTGCTTGCAATTGCTGAGCCCAATTGTCCGATGCCAATGATGCCCACTACCCCGGATATTTCTTGTGCCATGTCTCCGACCTACTTTAATAGTCTTATTTTTTCATTTTATGCAGTCTTAACGCATCAAGCCATACGCAGACGTTGATTGTTAAGTATTAACAGGATTTATGCTTTAGAGTAACAAGAGGGCGTCAAATGCTTATAAGTTCGACAATGACCCAGCGTTAATCGCCGATACGCTGGGCCATCTCAATAAAGATACGTAACAATAGGTAGCTTAAATAATGCGAACCTGCAAAATCTAGCTACTGAGTCGCCAATTGATAAAAACGATTGTCGTAGTACTTGCTGGGATCAGTTAGCGTCTTTTGAGGTCGGCCCCACTTGCTACGTAAACTCAATACCTGAGCAACGCCGTCCATCTCAATCTGAGCCTTGCGCTGCATACCTGTCTCAGGGTCCAGCAATATCCGATAGGCGGTTTCAGCCGACTGCTTGTCAGCGTTACGCATGTTGGACTGATAAATCGTGATTGCCTCTTCTTTGTTGGCAGGGTCGTATAGCCACTCTACGCCATTTATATAAGCTCGAATGTAACCCACCAATTTCTCGCGATTATCCTCAGCCCAACTTAACCGAGTACCCGCAACTAAGCCTTGATAACTTCCAAGAGCTTGAGAGGCTGTCGCCAAAACGTTATAGCCATTAGCAAGTGGCTGGACCTCAAAAGGGGATATCAGCATAGTGCCCGCATGCTTCTTATCCATTAAGTCTTTGAAACGCTGCATTACACCGCCAGCTCTCTCCACTTGAAAATCGGGCTCTCTCAGCCCTGCCCGATCCAGCAGCTCAAAGAGTACAAGCGCATACCCTGTATTGCGAGCGTCAACGGATAACGTTCTCCCCTTCAAGTCTGAGACTGTTTTGACCTCAGGCACCGTAACAAGCTTAAGAAAACCGCGGTCAGCACCCATGACGGCCACAAGATCTGTCCCTACTTTGTCGACTTCACCTTGCCCCTCTCGATAAGCTATCAAGTTATCGATGGCAGTCATGGCGATATCATATTTCCCGTCAATTAAGTTACTGAGCTGGTACGAGGAACTGGGCGTTGGCGTAACGTTGACTGAAACGCCTTGCTGTTGGAAGTATCCCTTGTTTTGAGCCACCCAGATGGGCCAATTGAAGCCTCCGGGAAAGACAATAACCTCGAGTGCTTTTTCTGCTGAGGCAACCCCGCAAGAGAGCACTCCCCCGCTTAAAATAAGACCTGCCAACATCCGAGCGAAGCTGCGCATTTGTTGTCTCCTTAATTTGCGTTTTGATCTAAGTCATGCGATTTTGACTAATCGCGCAAATAGTATGACCAGCCGCAGAGTACGAACAAAGACGCCTAAGCTAATAGTTTCTTATAAAGGCGATTTATACGTTACCAGAATGAAATTCTATGTCCGCACAGAGGTAAGAGCGAATCACAAGGTGCGATTTCCCCTATTTTTAGGTCCGCAAACATTCAATATCCGCGTAAGCACACTGTTATGACCCAAGTTCCCACATTCGAAGCCAACGAAAAATACGGCGTCTCGAACAACTAACAGCTTTTATGTAGACTAGCCGTCCACAACAAGGCTAGCGCCATAAGTACTCGCTATTAATTCCCTCAGCCACTGATTAGCAGGGTCTCGATGGAAACGATCATGCCAATAAAGCGCGATTTCGAATGGCGGCAACGATAGCGGGACTGGCTTGATGACCAAATCGTAATGATTTGATAATGTCTCCGCCAGTACCGCAGGCGCGCACCATACCAGGTCGGACGAAACTATAAAGTGCGGCGCAGACAAATACTGGGGCAATCGAAGCTTAATGTTATTGCGGGCCCCGGCCTCAACCAACGCACGCTCAATCACCAAATGCCCACTGCCAGAGTATTCAACCAATAAATGGTTTTGAGCACGAAACAAGTCGTAGGTTAACTCTTCGTTTGCTAAAGGATGGCAGGCACTCATCACGCAAACGTAGTGTTGCTCAAAAAGCACCCGACGATGAATAGCGGTTTCCAGCGAAGGCAAAAACCCGAGCGCCAAATCTATGCGACCACTAGCAAGGCCAGTGACGGTTTCATCTATCGGTAAAAACGTTGTCCTTAGTCGAACACCTGGCGCAAGGAGAGCGATTTTCTGCAGAATTCTCGGAAAGTAGACTACTTCGCCAATATCACGCGTTCTAATTGTGAACTGCCGACGAGCAGTCTCTGGACAAAAGGGCACATGCGCATTAGCAGTGGTACGTATCATTGCAAGCGCTGTCAATAATGGCTGAGCTGCGTTTACCGCATAAGGCGTAGGCTCCATGCGTCGCCCTACCTGTGTAAACAACTTATCCCCATGCTCATTACGCAATCGCTTCAATGCACTGCTAACTGCCGCTTGAGTCAAGCCCAGGCTTTCGGCGGCAAGAGTAACCGAGCGATCCCTCCACATCGCCTCAAAGACGTATAGTAAGTTCAAGTCTTTCATCACACGCTGTACCCTTTTAGCTCAACAACTTACATCACTCAAACTCCCAAGTACTGGCTGACTACCTTCGGATCATTTCTTAAATCGCCTGAAGTGCCCGACCACACAACTTGCCCCTTTTCAAGCACATAATGGCGATCAGCAAACCCAAGCAATGCCCCGACGTTCTTGTCGACCACAATTTGCGACATGCCCTCGGCCTTAAGGGCCGTTAATGCGGCCCAGATTTCAGCGCGAATCAGGGGCGCCAGGCCCTCGGTGGCTTCGTCAAGCACCAGCAAACGCGGGTTTGTCATCAGCGCACGACCAATGGCCAGCATTTGCTGCTCGCCACCCGATAACTGACCACCGAAGTTCGTGCGCCGCTCTTTCAGACGGGGAAAGAACTGATAAACGCGATCAAGCGTCCAGGGCGCGACCCCTTGCCCACCGCTAACCGGCGGACGTGCGGTGGCGACAAGGTTTTCCTCGACCGTTAAATTGGGGAACACCTGACGACCTTCAGGGACAAGCCCCAACCCTAGGGAAGGTCTGAACAAGGCGTTTTGAGAATTTGCATTTTCAGTCCAACCGCCCCAATTTTCATAATGCAGAAAAGTTGCTCAAAAATAGGCCGGAATCGGAGCAATTTCCGCCCTGACAGGCCCGTTTTTGGCGCTCTGCTCCCATTTCGGGCGCACCTATCCTGCCGTGGCCATCAAATGATGGCGCACCTTCCACAGGTTGGCCAACGTAAACAGCATCTTCAACTGCGCCGTGTTCTTGGCCAGGCCCCGGTAGCGCACCTTGGTGAAGCCAAACTGGCATTTGATCACCCTGAACGGATGTTCCACGCGAGAGCGCAGGCTCGCCTTGGCACGTTCATAAGATTCCAGCATCCGGCCCATATTGCCCTTGCCCAATGCCCGACGCTTGCCAGGGCGCATGGCAATGTGCCACCGTACCTTCAAGCCTTGATTTTCCTCGCGCTTCTCGACGCCCTGGTAGCCCGCATCGCCCAGCACCAGTTCCTCCTCACCATGCAGCAGCGCATGCGCCTGGGTGACATCGCTGATGTTGGCCGCTGTGCCGATCACGGTATGCACCAGCCCCGTCATGTCCACGCCGATATGCGCCTTCATGCCAAAGTGCCACTGATTGCCCTTCTTGGCCTGGTGCATCTCGGGGTCGCGGGTACCCGTGGCATTCTTGGTGGAACTGGGCGCTTCGATGATCGTGGCATCCACGATCGTGCCCTTGCGCACCGTGATGCCCTGGTCGGCCAACAGCAGATTGACCGCCTCCAGCGCATCGGCCGCGATGTCGTGCTTCTCCAGCAGGTGGCGGAAGTTCAAGATCGTCGTCTCGTCAGGAATACTGCCACGGCTCAGCGAGAGCTTGGCAAAGTGGCGTATCGAGGTACTGTCATACAGCGCCTCTTCCATGGCCGGGTCCGACAGATTGAACCACTGCTGCATGAAGTGGATGCGCAGCATCACTTCCAACGGATAGGGCCTGCGGCCATTGCCCGGCTTCGGGTAGTGCGGTTCGACCAGATCGGCGAAAACCTTCCAGGGAACGGCCCGTTCCATCTGGGCGAGAAACTTCTCGCGGCGGGTGACCTTGCGCTTGCCGGCAAACTCGGCGTCGGAGAATCCCAACTGGCTCATCGGGGGCTTCCTGATTGGGGTTCGTTCAACAACCTACATTCTGACAGGTCCAGAGGACTTGTTCAGAGGTTCCCTAGACGGGCAATGCTGTATGACGGCAGTGCGTGGGTTGCTTGCCCGACAAACTGTATTTGCCCTTTACTAACAGGCAATAGCCCAAAAATACACTTGATGGCCGTAGAGCGGCCCATGCCATTTCGCCCCAACAGCGTGACAACCTCGCCCTGGCGCACTTCAAAAGACACCCCGAATAGCGCTTGGGCACGGCCATAAGCGGCGTGGATGTCGTTAACTTGCAGTAATGCAGACATATTTTCTCCTAGCCGATGTGCTCGTCGCCCAAATAGACCGTTTTGACTTCCGGATTGTTACGAATCTCGTCGGGCGTGCCGGTGCACAGCACCTTGCCATACACTAACACCGTAATCCGATCTGCCAAGGCAAAGACGGCTTCCATGTCATGCTCGATTAGCAAAATGGAATGCGAGCCCTTCAGTGACTTAAGTAACTCAATAACACTTGTCGACTCTTGCGGGCTCATACCGGCCATCGGCTCGTCAAGCAGCAACACCCGCGGCTTAGCCGCCAAAGCCATGGCTAGCTCCAATTGACGACGTTCGCCATAAGCCAGCTCGGCTGCCAATACATCGGTCCGATGCGACAGCCGGGTGATCTCGAGCGCATGACGGGCAGCTTTGACGAGATCTGCCCGGCCCAACATAGGACGCCAAAAGTAGTACGCGTGGGACTTAGCGCCCATGGCAGCGAGCACCGTGTTCTCGAGCACTGTGAACTCTTCGAAAATGGAGGTGATCTGATACGAACGCAACACCCCTCGGCGAGCCCGATCGTAAATAGGTAATGCAGTGATTTTCTGACCCGCATACACAACATCGCCCGCATCCGACCAAAGTTCTCCGGACAGCTGGTTGATTAGTGTTGTTTTGCCTGCGCCGTTCGGGCCAATAATGGCGTGCAGCTCGCCTTCACGGACATCGATGGACACCGAGTCGGTGACCAAAAGCCCACCATAACGCTTAATAAGCGCCTGCGTTTGCAATGCCGGCTTGCTCATACCCGCTCTCCTTCAGGCTGCGGACCACGCTTGCCCTGGTTGCCGATACGCAGCGCCATGGCGTCGAGAAAACCGACGATACCGGCCTTACCCACCAGGCCAATCACAACAATGGCCAGACCAAACACGGCCAACCAATGCGTTGTAAACATTTTCAGCACTTCTTCGAGACCCAAGAACGCAAGTGCCCCTAACAACGGGCCAAATACGGTACCAATGCCGCCCAGTACCAGCATAACCACCAGATCGCCTGAAATAATCCAGGATAAGGTGGTGGGTGACGCGAAGGCATTGAGATTGGCCAGCAAGAACCCCGCCACCGAGCACAGCATTGCCGACAGCACGTAAGACACCAACAAATATTGCTGCGCCTGGAAACCGATAGCGTTAACACGACGGATGTTTTGGCGTGCGCCACGCAAGACCATGCCAAAAGGCGAGACACGCAGCTTTGCCGTCCACCAGGTTGACAGCACCAGCAGCACAAACGCCACACCGTAAACGGTATAGACACCGCCAAAATCGAGCCCAAGCATTTTGCTGGTATTGGCAATGCTTGTGCCGTCGTCGCCCCCGTACTGCTTAAGACTGACAAACAGGAAGTACCCCATCTGAGCAAACGCCAGCGTGATCATGATGAACCCGATGCCTGTAGTGCGCAGACTGATCGCGCCGGTGATGTAACCCAACAGACCGCTGACCAGAAGGCAAATGAACAGATGCACCCAGCCACTGTCAATGCCGTAGAACGACGGTATGGCGACGCTGTATGCACCGATACCCATAAACAACGCGTGACCAAGGCTGACCAACCCGCCAAACCCTAAGGCGATGTTTAGCGCAACCACTGCGATAGCGTAAATAAGCACACGCGCATAGAACGCGACGTAAAAAGTGCTGTCGGTGAAATAACCCCAAAAAGGCACCAGCGCCAACAAAAGAATAATTGCGACGGGAACCAGCGTACTTAACTTGAATGGTGTTGTTTGCGTCATCGTTATCTCCGGGCGCCGAACAGTCCTTGTGGGCGAAGCGCAAGCACAACCGCCATCAGGACATAAATAAGCATTGAGGCGATTGCGGGCCCTGCAGCATTGGCAATGTCTCGCGCCATGAATTCGCGCAAAATCATGGGTAAGAATGCACGGCCGAGCGTGTCGACAACACCGACGATTAATGCGGCGTAAAAAGCACCGCTAACCGAACCAATACCCCCAATAACGATGACGACAAGCGTCGTGATAAGTACCGGATCGCCCATGCCGGACTGAATCGACAGGATTGGACTGGCCATTACGCCAGCCAGCCCCGCCAATGCCGCCCCCAAACCAAACAACAAGGCGTTCAGAAACTTAATGTTGACGCCAAGAGCGCCAACCATTTTGGGGTTAACAGAACCGGCTCGTATCAGCATACCCAGACGAGTTTTGTTAATAACCGCGTGAGCGCCTACCGCCACCAAAAGCCCAACCACGATAATGGCAAAGCGATAAGCGGGGTAATTTATGCCGAAAATACTGACCGTACTATCGAGCCACGCAGGGACAGGCAAGAAATACGGTTGTGTGCCCCAGAGAATTTGCACCATCTCGTTGAAGAAGAGCACCATGCCGAAAGTCACCAGCACATGGTCGAGGTGGTCTCGCGAGTAAAGCCTTGATACAGCCAGGCGCTCAAGAATAACGCCTACGGCAATGCTGCCGAAAATGGCCGCAAAAAAAGCCAGCGTCAGGGAGTCGGTATTTTTGAATGTGAGTGCCGCAAAGTAGGCGCCCAGCATATAGAGCGACCCGTGAGCAAGGTTCACGAAGCTCATGATGCCGAACACCAGCGTCAGCCCGGCGGCCAGCAAAAACAGCAGGACGCCGTATTGCAGCCCATTCAACAGCTGGGAAAATACCAGTGTTGTCATATGTCTCCTCCTGGTCGGTCATGATTTTTTATGGTGACCGCCATGTCGTTTCTGTTTATTTAGTCGGCAAGCTCAACCCACACACGGCCGTTTTCGATTTTGACCGGATATGAACGGATATCTTCGGTAAGAGGCTCGCACATGGCTTTACCGTTACGCACATCGAAACGCCCCTGATGCAAAGGGCATTCGATTTCGAAGTCTTCCAGAAAGCCATCGCACAAGCGCGCATGGCCATGACTACAGATATTGTCAGTCGCGTAGACAGCCCCCTCGACACCATAAATGGCGATTTCACGGCCGCCGGCATCGACACCGACCACATCATCTTCCGGGACGGCATCCGCCGCCAGCACATCAATCCATTGCGTCATAAGAACCTCAAATGGGGTAGATAATTGAGTTGGGGATCATTTCGGAGTCGTAGATACAAGCGCGCGACTTGAACTTTAGCCCCTTGTCTGTGACAACGATACGATCCAGGTAACGGCCCACGTTAAACACTGTGGACTCGCCATCGAGCTTGGTACGGAACACCGCGTAGTTGGCCTCGGATTCGATCACGCCGTTTTCGAAGCTGAGAATGCGGGGCGCGCCCACAACGTGGCGCTGGTAGTACGGGTCGTGAAACAAGGTTTCGACAATGCCATAAGCACGGTCTTTAAGGAACCTCTGAACAAGTCCTCTGGACCTGTCAGAATGTAGGTTGTTGAACGAACCCCAATCAGGAAGCCCCCGATGAGCCAGTTGGGATTCTCCGACGCCGAGTTTGCCGGCAAGCGCAAGGTCACCCGCCGCGAGAAGTTTCTCGCCCAGATGGAACGGGCCGTTCCCTGGAAGGTTTTCGCCGATCTGGTCGAACCGCACTACCCGAAGCCGGGCAATGGCCGCAGGCCCTATCCGTTGGAAGTGATGCTGCGCATCCACTTCATGCAGCAGTGGTTCAATCTGTCGGACCCGGCCATGGAAGAGGCGCTGTATGACAGTACCTCGATACGCCACTTTGCCAAGCTCTCGCTGAGCCGTGGCAGTATTCCTGACGAGACGACGATCTTGAACTTCCGCCACCTGCTGGAGAAGCACGACATCGCGGCCGATGCGCTGGAGGCGGTCAATCTGCTGTTGGCCGACCAGGGCATCACGGTGCGCAAGGGCACGATCGTGGATGCCACGATCATCGAAGCGCCCAGTTCCACCAAGAATGCCACGGGTACCCGCGACCCCGAGATGCACCAGGCCAAGAAGGGCAATCAGTGGCACTTTGGCATGAAGGCGCATATCGGCGTGGACATGACGGGGCTGGTGCATACCGTGATCGGCACAGCGGCCAACATCAGCGATGTCACCCAGGCGCATGCGCTGCTGCATGGTGAGGAGGAACTGGTGCTGGGCGATGCGGGCTACCAGGGCGTCGAGAAGCGCGAGGAAAATCAAGGCTTGAAGGTACGGTGGCACATTGCCATGCGCCCTGGCAAGCGTCGGGCATTGGGCAAGGGCAATATGGGCCGGATGCTGGAATCTTATGAACGTGCCAAGGCGAGCCTGCGCTCTCGCGTGGAACATCCGTTCAGGGTGATCAAATGCCAGTTTGGCTTCACCAAGGTGCGCTACCGGGGCCTGGCCAAGAACACGGCGCAGTTGAAGATGCTGTTTACGTTGGCCAACCTGTGGAAGGTGCGCCATCATTTGATGGCCACGGCAGGATAGGTGCGCCCGAAATGGGAGCAGAGCGCCAAAAACGGGCCTGTCAGGGCGGAAATTGCTCCGATTCCGGCCTATTTTTGAGCAACTTTTCTGCATTATGAAAATTGGGGCGGTTGGACTGAAAATGCAAATTCTCAAAACGCCTTGTTCAGACCTTCCTTAAGCATATTTTTACTGATGAACCACATCGTGGCCAACGGGTAGCCACGCTCGTGGTTTTCGCGCGGCTGCACTTTATATTCACAATCTTCCTCAAAGAACTCAGCCCACTCGTCCCACTTCTCGGCATCGATCACCGAGGCGTAATCCGCGTACAACTTGTTCAGGTCCATATAGGTTTGAACGTCAATCATGCTCAAATCTCCATCTGTTTGCGCCAGTACTCGTACATGCCGCGAATCAAAGTTTCGGTCACCATGTGCTCGGTGTTTTCAACGTCGTAGCCGCCCAACTCAGCCACCGCGCGGTGGTAGGGCTTTTGCTCGAAGCCCATTTGCGAGAACTCAATAACCTCGCCATCGTCGGCAGATACAAAGCCCGCGGGGCCGAACAGGTTGGCCTGCACCAGCCGGCGCTGCGTCATTTCGGGCGTATCGTCTTCAAAACCAAAGTGCGTCCAGACAAAATCAAACGAACCTTCGTCGTTAGGTTGAATATGACGCGTTGAAACGCTATTGACCTGCTGCTGGAAGATCACGCTGGGGAAAATCGTCATCATGACGGCAGTAGGCTCGCCCCACCAGTCTTCGTGCACGATGTCGAGCAAACGTTTGTCTTGCACCTGCATGCTTTCTTTAAACGAAGTAACACCTTGCGTGACCTCGTTTTTTGCACCGGCATTGCCACGTGTAGAAATCATGGCAGCGTGACGGTGACGGTCATCCATGCGCAACGCCGACTTATTGTCGGCACGCCACAAGCCGTATGTGACGAACCAGGTATGCAACAACCCGGGGTGATAAGGATCTTTGATGTTCTCTTGCATCAGCTTCCAGTTACCCGGAATACGCTGGCGGTTGTAGCCCAGAATATGCAGCTTGCGGCCATTGAACAGACGGTCGAAATATTTCAGGATTTCTGGGCCCAGATAGTCCTCGAAGGACTCGACGTCGTGATCAAACGAAGCAAATACCACACCGCCGCGGGTGGCTACCTTCAGCTTGTTCAAATTATGGTCTTTGGTCTTGAAGTCTTTTGGCATACCGCCCTGAACTTGACCATCTTTTTTTACGCCACGCAAAAAAGGTACGCCCTGCAGGTCGCCTTTAAGGCTGTAGTTCCATTGGTGATAGGGGCAAACCAGTTCTTTGGCATTGCCGTTACGCTTGCGACAAAACTGCATACCTCGGTGCGCACAGACGTTTTCAATCACGTTGATGCCACCTTCGGCGTCACGCGTCATGATGACGGAACGTTCACCGATAAGGGTACGCTTGAAATCGCCCGGGTTGGGGACTTCGGCCTCGAGGCCCACGTAGCACCAGTGATTGTTGTAGAACAAACGCTCGAGCTCTTGTTTGTAGATGTCTTTGTCGGTGTAGGCCCAAAACGGGATACGGCTACTGCCTTCACCTTCCCACTTGGGGTCACGAGGAAACACCTCTGGAATAGTACTCATCATCCTCTCCTTGCTAATCGGCGCCGGTTAACTGGCGCTGGCGTAAAACGCGTCGGCATACACATGCTCGGGGGCTACCCCTTTTCGCGTCACCAATAATGTTGCGGCATCCACCATGGGTGGCGAACCGCATAAATAAACCCGGAACCCCTCCAGTGACGGCCAATCCGCTTCGACTGCGTCTGTCACCAACCCAGTCCGTTGACCGTCTGCTGCAGCCCCCACGGCGACCACCACGCTGACTTTTAAATTGGCATACCGTGCCTGCAACTGGGCCAACACATCGGTGCAATAAACGTCAGTTTGCGAGCGAACCCCGAAATAGACATGGATGGGGTTGGTCATACCGCTCTCGAGGGCGCCACGCACGATGGACAACACAGGCGCCAAACCCGTACCGCCCGCAATACACAACATAGGCCCCTCGTGCTTGCGGCGCAAATAGGCGGTGCCCAATGGCCCTGTGACGCGGACGGCGTCGCCTATTTTCAAGGTTTGATCTACATAGCCGCTCACCCGCCCATCGGGCACAACGCGGACGTGGAACTCGAGGTGATCATCGGTATGCAGACCAGCCATCGAATAAGGGCGGATATGGTCTGGCGTAAATTGGAGTGAGACGTACTGGCCGGGCGAATACGCCAACGGCTTGGCAGGTTTAAGTACGACGCGCCGGATGTCGTGGGTGGCCTTTTCGATGGCAACGACTGTTGCCTTGATGATGCGGGCCGGATGGTTGACCACCTCATCGGGCTCGGGGATTTCGATGGTGCAAGACTCAGTAATTGCACTCATGCAGGCCAGGACATAGTCATCGGCATGCGGATTGGTTAGCGTTGCCTCGCGGCCGGACTCGAGCACCTGACCCTTAAGCACTTTACAACGGCATGTGCCACAACGACCCGCCATACAACTGTATGAAATGGGAACCTCGGCGGCGCGCAGGGCTTCCAGAAGGTTAGCCCCTGAATCGACCGATAACGTCTGCCCCAAAGGCTGGATATGTAACTCCATGATTCGTCTGATAGTTCTTATAGGTTTATACAGGGGGTCGAGTATATAGAACGAGGCTTAATTAACCTATAGAATGTGATGAATAAAGGCTATAAGCGATGTGAATAATGGACTTGAAAGACATAGATCTAAACCTGTTGGTCGTTTTTAACTACCTGCTGACCGAAGGCAGCGTATCGGCCGCCGCCGGGAAGATGGGCCTTAGCCAACCCGCCGTCAGCAACGCGCTTCGACGCCTTCGCAGCCTGACTGGTGACGAACTGTTCATACGAACCTCGAAGGGCATGGAGCCCACCCCCTATGCCGCACAGTTGGCTGAGCCCATTACTTATGCGCTTAGCACGTTGCACGACACCCTGAACCAACGCGCCTCGTTTGACCCGCTGGCCAGCCGTCGAAAGTTTGTCATTGCCATGACCGACCTGGGCGAGATTACGCTGTTGCCGCGCTTGATGGATTTGCTAAGCCACGCAGCGCCGGGCGTTACGATCAGCACAGTACGCAATACCCATGACAGCCTGAGCACCGAAATGGAAGCCGGACATGTCGACCTGGCTATTGGGCTGTTGCCGCAGCTAAAAACCGGCTTTTTCCAGCAACGTCTGTTCATGCAACGCTACGTATGCCTGATGCGGTCTGAGCACCCTTACGCAGGCACGGCAATAAGCAGCAAACAATATTTCGACAGTGAGCATGTGCAAGTGGTTTCGGCCGGCACCGGTCACGCCAAGCTGGATGAGATCATTGATAGCTCGGAGCGCAAACGTACTGTCAAACTGCTTGTGCCGCACTTTGTCGCCGTGGGGCATATCCTCAGCAACACCGACCTTATCGCCACCGTACCCGAGCTTTACGCCCTGCACTACGCCAAACCCTTCAATCTGACCTACGTCGACCACCCCATCCCCTTGCCCAGAATCGGTATCAACCTGTTCTGGCATGCCAAGTTCCATAAAGAGCCAGGCAATCAGTGGATGCGCAAAATTATCTTCAACCTGTTCTCGGAAGCCGTTCAAGGCGCCCCCGAGAATGCGGTCTGAAACCCAAAACAGAAGAAGGGCACTACCTGCGGCAATGCCCCCCCTTTCCAACCAAGACTTACTTCAGCGGGCACTGCGTGTGATAGGCATCTTGATACGATTTGAACGGCGTGCCAACGGTCTTGAGCGTCAAGCGACCCTTATCGTCTTTCACAACTTCCATGACGTGCATCCCCTGCTTCGGGAAGTTGTTGTTGCTAAAGCTGAAATCGCCCCGAACCGAGTCGAAGTCTGCTTCTTTAAGTGCTGCCATGAAAGCAGGCTTATCGGCTACGTTGCCTTTAACCTTGGCAATGGCGGAATCGAGCAACAATGCAGCGTCGTAACTTTGCGCGGCGTAATTTGACGGAATACGACCGTACTTCGCCTCGAAGGCCTGAACAAACTGACGACTTTGGGCATTATCGAAATCAGGCGCCCAAAAGCCGCCGCTTACAATACCCAGTGCCGTATCGCCGATCGCGGGCAGTGACAATGCATCTACTACGAAGGTTGTCAGCAAAGGATATTGATTCATTAACCCGGCTTGCGCATATTGCTTGGCAAACGCCACCCCGAGACCACCCGGAAAAAATGCGAAGACGGCGTCGGGCTTTGCAGCAACAACCTGGGACAACTCGGCCGAGAAGTCCATTTGAGTCAAAGAGGTATACAGCTCCTCGGCAAGTGGTTCTTTGTAGTAGCGCTTGAAGCCCGAGACAATATCTTTGCCCGCCTGATAATTTGGCGCCAACACAACGACGTTCTTGTAGCCTTTATCGGTCGCGTATTGACCCACCGCTTCAGCGGCTTGGTCGCCCTGCCACGACGTGATGAACTGATAGGGTGAACACTGCGCACCGGCAATTTGCGACGGGCCTGCGTTCGAGCCGATCAAAAAGACTTCGTTCTCTGTAATGTACTGATGAATGGACATCATGATGTTTGAGAACGATACCCCGGTGATGATGGGCACTTTTTCGCGCTCTACCAAACTGCGCGCCACCTGTTTGGCGACATCAGGCTTCATCTGACTATCTTCCCGGACTAGGGTAACGGGCACGCCGCCCAGCTTCCCGCCCTTCTGATCCAACAGCAAGTTAAAGCCGTCAAGCTGATCTTGACCAACACCTGCTATCGGCCCAGAGAGCTCCCCAATGAAGCCAATTTTTATCGGTTCTTGAGCAACAGCAACACCACCCAGCGCCAACGATAATGCCGACGCGAACAGCACCTGCTTGAATACATTTTTCATGCTTGTCTCCTCGATGGAATAGTTTTTGTCTTACTTTGAGCCTCAGACGTTTGCGGTCTACCCTGAACTGGCCGTCGCTTCGGCTTTCCGTTGCGTCGCCCGCTCGGCTTCGTCTTTCAACATCTTCTGTATTGCCCCGTCTTTGATGCCTCTGCGACCGGGTTGAGCCGATTCAAGGCCGCCACACCCAGCTGCAAGGTCAACTCCCCCAGATCGTAGCGCCCGCTCGCCGCGTCACGCTCGATCAGGCCCGCACGCACGAGGCTCGCGAGGTAACGATGCGTTCGGCTGGTGGACATGTCCACCTCGTCCGCGAGCTCCTTGACGCTCATGGGCGCTTCCGCCCGCAAATAGGCTCGCAGCACGCGAGCCCCGATTTCCACCGACTGCACACCCTGCGACTGGCGCGCATTATCTTCGCTTGTCTTCGACACCCGTCTTCCTCGTTTTAGCTCTCTTCATTCCCGGACGCTGCCGGCCCGGAGTCTAGCAAACCCCCCGGTAGCGCCCTCGCAAACACGGCCACGCAAATAAATCGACAAATATTCGCTCTATCGACATTGCGCCCGTGGAGATGGTGGACTATGCTTGACATGTCCATTATGCATGATGCATGATGCATTTACTATTTTAGCAAAGCCCGCAACAAACAGGGCACGCTCTCGAGCCGCGCGCCAGCAGGTCAGTACAACCGCGAGACGTTCCGGGCCGCTGCCTGGCGCGGCCGGCGAGGGTCAAGAGGAGGGAGAGTTGATGAACACCGATAGTCCGCTGAAGGCGATACAGCCACCGGCCGACGAGCAGGCATGGGCGGTCAGGGCGAGGCGTCAGTTCGAGGCGGAACAGTTGCTGTACGCCTACGTCGAATACATCGACGATGATCGCCTTGAAGAGTTGCCAGAGCTGTTCACCGAAGACGGCAGCTACCAGATCATCTCCAGGGAGAACGTCGAGCGCGGCTTGCCGGCCCCTACCATGGGTTGCAGCAACCGCAACATGCTCATCGACCGCATCGTCTCCTTGCGGCACGCCAACATCTACTCCCAACACGCCTACCGACACGTGCTCAGCAATGTGCGCGTGAAAGCCATGGAGGGCGACGAGGCGCTGGTGCAGAGCAATTACGTCGTCATGGCGACCCGCGGCGACGGCATCGCCCGGGTGTACAGCACCGGCAAGTACGTCGATCGCCTGGTGTTCGAGGAGGATGGTCCGAAGTTCAAACAAAAACGCGTGATCTTCGACACGCAATTAATCGACACGCTCCTCGTGCGCCCGCTCTGAGCGGGTTGCGGACAAGCGTTTCGATACAGGAGAAAAACCAATGACCAACGTATCGCCCCAGCCCGCGACGGCGGAACAAGCGCTCCGTGTGCCCTACAAGGTTTTCACGGACAAGGCGTATCTGGAACTGGAGAACGAGCGGATTTTCCGTGGAAAGGTGTGGGCCTACGTGGCCCTGGAGGCGGAGATCCCCGAGCCGGGCGACTACAAGGCCACCCATATCGGGTTGTCGCCCGTCATCGTCACCCGAGCGGAGGACGGCAGCATCCATGTCATGGAGAACCGCTGCGCGCACCGCGGCGCGCTGGTGTGTGAGCAGCGCTACGGCAACGCCAGCAGCCTGCAGTGCGTTTACCACCAGTGGGACTACAACTTGAAGGGGGAGCTCAACGGCGTGCCCTTCCTGCGCGGCGTGCGCGGCAAGGGTGGCATGTGCAAGCCCTTCGACAAGAGCCGGCACGGCCTGACCAAGCTGCGCGTTGCCACCCTCAACGGCATTGTCTTCGCGAGCTTCTCCGATGAGGTGGAACCGCTGGAGGAATACCTGGGGCCGGTGGCGGTAGAGATCATCAAGCGCAACTGCAAGCGCCCCCTGAGGCTTCTCGGCTTTCAGCGCCAGCGCATCCACAGCAACTGGAAGCTGGCCGCCGAGAATTCGCGAGACCCCTACCACGCCGGCCTGCTCCATCTTTTCCTGAACACCTTCGGGCTCTGGCGAAATACCAGTGAGTCCGCGTCGATACAGCTCGACAGGACGGGGCGGCATTGCTTGCTGGCAACCGAACTCCACACCGACGAGGAAGCCGCGGAGCATGCCAGCCAGGCTCAACACGCCTATAACCCGGAGTTCACCCTGCGAGACAGCTCGGTCGTGCAGAGCCAGCGGGAATTCGACGACAACATCAATCTGGTGGTGCTTTCGATCTTCCCGAACCTGGTGGTGCATCAACTGGGTAACGCGCTCTCGACCCGACACGTCATCCCCATTGGAGAAGACGAGTTCGAGATGGTCTGGACGCAGTTCGGCTTCGTCGACGACGACGAGGAGCTCGAACAACTGCGCATAACCCACGGCAATCTGATCGGCCCCTCCGGTTACGTTTCCCTGGAGGACGGCGACGCCATGGAGCGCGTTCAGCGTTCGGTCAGTCACGACAAGGACAGTACGTCGTTCATGGGCATGGTCGACCAGAACACGCGCTCCATGGACTATTTCGCGACAGAGAATCCGATCAAGGGCTTTTGGCAGTACTACCAGCAGACGCTGGGCCTGGATGCCGACTTCCATATCCCTGAACCGAGCCAAGCGGCCTCGAGTGGCGCCTAGAGCAAAACGCGGCGCGTTGCGTTGAAGAAACCAAGAGCAAAGCAACGCGCTATAACGTAGATGGAGGAGAGACCGGTGAAGAAGAAGCTACTATGCCTCTTGTTGATGGCCAGCCTGGCGGGCTGGAGCGTGCACGCATCGTCCAAGACGCTGCGAATGTTAAGCGGCTGGGATAAAAGGGTATACGGATTTAATGGTTGATGGGGCACCTTCACCCCATCAATCTGATACCACCCTCAGATGGTTGATAGATCGACTCCGTAGTTGAGTTCCTCTGCGAAGTCCGGCAGTCCGTAACCGATGGTTTTCTTGTAGAAAGGAGAGACCTTCGCAGTCGGTGCCTTCTTCTTGTGCTTCGTGGTGTAGAGCATTCGTGCCCGCATCACCTCGAAGGAGTAACCGCGCCCTTCACGGTTCTTGTCCTTGGCCAGTCGGTTGATGGACTCCGTGTAAGCGTTGGTGACGGGCATGTCCGTCTCGAAGTAGGTCATGGTCTCTTCGCGCCAGTTTCCCACTGCCCTGACCAGATCGCTCCAGACTTCCTTTTGGCCCTTCGGGATGGTGGCTATCCACTCGTCCAGGGCGGCTTCTGCCTGGAGCCGTGTGGTGGCGTCCCAGATGCCGTAGAAGCGCTCCTTGTGCTCGTAGGCGGCCAGCAGTTGCGGGAACGCGCCTGTCCAGGTCTCCATGATGAGGCGCTCCCGGTCTGAGACTTCGTGAGCGCGTTTCAGCAGGATTTTCCGGTCTCCCTTAGGGAGGAGGCTGATGCGCATTGGTCAGTTGGCGCAGTTGGTAGGGGTCGAAACACAGACGATCCGCTTCTATGAACAGCAGGGCTTGTTGCCGCCGCCTGATCGGCAGGACAACGGTTACCGTGTCTATACCGAGAAGCATGGTCCTGCGCACAGTACGCCCGCCGCCGGCGCCCATCTTTGAAGTCCGATTTGAAACGCCGCCCGGCGAACAGGCGCAGGTCGACTTTGCCGAGTTCAAGGTCTGTTTTGGCAACCAGGGGCCCGTACGCCGAGTCTGGCTGTTTGCCATGGTGCTGGGCCACAGTCGTTACCTGTGGGGCCAATTCGTTCTACACCAGGACCTGCCAACGGTCCTGCGCTGTCACATGGAAGCGTTTGCCCATTTCGGCGGTGTACCACGGGAGATCCTGTACGACCGCATGAAGACGGCGGTACTGGGAGAGGACGACAGCGGCGAAGGCATCGTCTACAACGCCAAGCTGCTGGCGTGCGGGACTCATTACGGCTTCCTGCCGCGTGCCTGCCAGGCGTATCGAGCCAAGACCAAGGGCAAGGTCGAGCGTCCCTACCGCTATATCCGTGCTGACTTCTTCATGGCGCGCAGTTTCGAGGACATCGATGACATGAACCGCCAACTACGCCACTGGCTCGATACGGTGGCCAATGTACGTTGCCATGGCACGACTGGGCGCGTCGTCGTGGAGCACTTCCGAGAGGAGCAGCCGCAACTGCAACCCTTGCCGGCTGGTCGGTTTGACGCGGTACTGCGCGTCGAGCGGCGTGTTAGCCACGAAGGCTGTGTCAGCGTTGGCGGCAACTACTACAGCGTGCCAGACGGCACCAGGAAGCGGATACTCGATGTGGAGACCACGCCTGATAGCGTGCGCATCTTCGAGGACGGTGCCTTGATCGCTACCCATGCCCGGCTGGCGGGCCGGCGCGAGCGCTCAGTCCTCGCGGGCCACCGGGTACTGCAGCGGATCATGCAGCGCGAGAAGCCGGATGCCATTGTGCTACCGCCTGGCCACGCTGTTGCGCAGCGACCGCTGGCTGTCTATGACTTTATTGCACGGCAGATCGGAGGCCAGCGATGACCCATGAACCCATTGCCGAACGCATCCGTCGGCATCTGATCGGCCTGAAGATGCCCCGCGCGCTGGAGGCTTTGCAGACGGTGCAGTCCCAGATCGAACAAGGGCAGCTTACTGCCCTGGAAGCCATCGAAGCCTTGCTGGGCGAGGAGTACAGCACACGCGAGAGTCGACGCATCAAGATCGCTCTGCAGACTGCACGCCTGACAGTGCTCAAGACGCTCGCCGGTTACGACTTCAGCTTCCAGCCATCGCTGGAGCGCAGCCGTGTCATGGCGCTGGCGGAATTGGGGTTCATTGAGCGACGCCAGTGCGTGCACTTCCTTGGGCCACCCGGAACAGGGAAGAGCCACCTTGCCGTGGCACTCGGTGTAGAAGCCATCAGAGCTGGCAAGAGCGTGTACTTCGCCACACTGGCCGAGCTGGTCGATTCCATGCGCAAGGCCGAGCGCGAAGGCAAGCTGCGTGAGCGGGTGAAGTTCCTGTCGCGCCACAGCGTACTCATCGTTGACGAGATTGGCTACCTGGCGTTGGGCTCGACCGGCGGCAATCTGTTCTTCCAGCTGGTCAATGCCTGCTACGAGCGCTGCGCGATGATCCTGACCAGCAATCGTGGCTTTAGTGAATGGGGCGAGATCTTCGGCGATCCAGTTGTGGCCACTGCGCTGCTGGACCGGTTGCTACACCATGCGATCGTCATTCCCATTGAAGGCAATTCATACCGTCTGCGGGAACATGCCGCCCTGATTCCAGAGCACTTGCGCAACCGTCCTGCATTCAATGAAATGGGTAGCCCTGTACCGGAAAAGCGCCGGCCCGGCCGTCCCAAAAGGGAGGAAGCCGCGTCACTGCCGGGTTGACTTCCCACTGCCAAGGGTGGGGAAATTTACTTCGGCAGATATGAGGAAATTACGTGCGGCATTGACAACAAGCGCTACCGCTGCATTCTGACCAACATTGAGGAGCGAACCCTGCTCGACCTGCTGGCCACCCGCCGCCAGGACGTGGTGACCAACTACCTGATGAAGCTGAAAGACCGGCAGAAGGTCGAGATCGTCAGCATGGACATGTGGAACCCCTACCGGGCAGCGGTCAAGGCTGTGCTGCCCCAGGCCCGTATCGTGGTCGATAAGTTCCATGTGGTGCGCATGGCCAACGATGCCCTAGAGAGAGTGCGCAAGGGCCTCAGAAAGGAGCTGAAACCGTCCCAGAGCCGGACTCTCAAGGGAGACCGGAAAATCCTGCTGAAACGCGCTCACGAAGTCTCAGACCGGGAGCGCCTCATCATGGAGACCTGGACAGGCGCGTTCCCGCAACTGCTGGCCGCCTACGAGCACAAGGAGCGCTTCTACGGCATCTGGGACGCCACCACACGGCTCCAGGCAGAAGCCGCCCTGGACGAGTGGATAGCCACCATCCCGAAGGGCCAAAAGGAAGTCTGGAGCGATCTGGTCAGGGCAGTGGGAAACTGGCGCGAAGAGACCATGACCTACTTCGAGACGGACATGCCCGTCACCAACGCTTACACGGAGTCCATCAACCGACTGGCCAAGGACAAGAACCGTGAAGGGCGCGGTTACTCCTTCGAGGTGATGCGGGCACGAATGCTCTACACCACGAAGCACAAGAAGAAGGCACCGACTGCGAAGGTCTCTCCTTTCTACAAGAAAACCATCGGTTACGGACTGCCGGACTTCGCAGAGGAACTCAACTACGGAGTCGATCTATCAACCATCTGAGTGTTGATTTCCATCCAGAACTGATCCACTTAACCCGGTAATTTCCGTCTAAAACTGATCCACGTAACAACCCTAACCTGCTGATTTTTTCGGCAGGAGCATAGGAGTGATTGACGTGGCAACATTAAGTGTCATCAGACGCTGGGCCCTGCGCGAGCAGTTGTCCATCCGAGAGATCGCCCGGCGCACCGGCCTGTCTCGCAACACCATCAAGAAGTACCTGCGCGCGGGTGTGGCGGAGCCGCACTACCCTCGGCGCATCAGTCCGAGCCAGCTCGATCCCTACGCCGAGAAGCTCTCAGGCTGGCTCAAGAGCGAAGCGGGCAAGTCGCGCAAGCAGCGGCGCACCGTGAAGCAACTCCACGCCGACCTGTCCGCCCTGGGCTACCCAGGCTCATACGGCCGGGTAGCCGCCTTCGCCCGAGTCTGGCAGCAGCAACGTCAGGAAGCGCAGCAGACCACCGGCCGAGGCACCTTCGTGCCGCTGGCCTTCGGTCCTGGCGAAGCGTTCCAATTCGACTGGAGCGAAGACTGGGCCGTCATCGGCGGCGAGCGCACCAAGCTGCAGGTAGCCCACTTCAAGCTCAGCCACAGTCGCGCCTTCACCGTGCGGGCTTATCCGCTGCAAACCCACGAGATGCTGTTCGATGCGCACAACCATGCCTTCGCGGTGTTGGGTGGCATTCCCCGGCGCGGTATCTACGACAACATGCGCACCGCCGTGGACAAGGTGCGCCGGGGCAAGGAGCGCGACGTCAACGCCCGTTTCAGCGCCATGGTCAGCCACTACCTGTTCGAGGCCGAGTTCTGCAATCCGGCCTCGGGCTGGGAGAAAGGGCAGGTGGAGAAGAACGTGCGTGATGCGCGTCACCGGCTGTGGCAACCCGTGCCGGCGTTTCCAACCCTGGCCGAACTCAACGAGTGGCTGGAGAACCGCTGCAAGACCTTGTGGCGCGAGATCGTCCACGGCAAGCTGCCAGGCACGGTGGCCGATGTCTGGGAGCAGGAGCGGCCCACCCTGATGCCGATGCCGCGCCCCTTCGACGGCTTCGTCGAACACACCAAGCGGGTCTCGCCCACCTGCCTGGTGCACTTCGAGCGCAACCGCTACAGCGTGCCGGCCTCCTACGCCAACCGGCCGGTGAGTCTGCGGGTCTACGCCGAGCGGCTGGTGGTCGCCGCCGAAGGTCAGATCTTGTGCGAGCACACGCGCCTCATCGACCGGCGCCACGACGTCGGTGGTCGGACCGTCTACGACTGGCGTCACTACCTGGCGGTGCTGCAGCGCAAGCCCGGTGCCTTGCGCAACGGTGCTCCGTTCGCCGAACTGCCGCCAGCCTTCAAACGGCTGCAGGCCATGTTGCTGCGCCAATCGGGTGGCGACCGGGAGATGGTGGAGATCCTGGCCCTGGTTCTGCACCACGATGAACAGGCCGTGCTGGCCGCCGTGGAGCTGGCCTTGGAAGCTGGCGTGCCGACCAAGACCCATGTGCTGAACGTGCTGCATCGTTTGCTGGAAGGGGAGCCGGCGCCTGCGGCGCCGGTGACGGCACCACAGGCCCTGCGCTTGGTCAACGAACCTCAAGCCAACGTGCTGCGCTACGACCAGTTGCGCCGCCCCGCGGCTGCCCGCACAGCCCAGGAGGTGCGTCATGCGTCATGACCCTGCCAGCGGCGCCATCGTGATCATGCTGCGAGAGCTCAAGATGTATGGCATGGCCCAGGCCGTGGCCGAGCTGACCGCACAAGGGGCACCGGCGTTCGAGGCGGCACAACCCATCCTGGCCCAACTGCTCAAGGCGGAAACCGCCGAGCGCGAGGTGCGCTCCGTGGCCTACCAATTGAAGGTGGCCCGTTTCCCTGTGTACCGGGACTTGGCCGGTTTCGACTTCGCCCACAGCGAAGTCAATGAGGCGCTGGCGCGGCAGTTGCACCGTTGCGAGTTTCTGGAGGAGGCCAACAATGTGGTGTTGGTCGGGGGCCCGGGCACTGGTAAGACCCACCTGGCCACGGCGCTCGGTGTGCAGGCCATCGAGCATCATCACCGGCGAGTCCGGTTCTTCTCCACGGTCGAACTGGTCAATGCGCTGGAGGTCGAGAAGGCGCAGGGCAAGTCGGGACAGATCGCCACCCGGCTCATGTACGCCGATCTGGTGATCCTCGACGAACTGGGTTATCTGCCATTCAGCGCGTCCGGTGGGGCCTTGCTGTTCCACCTGCTGTCCAAGCTTTACGAACGCACCAGCGTCGTGATCACGACCAACCTGAGCTTCAGCGAATGGGCGTCGGTGTTCGGTGATGCGAAGATGACGACGGCGCTGTTGGACCGGCTTACGCACCACTGCCATATCCTGGAAACTGGCAACGACAGCTTCCGATTCAAGAACAGCTCGGCGCTGCCGGCACAATCCAAGAAGGAGAAAACCAAGAACTTATCCACACCGTGAGCCTTCCAGGCTTGCAAAAAGGGTGGATCAAGATTCGATGGAAATGCCGGCTCAGGGTTGCATGGAAATTAACATATGGCAGCAGCCCAGGCAGGACGTTCTACACCCACATCTCTGACCAGTACGCGCCGTTCCACAACAAGGTGGTCAATGTCGGCGTGCGCGATTCCACCTACGTGCTTGACGGCCTGCTGTACCACGAGTCCGACCTGCGCATCGAGGAACATTACACGGACACGGCGGGCTTCACCGATCACGTCTTTGCCTTGATGCACCTGCTGGGCTTCCGCTTCGCACCGCGCATCCGAGACCTGGGCGACACCAAGCTCTACACCCCGAAAGGCGAAGCCGCCTATGACGCGCTGAAACCGATGATCGGCGGCACTCTCAACATCAAGCACGTCCGCGCCCATTGGGACGAAATTCTGCGCCTGGCCACCTCGATCAAGCAAGGCACGGTGACGGCCTCGCTGATGCTTAGGAAACTCGGCAGCTATCCGCGCCAAAACGGCCTGGCTGTCGCCCTGCGTGAGCTGGGGCGCATCGAGCGGACGTTGTTCATCCTGGGCTGGTTGCAAAGCGTTGAGCTGCGCCGCCGCGTCCATGCCGGGCTGAATAAAGGCGAAGCACGCAATGCACTGGCCCGCGCCGTGTTCTTCAACCGGCTGGGCGAAATCCGCGACAGCAGCTTTGAGCAGCAGCGCTACCGGGCCAGCGGCCTCAATCTGGTGACGGCGGCTGTCGTGCTGTGGAACACGGTCTACCTGGAGCGCGCAGCGCATGCGTTGCGTAGCAACGGCCATGCCGTCGATGAAACGCTATTGCAGTACCTGTCGCCGTTGGGCTGGGAACACATCAATCTGACCGGCGATTACCTCTGGCGCAGCAGCGCCAAGATCGGCGCGGGCAAGTTCAGGCCGTTGCGACCTCTGCAATCGGCTTAACGTGCTTTATTCTCCGTTTTCTGAGACGACCCCTGGTGGGCGCAATCTTCCCGATCAGTTCCGGTGGAATGACCTGGCGGCGGTTCGACCAGCGATCCAGGACCGCCTGCATCTGTGAGGTATTCCACGCCATCACGATGTTGGCCATCAGGCTCAACGCATCGGCCACAGCCTGCATTTCATCGACACGTTTGGCCTGCGCCGGGCTGATCCGGCCGGTATAAATGGCGCGCTTGAGGGCGTTAACAGCCTCGCCCCGATTGAGCACCCGGCGCAACTCGTTCCTGAAAGCGTCCTTGACAAAGTAGTCAGCCAAAAACGCCGTACGCAGCAACCGCCCCAATTGCACGCCAGCCTCATAGATTGGATCGCCCTGGGCGGCAGAACCGAACCGCGCAAGAGCTGCCACCGCACTGGCATGTCCGCTCATGACCGAGGCTGCCAGGTGCACCAGACTATCCCAATGCTTTTCGATCAAAGCGACGTCGACATTGGCTTCGCACACCGCAGCGATTTCTGCGGGCACTTTGGTGCCGCGTGGCACAAAGAGGTGGCGCTGTTTGAGTTCCTTCAACCGCGGGCAAAGATCAAAACCAAGCAAACGGGCATGTGACATGGCAAAGTCGGTGTAGCCATGGGTATCCACAGCAAGCTGGCTGGTCTCCAGCTTTTCTTGGCGGATGACACCTTCAATGGCCACGCCCGCCTGGCGCTCATTGAGCACAAAGGGCTGCGCATGGAAGATGCCCCACCGGTCTTTTACATGGGAGTAGATTCCAATGGAAGGTGTGTTGCGCCGAGGATCAAGCCGGGCTTGCCACACCCGTTTGGTGGTCTCCATGCTCATCATGTCAGAAGATGCCAAATCGGACCGCCCCCAGGTGGCGGCAATCGGGTGTCGCTGCATGAATTCCAGCACAGCCTGGCAGGCCTGGCTCAGACGCCGTTCGTCCCGCGCCCAGCGCATGGCCTGGCGAATGCTGGTGGCAGACAATTGCGGAATCATGCGCGCGCATTCGACCGCAGTCAGACTGGTGCCGTGGGCCATGATGCCGGCATAGACCATCAGCAGCTCGTCGGTAGAGCGCGGCTCACGTCCGAGCATGATCCAGCTAAAGCGCACCTGGGCGTCAACGGCCAGAATCACTTCCGGCAATTGAACCTCACCGATGCGGTGATCCAAAGCCGCGCGCAGCTTGGTCACTTCTGGGTCTTCGTCCTCTGCGGGCAATGGCGACAAATGGAGTTCATCATCCACGCGCAGTACGCCACTGCGGGCTGCAGCGGCCACCGCATCGACACCGGCAGTTACTCTGGCCAGCAAAGGCTTCAAGAAAGTGGCAGCCTTGCTGGGTAACGATAGACGGGCATAGTGTTTCTTGGACTCTGCCTGCCAACGCTCGTCCGTGAAGAACAAGCGCGCACGACCCCGAAAGCTCAGGCTGTGCTCAATCCAGACCGAGCCATTGCGCACCGCGCGGCGCAGGGCAAACAGGGTGGCCACCTCCAACGCCTGAAACGCCCGTTCCCGGTCTGGGCTGGAGATCGAAACCTGCCAGATCATTCCCAGACTTGGTGCCACCACTTCAACTGGCAGCTTTCTGGATCCTTTGAGATATAAAGCTTGCAGCTTGGCAAGGTACTCGATGGCAGGATGCTCGCCGGTGGCCTGCCAGGGCAGCTTTGCAATGGCGACGAGCAACGACCGCACGGGGCGAATTCCATCAATCAATCCCTCGCGGACCAGGGAGGCCCTGCTCGGTGGTTTGCGTTTCTGGGTTTCGGTGATCAAGGCTTCAAGACGGGCACGCAACTCAGCATCTGGCACCGCACCTTGCGCGCTCAAGGCAACAAGTTCGCCGAGCAGCGTTTTGTACATTGCGGCCCAATTGACGGTAGCGGGGACATCGGCGGCAGCCTGACGCCACAGATCGGCGATCCGGCGCTGCACCATAAGGATCAACTGGTCTGTGGTGGTGAACAGGCAATACCGAAGAAAGCATGCGACCTCCACGGTGCGCGCTGGCTCTTTGATCTTGGCTCCGGCTGAGGGCGGCCTGGAGACAAGTCGGCGCGCGTAGCGGCGCAAGATGAGATCGGGGATGTCTGCCAGGTGCTTATGAACGTCCAGCGTGTAAAGCAGGTCGATGCGCTCCAGTACCTCGCTGATTTGGCGGGTTGAGTGTTTCGCCGGTGCAGCCCATAGCCAACTCTGCTGGGTTTGTCCATCTGGGCGCAGCTCTGAAACTGAGGCTCGCCAGCGATCAAGTGTTGCTGGATCAACGCTGGCGGCGATGGCGGTGCCTGTTTCAACTTCAAGCTGGGCAAGTGCCGCCGCAATCAGTGTCCGAATTGCCCGCTCGTGCACGATCACCAGCTTGTTCTTGTACAGCCATTGACGCGCCCGCACGAGTAGCTGATCGCGGTCGGCGCAGCGCGCCACTTCGTCGCGCAGTTCACGTACCAGTGAGCGGCGCTGGTGCTCGCTCATCCACTGGAATCCAAGGACCGTGCAGGCTACTTGTTGGTGATCGAATAGCGTGCGCCCGCGTTCATACATGGCTCTCAGCGAGGCGACTTCTGGTGCTGCAATGCCAAGCTCGTTGCCAAGGTGGCGCCACAAGGCTACTGGAATTACCCGAAAGGCACCGAGCAAACGCCCACTCATGCGCAGGAAACCAATATGGAGCGCCAGACCAAGCTTGTGGGAATCACCTCGGCGTGCATTGATTGCGTCGCGCTCGGCACCATCGAAGGTGAAAAATGCCTTCATCTCGAAGTCGCTGATATCGCGGGGGAGCCCACGCATCCCCAAAAACGTTGTGTGCCAACCCTGCATCGTGAACCTCAAAAGTGGGAGGCCACCATACCCGTTTACAAAGCGAACAGGAAAGTCAATGAAATCAACGGTCTACCCAGACCACCCCCGCGCCAGTGCTAGCTTTGCGTACCGTCACTTATTGCACTGAAAACGAGGAGACCCCGAAATGGCGATGCGAGATCCAGGCGGGCAGGGCGGCCGCCATCGTCGGAACTGGCGATGGTCGACCGCGCCGGCGTGCATCGCCGGAAATGGCGATGCTGCAGCTCGACGTGCGCGGGCCTGGTGGCATCGTCGGATGCGGCGATGCTCGAGCAAAAAAAAGCCGCCTCGGGGTGCGAGGCGGCGATGACTGCCGGCGGCCAGGGAGGGAGGAAACCGCGCGTGTGGTTGCAGCCCTCCGGGACTTTAGCCGATGCGTGCCGCGCGGCGCGGGCGTTCCGGCTGCTGCTGTTGCTTCTCCGCACGCTCCTGGCGCTGCTCCTGCTGCTGTCGGCGGCCTTCCTCGATCAGCACCTGGCCCACGGCTGCGCCGACCTGGCGCTTGAGGCCGTCGCGGCCCAGCTCGCTCTTGTTCGCCAGGTCGTTGAAGTCGGTGAAGCCCTTGGGGTTCGCCTGCTGCTCGCCCGGCGCGAAGATCGGGAAGATGGCCTTGCCGCCTACGGCCTTCGCGGCTTCCTCGGCCTTGGCGCGGCCGGGGTTGTGGCCGCGCTCGATCTCCTGGGCCTTGTCGTCGTCGCCGGCGATCACGATGGGCTTGTCGGGGAACTTCTCGCGCAGGGCGCGGGCCACGTGCGGCAGGTTGCCCGAGTCGAACGCGGCCACGGTGGCATGCCCCAGCCCTTCGGCCAGGCTCGCGGCCGTGGCATAGCCCTCGGCGATCACCAGCGCCGGCGCTGCGGCCAGCGCATCCATGCCGCCGACCGGGTGGAAGCATCCTTCCTTCTTGCTGTCCTTGGCGAACCGCTTGGTGCCGTCCTCCTGGATGTACTGCATCGTCCACTGCTTGCCGTCCACGTCGAAGGCGGGGATGTAGGTTTTCTGGCCCTCGCGGTCGGTGAACACGCCGGCGTGGGCCTCGATGCCCTTGGCTTGCAGGTAGGGCGTCGGCTGCTCGACCGGCACCAGGTCGGGCATCTGGCGGCCGACGCGCTGCGCGGTGGCTTCCTGGAGCTTGTCTTGCTCGGCGGCACGCTGGGCCAGCTTCTCGGCCGCCTCGGCCTGGAGCTTGGCCTTCTCCTGGTCGCTCAAGGCGTAGCCCTTGCTCTTCCAGGTAATGTCCGTGCCGGTCTTGTTGTTGATGATCCGGCCGGCCGGGTGGCCGTCCAGGTGGCCGACATAGAAGCCATCGAGCGTGCCCTTCTTGCCGCCCTCGACCGGCACGCGATGCCGCTTGCCGTCCATGATCGGGTGATCGCCCTGGGCGTTGCTGCCGGTGAACAGGCCGGCGCTGCGCATGGCCTCGGCGAACTCTTCCCTTGGCGTCATCGCTGGCCCCTGCTGGGCCTGCACGTTCTCGGGCTTCCACTGTTCCAGCTTCGCCATGTCGGCGCGAGGGCCGGCATACCAGGACTTCGCGGCCTTGTCCCAAAGCGCGCCGGCGGCCTTGGCGGCGTTGCGCTGCTCGTAGGGCACGGCAAGGTACTGCCGGGCCTGCTGGACGGCCTGTGCGGCCTTCTGGCCGCCGTCCTGGGCCTCGGGTGCCTGCTGGGTCGGCTTGGCCTCTACGGCCGGCGTAGCGGCTCCCTGCGACCATTTGGCGAAGGGGGCCGCATCCACTCCCGCCGGCACGTACCAGGACTGTTCCTTGCGATCCCAGCGCGCTCCGAGCTGCTTGGCCTCGTCCTTCTCTTTGAACGGCACGCTGATGTACTGCCGTTCGGTTGCCTGGCTGGCCTGGGCCGGCTGCTGGTCGGCCGCAGCCACGCGCTGTTCCTGCGGTGCCTGGTGCTCCACGGAGTCGCCGCGCTCGTCATCGACCCGCTGGGAGTTCTTGGCTTCCTCGGCCGCGACGAACGCTTTGGCCTCCAGCGCCTTCCGGGCTTCTTTAGCCGCTGAAATGTCCTCGTCGGTGCTGTTCGGGTCGCGGCGGACGCGATCCTCTTGCACGCGGGCAAGCCGGGTCGCCTTCTCGTACTCGTCCGTCTGCGAATTGGCGTCGATCAGCGCCAGGCGGTCGGCCAGCTCGTCGGCCTCGCCCAGCGTGCGGGTGGCGGTGAGGTAGGCAAAGGCATCCTCGCCGAACTGCGCTTCGCCCTTCCGGGCGTACAGGTGGTACGCCTCCGGCGTCTCCGTGGCCAGGTCGGCGGCCCGCGTCTCGCCGTCACGCTCGACCACGCCGACAACCCGCACTTCACCCGTCCAGTCGTGGGGCAGGGGGAAGCCCAGCGCATCGTCGGCCGCCAGGTGGAAGGCTTGGCGGTCGCGCTCGCGTGAATTGGTGTTGCCGGTTGCCAGGTCAAGCCGCGTTGCAGCGACTACGGCATCCGGCCGGCGCTCTTCGACCAGGTGATCTATTGCGTCGTTGATCTTCGCTTCCAGCGGCTCCAGGTCGTAGGGCAGCTCGTGCCGCGTCCAGAACTCGTTTTGCGTGTTCATCGGCTGCATGCGATCCAGCACGTCCAGGGCGCGGTCGATCTGCTCCAGGGTCGCGCCTTCGAGCGCACGGCCCACCGTGCCCAGCTCGACGTGCTTCAACATCCAGGCTTCGGCCTGGTCGGTCTGCTGGGGTACTTGCATCGTGGCCTCCTGACTCGCAACGGTTTGACGGGCATCGCGCACGGCCTCACGCCAGGCGTTCGACGCGGCCACGAAGGCATCGCCGGCCTTCTGCACGGCCTCATCGTCGTGCTGGGTCTTGTAGCGGGCATCGCCGGCGTTGTTCTCGCCATAGGCGCGCACCAGCTCGCGCTGGAAAGCATCGTCGGCAGCCTTCATGGCCTCGTGCTGCTCGGCCGTGCGTTCGGCCACGGACAAGGGCTTTGCCTCTTGCTCCTGGGCCAGCGCCGGCAGGGCCAGCAGTTGATCGGGCGCGTAGCTCTCCAGCTCGGCCAGGCTTCTGACCTGGTGCGGTTGTTCGTCTTGTTCGTGGAAGGCAAAGATGCGCTCGCCATCCGCCCACCGCGATTGCGCGTCCAGGTGAGAAACGATCTCCTGGCCGTGCTCGCGCAGCTCATCATTGAGCTGCTGGGCCTCGGCCTGCTGCGAGGCGATGCTGTAGATCGGCTCCAGGCCGTTCTTGACGCGCCGCTCGTCGGCGTACTGCTCGGCCTTGGCGTTGATCTGGCGGGCGATCTCTTCCGGCTTCTGGTCGCGGCCATCGGCATCGCCGATCACCTGGTCGCCCAGCTTCAACGTGACGTAGCGCCGGCGCTCGGCGTCGTCGTGGTAGCCGGCCGACAAGCGCCGCTCGCCGTTCGGGGTGGTCATGGTGCCCAGCGGCCCGACACCTTCAAAGGTGCGATGGACGGAATCCACACGGCCAGGCTCTTGCAAGCCGCTGTAGGCAACCTCCCAGCCGTGTTTTTCGACCAGGGCCTGGAGCGTCAAATCGGAGTAGTGCTGCTCGGGCTGCTGCACCTGGGCCTGCTCTTGTTCCTGAACCTGCTTCTGCTCGAAGGCCAGCACGTAGTCGTGAATCTTCTCGGCGTCGGCAGCGGCGCGGAACACTTCCAGCGGCTCGTCTTGCAGGGCCTTGATCCAGGAACCGACATAGGCGGCGTGCTGGCCCGGATCGTGGCCGATGCCCAGCTCGTCGCCGACGATCATGGAAGCGATCTCGGCGCGCAGCTCTTCCTTGGCGTACCCCTCGGAACCGAAGGGATGGGCCAGGTCGCGGTCAAGGCGGGACGGGTGGCCCGTCCAGTGGCCCAGCTCATGCAGGGCGGTCGCGTAGTAGTTGTCGGCGGTGGGGAACTGGCCCCGGTCGGGAAGGTGGATGCTGTCGGTCGCGGGCCGGTAGAACGCGCGATCACCAGGCGCGTGCGTGATCGACGCACCGGACGCTTTCAGGATGTGCTCGGCGCGCTCGACGGCGCTCCAGGTCTGTTCCTTCTTCTGGATCGGCGGCAGGCCGTCGATCTGCTCGGCGTTGAACACCGTGGCGAAGAACACGCGCGGGCGTTCGAGCTGCACGGTTTCCTTGACCGGCTCGCCCTTCGCGTTGAGAACGGGCCGGCCGCTCTCATCGACCTTGTTCTGTTCCTCGCTGAACTTCCAGTATTGGACAGGCGTTCCCTTCTCGCCCTTGCGAACCTGCGCGCCCACGGCGGCGGCCTGCTTGTAGGTCATCCAACGGCCATCGCTGCGGCCCTGGGCCATCAAGTGAATGGCGTTGATGCCCTTGTACCGCTTGCCGGTGGTCGGGTTCATCGGCAGGTAGGCGTTCGGCTCGCCAGGCTCCCACGGCCGTTGCCACGGCGCGGTGCCTGCCTTGAGCTGCTCGATCAGTTTTTCGGCAACGACTTCATGAAATGGCTTCTTGGGTTCCATTGCTTCATCCCTTCGGAATAGTTCGTTGATCTGCGGAAAGGTCTGCTGCGTCCTGGAACGGTCGTGAAGGCCATCCGCGACCATGCACACGATGTTGTGCAGGTCGGCGACTTGCATGGGCCGCACGCGGGCGATGCAGGTTTCCATGAATGACTGCTGGCCGCGCTCCAGCACCTGGGCCTGGCCCGCGTGCTGGCCGGGCGCGATGCTTTCGCAATGCAGCGCCCAAACCTCTTCCGCGCGCACGTCCATCGAAGCGCCGGCATAGCGGCGGTTGATGTCCTCCCAGCGTGGTTTCAGGCTCGGTTCCTCGCGGGCGGCGATCAGGCCGTCCAGCAGGGCGCGTTTCTCGGCCGGCTTGAAGGTGTTGGCCCCGTAGTGGCCCAGCACTTCATGCCGCAGCGTCAGCACCAGGTCGGCGGCGTCGTCCATGTTCGCCAGGGGCACGTCCACGCGGCCACGGTAGGCCCGGCCGTTGTGGATCGTCTCCTTCGGGACATAGCCGCCCTTGAGGTCTGCCGGGACTTCTGCTGCCCGGTGGCCGTACAGCTCGCCGGTGTTGTCGCGGAACCGATAGGCCAGCTCCAGCGCGCCGGGATAGTCTCGGACGAACGCCAGGGTGACGGCTTGCGCCTCGGCCTGGTTGATCGGCATGGGTTAGCCCTCCTGCGCCTTCTTGCGCGCGATGGCCTCGTCCAGCGATTCGCCCGGCTTCCAGTCGTACAGCTCGCGGATGTTGGTCGTATTGACGAAGGGCGGAAGGTCGTCGCTCGGGCCGCCTTCGGTGATGAAGGCCGGGGCCTGGTCGTCGCCCTGCGAGGCCAGGGCCGCCAGGTCGTCGCCGCTCTCTGCGGCGTCCTGCTCGCTCAATGCGTCCTCCACGAACGCGCCGGCGCGCTCGGCTTCCTCGGGGTCGAACTCGGCCTGGTAGCCGGGCGTCGCCGCGTCGGCCAGCTTCTCGCGCAGCGCGCCGGCGGCGGCCGCGTTGTCGTCAATGGCGGGCAGCTCGGGCAGCACGTCATCGGCCTGGGTGGTGTTTTGCTGGTTCATGGTCATGCTCCTTCGTCTTGGTGGTTACTCGGCTGGGCCATTGCGGCCCTTGCTGTAGTCGGGCCGGCCTTTCAGGTCGGGATAGGTCTGCTTGCACGTGGGGAAGTTGCTGCATCCCCACCAGAATTGCCCCTTGCGCTTGGCCGGCCTGCGCGACAAGCCATTGCCGCAAGCCATGCACTTGTGCAGGGACGAAACCGGCGTGGCTTCCTTGCCGCCGGCGATGCTCACGGCTCCGCTGTTGGCCTTCGCCACCTGGTCGCGGATGAACGCCTCTTGCTTCGTAATGAAGGCGTCCAGGGCCGCCGTGCCCAGCTCGACGCCCTTCAACATGCGTTCGTAAAGGGCGGTCAGCACCGGGCTTCGCACCACCTCGGGCAGCGCGTCGATGACGCTGCGGCCCAGCGTCGTGCTGACGATCTGCTTGCCCTTGGTTTCCAGGAACTCGCGGCGTTTCAGCTCGGAAATGATGGATGCGCGCGTGGCGGACGTGCCGATGCCATCGCCTTCGCGCAGCATCTTCTTGTGCTCCGGGTCGCTCACGAACTTGTGGATGTTCTCCATCGCGCGAATCAGCGTGCCCTCGGTGAAGCGCGCCGGCGGCTTGGTTTTCGCATCGCGTCGGGTGGCCTCGGTGCAGGTCACACCGTCGCCTTGCTTCATCGGTGGCAGGGTCTGCGCGCCGTTCTCGTCGTCGCCTTCCTTGGCGTCCTCTTCGTCGGCCTGCTCGAACACGTCACGCCAGCCGTTGCGCGTGACCACCTTGCCGGACGCGGCGAAGTTCTCGCCGGCGATCTCCACGCCGACCGTGGTTTGCATGTACTCGTGCAGCGGGTAGAACTGCGCCAGGTAGGCGCGGACGATCAGCTCGTAGATGTTGCGCTCGCGCTCGCTCAAGCCGGCCTTGCTGCCTTTCTGCATGGTCGGCACGATGCCGTGGTGGGCGGTGATCTTCGAGTCGTCCCACGTCTTGGACTTGATGCGCGGGTCGGCAGCATCGACCAGGCCGGCCAGCTCGGGGTTCACGTGCTTGACGGCCTCCAGGACGCGCGGCGCGTCGGCGTGCTGCGACTCCGGCAGGTAGGCGCAGTCGGTGCGCGGGTAGCTGGTCAGCTTGTGCGTCTCGTAGAGCGCCTGGCAGGTGTTCAGCACGTCCTCGGCGCTGTACCCGTAGCGCGCGGACGCCAGCGCGGTAATGTCGGACAGCGCGAAGGCCAGCGGCTGGTTCTTCTTCTTGGCTTCCTGCTTGTAGGTGGCGATGGTGCCCGGCTGGCCCTTGACGGCGGCCACCAGGGCATCCGCGACGGCGGTATCAACAAGGCGGCCTTCGCTGTCCAGGCCGGCTTGATCTTCCTTCGCTTTCCAGGCGGCGGCGAAGCTGCCGCCGGCGTGCTCGACCACGGCCTTGATGGTGTGGTACGGCACCGGCTTGAACGCCTCGATCTCGCGGTCGCGGCCGACAACAAGCGCGAGCGTCGGGGTCTGCACGCGGCCCACGGTCAGCAGGGCGCGCGAACCGCCGCGCTGCGCCCGCAGGGTGTAGGCGCGACTTAGGTTCATGCCGATCAGCCAGTCGGCCCGCTGCCGCCCGCGTGCGGCATCGGCCCAGCCCTTGTACGTGGTGTTTTCCTTCAAGGCGGCCAGGCCGCGCTTGACGGAAACCGAATCCTGGGCAGACACCCAAAAGCGGCGCGCCGGCTTGCTGCTCTTGAAGTGCTCCAGCACTTCATCGACCAGCAACTGGCCTTCACGGTCGGGGTCGCCGGCGTTGACGATCTCCTTGGCTTCTTTCAGCAGCTTGCCGATCACGGCGAGCTGCTTCTTGGCATCGTCCTTCGGGTGAAGAACCCACGTCTGCGGGATGATGGGCAGCTCATCGACGCGCCATAGCTTCTTGCCTGATTTGCCGGTCGGCACGTCATCGGGCGTGTACTCGTCCGGGTCGGCCTGCTCCAGCATGTGCCCAAAGCACCAGGTCACTTTGTCGCCGCCGCACTCGATGAAGCCGTCGCCCTTGCCGGTGATGCCCAGCTCGCCGGCGATGGCTTTTGCGACGGATGGTTTTTCCGCGATGAACAGTCGCATGGTGGTTTCCTCCCCTACCAGGTGATGACCGGACGGATCACGGTCTGAACTTGAGAACGATTGATCGGGCCGAAGTAGCGGCCGTCGAAAGACGTGTCGCTCACGTCCGACATAAGCAGCAGCTCGGCATTGCCCAGCGTGTAGGTGCTGGCCTGGAAGCGCGGCAAGGGCCGACCGGACTTGTCGGCCTGGATGGGCTTGCTATGTGGCAGCAGCTCGCCATTGACGCGCACGCCGTCATCGGCCACCGATACGGCATCGTCTTTAGCGGCTAAAACGCGCTTCATCATGTAGCCGTAGTCGCCTGGGCAGAACCCGGCCCCGATGTAGCCCCTTTCCTTGGCGTCATCGAACACGCCGACCTTCGGCGGGCACCAAAGCACGTAAGCGCCCCGCTCCACCGGCGCGCTGCTCGTCCAGTACAGGCCGACCGGAATGCTCTTGGTGGTGTTGATGCGGGCACCGGCGGCATAGCTGCCGGCGGCCAGCACCAGGGCGGCCAGGCCGGCGACGGCTACGCCTTTCGTGATGCGTTTCAGGATGCGGCTCATATCGTGATGCCCTCCCCTGCCTCGACAACCTGGCGCAGCCGGTCGGTGGCCTTCGGCGCGGGGATCGAGGCCCGCGCCTGAAACACCGGGTCTTTGAAGTACAGCGGCTGCTTGCCGTAGATGGCGGGGTAGCCCGCGACGTAGATCACCATGTCGCCGGCTTCCTCGATCTCGCCCTTGTCGTTCTTCTTCGGCCCCGGCATCCGCAGGCATTCATCGGGCGTCAGCAAGGGGCGCTGCACTTCCTGGTAGGTGCGCGACACCTGGCCCAGCATCGCCGCCGTGCGGCGGCCGCTGGTCGTGATCTGCTCCTTCACCACGGTGGTCTGCCCGGTCAGTCGGGACAGGTGTTCGGCTGTCTCGACGCGGTTGGGCGGGTAGGCGTTCTGCACGTGGCAGTTCGACGTGATGCTTTCGTCGTGGCCGTAGCCCGTCTCGCGGCTTCGGAGCTGGTTAATGTCCTGGCAAATCAGGTAGCACTTGATGCCGTAGCCGGCGACGAAGGCCAGCGACTCTTGCATGATTTCGAGCTTCCCGAGGCTCGGGAACTCGTCCAGCATCATCAGCAGCCGGTGCTTGTAGTGGGCCACCGGCCGGCCGTTCTCGAAGTCCATCTTGTCGGCCAGCAGGCGCACGATCATGTTCACCATGACGCGCACCAGCGGCCGCAGGCGGGCCTTGTCGTTGGGCTGCGTGACGATGTACAGGCTCACCGGGTCGTCGGAGTGCATCAGGTCTTTGATGCGGAAGTCCGACCGGCTCACGCTGCGCGCCACCACTGGATCGCGGTACAGGGCCAAATAGGATTTGGCCGTGGACAGCACCGATCCGGCTTCTTCCTCTGGCCGATCCATCATGTCGCGGGCGGCCGATCCGATGGCGTGGTGGTTCTGACCGTCCACGTGCCCGTAGGTGGTCATTTCCATCCATAGCTCGCCAATGTCCCGGTTCGGGTCGGCCAGCATGGCATCGACCGATGGCAGCGTGGCCGTGCCGCCGTCGTTCCTGGCCTTGTAGAGCGCGTGCAGGATGACGCCGACCAGGAGCGCGAAGGCGGTCTTTTGCCAGTGGGAATCCAGGCCCTTGCCGTCCGGGTCAACTATCAAAGTTGCTAGGTTCTGCACGTCGCCGACTTCGGCCTCGGTGCCGACGCGGATTTCGTCCAGCGGGTTCCAGCACACGCCGCCCGAGCTGCTGGCCGGCTCGAAGCGCAGCACCTTGTTCTTCGCGTGCTTCTGCCGCCAGCCGGCGGTCAGCGCCCACAACTCGCCCTTCAAGTCGGTGATGACGCTGCTTGCGCCCCACGAAAGCAGCGTCGGCACCACCAGGCCGACGCCCTTGCCGCTTCGCGTCGGCGCGTAGGTCAGCACGTGCTCGGGGCCGCTGTGCCGCAGGTAGTAGAAATTGCCGTCCTTGTCCTGCCAGCCGCCGACATAGACGCCGGTGGCGGTGGGTGCGTCCTTGCCGGTCACGATCTCCAGGACGTTCCGCTCGCGCGGCAGCAGGCCGGCCGCCTGAATGTCCTTCTTTTCGGCCCAGCGGGCCGAACCGTGCAGGTATTCGTTCGCCTTCGAGCTGTTGGACGTGACGACTTTCGCCACGGCCACACCCAGCAGGCCCACGGTGGCAGTCACCATGCCGATGCTGCCGGCCCGCATGATCTCGTCGGGGTACTGGCTGTACCACTTCGCCGACCAGTTCAGGATCGACCAGGGCGCGTACACGTGCCCGAGGTTGGCCCCGAGGCTCGCGTGATACTGGAACGTGTAGGCGAAGAACTGTGTCGCGGCCTGGAGGCCGCCGACCAGGGACACCCCGCCGAGGATCGGCAGCAACTTGCTGGGCTTCGGCTTCGCGCTGCGAACCTGCGGCCCCACGGCGTTGTTCATCTTTATTTTCATCTACTCCTACCTTTCGACGTTTTGATGGAGCCTTTTGGCGTGATCGTCACGGCATCGCCGACCGCGATGCGCGACATGCGCCGGGCCGTGGCCTGGTCAATGGGCATCACCATGACCTCATCGCCTCGTTTCAACAGGGCCAGCGCCTGGCCCTCGATGTTGCGGACACCCTCGAAAGCAAGGCCACCTTCACCGGCAGTATATCGCGCGTGCTTCGGTATATCGAAACCTTTCGAGCGTTTCGACTCGCGTTCGGCGATGTATTTATCCGCCGCCGCGAGGCCCGGCGGGGCCGCTGCTACTCCTGATCCTGGCCGAGAAATATCCCGTCGCAGTTGGTGATCTGGTTGGGTTCCTTGCTGCTCCAGGTGACGAGGAACATCACGCGGCAATAGCACTTCACTTCCGCCGGCGATGCGAACCACACCGAGTTGGGACAGTGTTCGCAAACGGTGCTGGCTTTGGGGCGGCGGGACTCGTCCAATGCGTCCAATGTCGGGCTTCCGGTGGACGGCTCCGGCGTGAACGCCGGCGGTGCCGGCTCGCCCGCCACCTGGTCGCCCGAAGCCTGCTCGGGCGACGGCGATGGGTCGGGCAGCGTCGTCGTGGGTAGCGGCGCGCTGTCCAGGGCCGCCAGGGCCGCGTCCAGCTCGTCCTCGATGCTCTGCGGGTCGCTGGTCGGCTCGCTCGGTTCGGTCGGGTCGCTCATGGGTGTTCTCCTTCTTCAATAGCGCAAGCCGCCGGCTCTCCAGGGCCGGATCGGCGAACGTGATGGGTAGCTGGGAATCAACGGCCGCGCGAATGATCTGCGCCTGAAACTGCGTGGTGCCGTTGACGGTGATGCGGCTGCCGTAGCGTTCCATCGCCAGCCGTAGAGCTTCTTGCAAGCCCTCGCGCGTGGCCTCGCGCGAGACTTGCAGCTTGTCGCCATCGTCCCGAACGGCCGTCAGGCCGGCGCGGAAGATGATGGTGCCCTTCTTGGTGATGTTGTCCGTCACCGGGGCATGGCCGGGGCGCGGATCGCCCCGGCCCTGGATGGTGTTGCCTTTCAAGCCCTGCGCCGCCTCGCGGGCGCGCAGGGCGGTCAACGCCTCCGCGTTGCCGTGGGTCGCTTCCTTCTTGAGCCAGTCGGCCCACGTGCGGCGGCTGTGGCTGTCGTAGAGGGCCTGGCGGTCTTGCTGGTACTGCTTGTTGATCGCCTGGATTTCGTCGCGCAGGGCCTTGCTGGCCTGGGCATACAGCAGCTTCTTGTTCGGGCCGCTCTCGCCGATCACCTTGATCGTCGCGCGGCGCAGGCGGCCGGAACGCTTCGCGGCCTCGACCAGCCGATCCTTGCGCCGGCGGGCCTGCTCCAGCGCCTGCCCACGTGTCGCGGTCAAGGTCTGCTGCTCGGCCTTGTACCGGGCGTACAGCTCGACCGTGTTCACGCGCAAGCGGATCGGGTCTTTCTGGTACTGCCGCTTCGCTTTGGTTCGTGTCTGCCGTTCGGGCGAAGCCTCGAACGGGCCAAGCCGCGCCTCCAGCTTCGGCTTGGAAAGGTCGCGGGCTAGGGTGCTCGCCTTGACCATCGTTCCGTCGCCGGCCTCGATCACCAGGCCGTTCGCACGCTCGCGCAGTTCCAGGCCGTTGTCGCGCATGACCTGGTGCAGCTCCTGCCAGGACTGCGCGCCCTTGATCTCGTCCAGGCATTCCCGCTTGATCCAGCCGACCAGGCTTTCCACGCCCGCGTGCTGCTCCATGTCGGCCGCCCTGCCCTCGGCACCGCGCTGGCGTGGTTCGTGGTTGTCCCGCTCCAGCCCGTAGTCGCGCTCCAGGGCCGTGCAAAGCTCGGCCAGCGCCCGATGCGAGTAGTACGGCTCGTGCATCGTGTTCCGGGTCGGGTGAATCTTGTTGATGGCGATGTGGATGTGCAGGTTGTCGGTGTCGTTGTGAACGGCACTGACGCGCTGGTGTTCGCCGTAACCCAGCCCGGCGCAGATACGTTCCTCAATCGCCCGCAGGGTGTCGGCGCTGGGCTGCTCGCCGGCCCGGAAGCTGACGATCAGGTGATAGGTCTTGTCGCCCTTGGCCCGCGTGTTCGTGTGCTGGGTCGCCAGAACCTCGGTGATGGCGTCCTGCACGGACACGGCATCGCAGTTCGTGATCTGCACCTGGCCCAGCCGGTGATCCTTGCTCTGCGCGTCGGTGACGTAGTTCACCAGGCCGGCGAAGTCGGACTTGCCCAGCGAGCGCATGGGTACGTGCTTGGCGATCATCGGCCAGCCCCTGGCTTTTTAGCCGCTAAAAAGCTCAAGGCTCGGCCCTCGGCTGCACCACGGACTTCATGAGTCGGCTCATTTCGTCCTGGGTGGCTTCGATCCGGCCCAGCAGGGCAAGGATCGTGGCGTCTCCGAAGCGGGCCGTGCGCGGGTCGTCGGTGAGCCATAGCTTGAGCAAACCGCCCAGCCGGCCGAGGTCGCCATTCACCCGCACCAGCTCGCGCACGTACTCGTAATCCATGACGCCCCTGATCTGGTAGCCCTGGCCCACGTCGCGCAGGTAGCGCGCCACGCTGACCCCGGCCCTCTTGGCGTTCGCCTCGATCTGTTCCTTCTCGTCGGGGAACACCGGCACCCGTAGGTGCTGCCGCCGCTTCGCGGTCGGCTGTTCGTCGGCTTCCATGTCGCTACCCCTTGAGCGCGTGCGCCGTGTGTCGCGCGTAGGTCGCCACGGCTCGCCAGTAGGCGGCCATCGGCCCCTTGCGGCGTGCCCATGCCTTTTCCGCCTCGTCGTTGGCCTGCGTGCGCAGCTCGCGCAGCACGCGGGCAAGGCGCTGCCGGTCGGCAACCGGAAGCGCCTGGAGTTCGCGGCCTGCTGGAAGCTCCAGCAGCGGATTGATGTAGCCCATGTCGTTCGTCTCTCGCTTCTTGGCCGGCGGTAGCCGGCAGCCTCGCAGAGCAGGATGCCCGTTGAGTGCCGCAGGCGCGAATAAGGGACAGCGAAGATAGATAACCGGCCCGCCGGTTAGCTAACTTCGCACATCCTGCCCGCCTTACGGCGTTGATAACACCAAGGAAAGTCTATACCGAAACCTTCGCATCTGTCTGCATTTAGCGCGAAAAGATGGCGGATATATCGAATGAAGGCGTACAATGCCCGGAAAGCGCGCTAGATGCAGCGGTGTCAAGCTGCTATCCACGCGCTTTACATAGACTTTCCACGGGTCGATACATGAAAATGACGGCTATTTACAAACCACGGAAGCGAGGCGATGGCAGAAAGCAGCTACCCCCAAGAGCTGGCCGCGCGGATCGAGAAACGGGCCGCCAAGAAGCGCCGACAGGACGCGACGGCCGTTGCATTCCTGGCCGTGCGCGTGGACGTGAAAGCCGCGATGGATGCTGGCTATGCAGTGACGACGATCTACGAGGACATGCGCGAGATCGGCCGGGTCAAGTGCAGCTACGAGACGTTCCGCAAGCACGTCCAGCGGTACATCAAGGCCGCACCAGCAGCACCCGCGCCGGTGCCTCCCCCGGCGGCCAACCAGGCCAAAGGGGAGAAGCCGGCGCAACAGGAAGGGGGGTCGAAGGCGAGGAAGCCGAAGGCACCCGAGCCGAAGAAACCCGAGTCGGCAGGGATCGCCGGCTTCAACTACAACCCGAAACCGAATAAAGAGGATTTACTGTAATGGCGAAAATTCACATGGTCTTGCAGGGCAAGGGCGGCGTCGGCAAGTCGATGATCGCGGCCACCATTGCGCAGTACAAAGCGAGCAAGGGGCAGACGCCGCTTTGCATCGACACCGATCCGGTCAACAGCACGTTTGAGGGTTACAAGGCCCTGAACGTGCAGCGCCTGAACATCATGGACGGCGACGAGATCAACACCCGGAACTTCGATGCCCTGGTGGAGCAAATCGCCTCGACCAAGGGCGACGTCATCATCGACAACGGGGCCAGCTCGTTCGTGCCGCTGTCCAGCTACTTGATCGGCAACCAGGTTCCGGCGCTGCTCCAGGACATGGGGCACGAACTGGTGGTGCATACGGTCGTCACCGGCGGGCAAGCCTTCCTGGACACCCTGAACGGCTTTAGCACGCTGGCCCGGCAATTCCCGGCCGAATGCGTGTTCGTGGTGTGGCTGAACCCGTATTGGGGGCCAATCGAGCACGAAGGCAAGGGCTTCGAGAAGATGAAGGCGTACACCGACAACAAGGCGCGGGTGTCGGCCATCATCCAGATTCCGGCGCTCAAGGAAGAAACCTACGGCCGCGACTTCTCGGAAATGCTCCAGGAGCGCCGGACGTTCGATGAGGCCCTGGCCGACTCGGCGCTCACGATCATGACGCGGCAGCGGCTCAAGATCGTGAAGTCGCAACTCTTCCAGCAGCTCGACAACGCGGCGGTGCTCTGATGGCGAGCGATGACAAGATCGAAGAGCTGATACGGGAAATCGCGGTCAAGCACGGCATCGCCGTTGGCCGCGACGATCCGATCTTGATCCTCCAGACGATCAACACCCGACTGATGCAGGACAGCCAGGCCGCGCAGCAAGAAATCCTGGATCGCTTCAAGGAAGAGCTGGAAGCCATCGCACACCGTTGGGGGGATGACGCCAAGGGGAAGGCCGAAAGGACGCTCAACGCGGCCCTGGCGGCCTCCAAAGAGGCGATGGCGAAGGGGATGCAGGACGGCGGCAAGGCCGCCGCCGAGGCGGTGCGGCGCGAGCTGGAAGCGGCCGCCGCGCAGCTCGCCGCGCCGATCCGCGAAGCGCGGCGCGTGTCGTACATGAACATCGTGGCGGCCGGCATGGCGGTTTTCGCGGCCGCCCTCGCGTTGTGGGCATCGCTGTAGATGGCGATGCGGGATCTCATCGTCAGAAATGGCGATGGTCGACCGCGCCGGCGGCATCGCCGGAACTGGCGAGGCTGGCCAGCCCCTTGCATCGTCGGGAATGACGGTGCTGCAGGATGCCGCCAGCGGCGGGCCTGCATCGCCGGAAACGGCGAGGCTCGAGGAAAAAGCCCGGCAGTGCCGGGCTTTCGTTTTAGACGGGCCGCGTGAGGCCCAAGCTCTGCGACCGGCCTGGTCGCTCCAGGGCCTGCGCCTGCTTTCGCTCCTGCTCTTCGCGGCGTTGCAGCGCCTGGTGCCGGCGTGCCGCCTCGCGCATGGCATCCCAATCGGCCGCCAGCTCGGGTTTCTCGGCGCGCATCTTGCGGGTCGCCAGCTCTTCGACCTTCGGTGAGTGCAGGCCCATGCCTTCCTTGATCTCGCGGACGGCTTCCAGGCGCACGTGCAGGGACTGCAAGCGCGCCTGCTGCTGCATCTGCTGGTTCTGCCAAGCGCGTTTCGCGCCAGGCCGGGACAGTAGGCCCGGCTGGTTGGCCTGGGTCTGCTGCAAGCGCGCCTGCTGACGGTCGATCAGGTTTTCAAGCCGATCCTCGATGCGCTCCACCTGGTCGTGCTTGGCCTGAACGTACAGGGCAAGGGCTTCCTGGTAGGTCTGGTCGAGCGGGGCGGCCTCCAGGGCCGCTTGCTGCTCGGCCTCTGTGGCTTCGGCAGCGGCCAGCAGGCCGTCGCCGGCGGCGTCGGTTCTGCTGGTCGTGCTTGTTGCGAAGCCGGCGGATGCCGGCTGGATGCGGCGGGCGTCTGCCCGGCCGGCGGTGGGTGTGAGTCGTCTCAAGGCGTGGCCCTCCTTTTAGCCGCTAAAAGCTATCGGGACCGGCCTCGCGTGAGTTTCGGGGCCTCGGCGGCAACGGTTGCTTTGCCTTGCGCGCTGTAGCTGATGCTCTTTGCGCTCCCGATTTCAGGTACTTTATCGAAATCTGACCGGGCGTGCATGACAAAGTTCTTGCCTACCTGCTGGTACACCTGGTTGTTGTCGGCGTGAACGATCACGCCGTCATGGGTCTGCTTCTTGTCGGCCTGCTGGGCCATGTACAGGTTGTAGATGCCGGGCTTCAATGCGCCAGCCTTGTCAACCTTCTGGTTGGCCCATGCCCCTTCTTGCTCGGTCTGAACGATGCGTTGGCCGTTCATGACCAAGAGGCGCTGTTTCATCGGGCGCTCCTTATCGTCGGTGTGGTCATTTCAAAATGTGGAATAGATGGGCCTCCTTGCCAGTCCAGCAAGAAAAAAGCCGACCTCGGCATGCGCGAGGCCGGCTTTCCTCTCGTGGCCGGATGTGTAGTTCCAGGTTACACCCTCGATTTTATTGAAAACCGACCGAAATATCAGGTCTTTTTCGCGCCGCCCGTCTTGCCCTTCTCCTGGGCCATGACGGTTTCCAGGGCTTCGAGCCGGCCGCGCAGGGTCGCGGCGTCCTCGCGGGCCTGGCTGGCCTCCTTGCGCGCGGCATCGCGCTCGGCCTGGGTGGCCGTCAAGCGTTCGGCCTGGCGGTGCGCTTCGGCCGCTGCTGCCTTGCGCTGCTCCTGGTGCGCCTCGCGCTCGGCTTCGGCCTTGGCCTGCACCTTTGCCAGCTCGCCCCGCACCTGGTCAAGCTGCCCGGCCGCCGCCTCGGTGGCCTTCTGCTGCTCGGCCAGCGCCGCCCGCGCCTGGTCGGTGGCCTGGTTGGCTCGCTCCAGGTCGGCGCGCAGCTCGCCGGCCCGGCGCTCGATCTCCGTTGCCCGGCTGTTCGCGGCCGCCAGGTCGGCCCGCAGGGCCTCCGCCTGGTCGGCGCTCGCGGCGGCCTTCTCCTGGGCTTTGTCGCGCTCCGCTCGGGCTTGGCGGGCCTCCTGGTGGGCGTGATCCAGTTCCGTGCGCAGCTCGCCGGCTCTGGCCTCGGCCGTGGCCGCCCGCTCGCTGGCCGCTGCCAGCTTCTCGCGTAGCGCCCCAGCTTCCCCCTTGGCGTCGGTCTCTGCGGCCTCCAGGGCCTCGATACGGCCCTTGGCCTCGTCCAGCTCGCCGGTGAGCTGGTCGGCCAGCTCTGCGGCCTCCTGGCGCGCTGCCTCCATTTCCTGCCGGACGGCCTCCAGCGCCTCGCGCTCGGCGGCCAGCCGGTTGTTCGCCATTTCCAAGGCCACGGCCCACAAGTCGCCGCCCAGCTCGGCCAGCTTCTCGGTGATCGCCGCCGGTGCCGGCTCGCGGATCGGGGCCGCCTGGCTGGCCTTGCGTGCCCGCCATTCGTTCATCGCCTCGGAAATGGTCGTGAAGCTCCCGCCGCCGAGCTGCTTGCGCACGCTCGCCAGGGTCGGGTTCTGGCCGGCGGCGTCCAGCTCGTCGGCGACCGCAAATATCTGCTCTTTCGTGATTGCCATGATCGGGCCTCCTTTCGGCCGGTGTTGTATGTTGTAGCGTGTAGCATACTACAACATACAACATAGCGCAAGTGTTTAGCTGAACTTTTTTAGCGGCTAAAACGGGCCAGCCCGGCGCTGGGCGCGCAGGCAAAAAAAAGCCCCGCTCGATGGCGGGGCGCAGGGGTGCGGGGGCGGCGGGGTCTGGTGCAGGGGGGGTCTAGCCCTCCAGCAGCGCGACAAGCTGCACTTTGCCAAGGTCGGCCTCGAACTCCTGGCCGTCATCCTCGTACTTGAGCCAGGCCCAGCCCTCGGCCGGCGGCCGGCGGTTGAGGATCAGGCGGGCCGGGCGGTCGTCGTGCGTGACCTGGATGATCGCTTTCTTGAGCTTGTCCGGGTCGGGTTCCTTCGGCTCCTTCTTCTTGGCGTCATCCTCCGGGCCTTGCCCGTCGCCCTCGGCCTCGCCATCCGTCTTGCCGCTGAACGCATCGACGGTGTTGGGGTCGCGGTCGCCTTCCTGGTGGCGCTTGTCCTCCAGGTACTCGCGCAGCAGCTTGACCGATCCGCGCGTCAGCTCCTGGCTGTCGTCGGCCAGCCACGCACCCACTTCCTCGGGGTTCTTCTTGAACGCCGTCACCAACTCGTTGATGACGGTCACATCCTTGGCGCGGCCAGTGTTGAACGCCTCGGCAATCGGTTCGGGCAAGTCCAGCAGCGTGACGTGCTGTGTGACGAACGCCGGCGACTTGCCGATCTCCTTGGCGATCTCCGACTTCTTCTTGCCCTTCGCCAGCTCGCGGCCGATGAAGTCCGCGATCTCGCGGGCCGTCAGTTCGTTGCGTTGCAGGTTCTCGATTACCTGGTCGGCCTCGTTGTAGTCGTTGTCGATGAAAGCCGGGATGGTGGTCTTGTCGGCCCATTTCGAGCCACGGTAGCGCCGCGCACCGTGGTTGATGAGGTAGCGGCCCGGCGCGTCCGGGTTCTCGCGCACGCTGATGGGCGACTTCACGCCGCGCAGCTTGATCGTCTCGCCGATCTCGGCGATGGACTCCGGCGAGAAGCCGGGGTTGTCCGCCGTGCGCGGCTGGTGCGGGTCTTCGTCGATGAGGTCAAGCGGCAGCTCCTGCGGGCCGCCAGGGGCCGCATTCGCGGCCTGTGGCTCGTCCAGCAAGCTCGACAGGTCGCCGAGGCCATCCAGGCCCAGCCCGCCGCCCTTGGGCTTCTCTGCGGCCGCTTGCGGGGCCTTCTTCTTGGCGTTGGTCTTTACGGCGCTGGTCATTGCGCGATCTCCATCTTCGTGAACACGTAATCCGCCAGGGCGCGCACTTCCTGGGTGGCCTTGCGCGCAGCGGTTTTCTTGATCTTCCACACTGGCATCTGCTCGCCCAGCGCCTCCGCGATACTGTCTCGCGCGCCGACACTGAACGGCAAGATCAGTTGCGGATATGCCTGCTGCAAGGTCGCCAGGTTGCTGACGTGGCGCGGCTTCCGCGCGTCCACCTTGTTCGGCACCATGCCGAGAAAGCGCAGCTTCGGGTTTTGCTTGCGCAGGTTGCCGATGACGGCAACCATCTTCTTCATGCCTTGCAAGCTGTACGCCTCCATTTCGACCGGCGAAAGCATGTAGTCGGCGGCCAGCACGGCCGCCGTCATGGCAACGCCAAGGGAAGGGGCGGTGTCGATCAGGCACACGTCGAAGAACTCGCCTAGCGCCGCGATGCTGGCCCGCAGCGCGCCGGCGGCCTGGGCCAAGTCCATCTTGTCCAGGTTGGCCAGGCTGGCATCGGCCGCGATCAGCGCCAGGCCGTCATCCTCCCGGCCAGCGAACCAGGCGCGCAGCTCGTCGCCGCCGGCGGTGAACATGCGACTGGCGGGATAGCCCGAGTCGTGGCCGGCCAGCGTCCAGCTTGCATTGCCCTGGGTGTCCAGGTCGATCACTGCAACCCGAAGGCCGCGCTCCTGGAAGTCGAACGCCAGGTGGCAGGTTGCGAAGGTCTTGCCCTGTCCGCCTTTCTGAATTGCCGTGACCAGTGTTTTCATGAGTTGGGTTCCTGTTTCCTCTTTCCCTTGGCGTCGGCTTCCCAACGCTTGACGATGAACGCTTGATGCTCCGGCAGTACCGCCGTCACCCGCGCGAAGCCCTGCGGGAGCACTTCCCCCGCCGCTGCCCACACGCGACTGACCGCTTGCGATACCGCCCCCTTGGTCAGCCCCAGCGAGGCCACAAACTCGGCCTGGGGCCTTCCATCGACCAGCACGCCGCGCGCTATGTCGATGGTCTGTTGCCCGATCTCCAGGCCCTTGATCGCCGCCTGGAATTGGGCTTCGGTTAGCCGTTTCTTCATGGAGAACACCCATATAAACTCCACACCCGGTTGTTGAACAAAAGGCGGTGCCAGCCGCCGACCATGTGCAGAAGTTTAGCTAAACTCGCCGGGCGCGTCAAGCCTTTTAGCGGCTAAAAATCACCCCTTCTTGGCGTCATCCGAATACAGCGCGGCTAGGCGCTTGAGGTCGTCGGGGCCTTGCTGAACCTCGACCACCCGCATTCCGTAGCGCCCCATCTGCGACGCGGCGCGCGAAACTGCGAGCTGCTGCGCGTGGTCGGCGCTCACGAAGAACGTCATCAACGGCCCCACGGTGCGCGTGCCGCCGCTCGCAAAGCACACGTCGAACGAACCGCCATGCACATGCGGATCGACGCCTTCAACGAGCCGCCAGGGGTCAAGGCCCCATTCCTCGGATTGCGCGCTGTACCAATAGGCCGGCGCATCGCCGTTCAAATCGCTGGCCGCGTACTCGCGCACCAGGACGGCCACGCGGCCCGTGGTTGGCTCCACGAATCCCGGCGGGTAGGGCAGGGTCTGTTTTTTCATGTCAAAGCCCCTTCGGCTTGTAGATCGAAACGAAGTAGGTGATCGCGGTCAGCACCGCGAAGTACACCAGGAACGACCAGCCGGCATACACGCCAGGCGTGTTCCAGTGGTAGAGCATCCGCACGAACTGAAAGAAGGTGGCAATCGACAGCACCCACTTGAGGATCGGCCAGACCAACACGGTCGCCACCCATACGAACTTGACCAGGCCGGCCAGCAGGCCAGCACCGGGGGCCTTGTTGGGGGCAGCAGGCGCGGCGGCAGGCTCCACCGGCGCGGGCGCGGCGGGCTGCTCGATCTCCTTGGGGAACTTGATGATGTTGGACATAGCTTGACCCTCCACGCGCTTACGTGTTGAATGCTGGGTGCTCCCACTCGGAAGCATGGTTACGGTGTGCCAGCACCAGGCCAAGCGCCCCGGATCACTCCGGGGCGTTCCTCCACCTGGGGCCGCCCTTGATCTTGCCTCGGCTCACGCAATACTCCCTTCTTGGCGTCCTCGATAGGCCCGGCCGTTGCCGACCGGGCCATGTGCTCTTACCAGCCGGCCCGGCGCTTGGCCTGCTCGACGGCTTCCATCGACCAATGGCCCTTGGCCTGCCCCTCCAGGGAGCATCCGGCGAAGTACGCCTTGCCGCGCAGTTCCTCGGCTTTGCGCACCAGCTCGGCCGCCTCGGCCATCATGGCCGCGATCTCGTCACGGCGGGCCGGGAAGTCGGTCGCTGCCGCGCCCTCCAGCTCGTCAATCCAGGGCATGATCTTGTTGTCGCTCATCGGACTTTCTCCGGTAGTTGACCTGGGCGATGTGCCCGGCCTTCAAGTGCTATATTAGGGCAAAATGCCCTAGCCTGTCAAGCACTTTAGCTAAACTTTTTTCGCTTTACCGGAATCCGAAGGCTAAACTTTAGCCGCTAAAACCTTTCCCTTGGCGTCAATCCTCTTTCCAGATCACGCCCAGCCCGGCCAGGTCGCACAGGATCGCCCATGCCGCATAGGGAATCGGGGTGTCCTCGCCGATCCAGCGGCGGATCGTGCGGTCGCCCTTCGCGCCCAGCCCCAGCGCCTTCGCGGCCTTGCTGCCGCTGAACCCGGCCAGGCGCAGCACCTCGCGGACTTCCTCGCCGGTCGGTTGTGCCCAGCGTTCGGCCGGCTTCAAGCACTCCAGCCGGATATTGGCGTCGTTCGTCATTCGTTCGTTCTCCTGGTCAAGTGATAAGCCGCAACTGGTCGAAGCCGTAGATCGACTGGATGCAGCTCGGGTCTGAATCGACCACGCGCCGGCCTGCGCGATTGGTCTTGTACGTTACCGGCCTGTCGTCGTGCGCCCACACCTGGCGGGTGTCGGGATGCACCTTCACGATGATGATGCGCTTGCCGATGTAGCGGTCGAAAACCGGGTGATGGACGCTCACGATCTCGCACCGCTGGCCGGGCTTGAACTCCACCCGGTCGGCCGGGCCTCCATCGCCATTCCTGGCGATGCTGCAGGTTGCCGCGCTCGCTCCCGGCATCGTCGTTTCCGGCGATACAGGCCCGCCCTCGACCGGCTCGGCATCGTCGGCTTTGACGATGCTGCAGGTCATCGTCGTTTCTGGCGATGCGGGATCTCGCTCCGGGCCTGCGCCGGTGATTTTTCCCTTGGCGTCCAACCCGGCGGCCCTGGCCGCCTTGATCCTGGTCGCGGCCTCGGCCGCCCAGCGCCTGGCGATGAAGGCCCGATGCGAGGGCAGCACCACATCGACCAGGACGAACCCCGGCGGCACCAGGACGGTCGCCGGTTCGCGCCGCGCCGGCGGCTCCAGGCCGGCCAGCCAAGCGGGCAGGGGAGCATCGGCCAGGCGGTCGCGGTAGCTGGCCTCGACCATCACCGGGCGCTTCTTCTCGGCTCGCTGCGCAGCCAGGATGCCGCGCGCAACCTCGTCCACCGTCATGCAGCCCTGCGCCGTGTCGAAGTGCGAGCGGTAGCCCGTTTCGGAGATAAACGGCCTGTCCAGGTCGATGACGTGGAACTGGAAGTGGGCACCCAGCGGCCCGCCGTAGCCGGCCTCGTACTCCACCAGGGCGCGCATGTCGCCATCCGCGACCAGGAACTGGCCGCGCTGGCCCCACAAGGGCACGTCGCCAGGCACCGCCGCGCAATGGCGCTCGATGACCTGGCCGGGCGCGTCGTGGTCGGCCATGCTGCCCACGTGCGTTCCGCCGTTCATCTTCCAGATGACGGCCTCGTATCGGTCGCTGGCCGCCTCGGCGGCCGCACCGTCGCCGCGCATGATCGCCGCGTCGATCTCCACCACGGCCGCCACGGCGGCGGCCAGCAGCTCGTCGCGTTCGGTGGGCAGCTCGGCCAGCAGCTCGGCCGCCGGCGCGTTCCAGTCCTGGCCCGGCTGGGCCGGCGTCTTGCGTTTCTTCGCCATCGGCCGGCCCCTCAAGTGTCAGCACGCCGCCACGCGATCACGTCGCGGGCTTCGTAGCCGTGGCGCTTGCAGTCGTCGCAGAATCCCGAGCTGAACCCCTTGTGGTTCGTGCCGATCCATGCGGCCGGCTTGCCGCATTCGTGGCCGTAGGTGCCCGGCTCGGCGTTGTGGCACTTGCCGTCCGTCGCGTAGCTGTTCGTCGGTGCCTGGGGAGCGTTGTTCCTGGTCATGGTCGCCTCCTGGAAGCCCCGGCCGAAGCCGGGGCCGCCCCTCATCAGTCAATAGCCCGGTAGATCGCGGCCGCCTCGGCGTGGCTGGCTGCGAAGCCGCGCAGGAAGTGATAGCGGTCGATCAGGGCATCGCCGGCGTCCGTGTCGGCGGCCTCGGCCGCGAGCTGGCCCAGCGCGAACAGGGTTGCGACAATGCCGGCGGCGTCGGCCGACAACTCGCCTCGGAAGCCGTTGCCGTCCACCTCGATCTCCAGGCGGTCGGCCAGGTCGGGGGCCATGTAAAAACCGCCGTCCGACAAGGTGTAGTAGTGCCAATACGCGCCGCTGTAGCGTTCGCAGAGCCGGCGAAGCCAGGCATACACCAGGGCCTCGCCGCGCATCATCAGACGCGGGCCGAAGTAGGCGGGCAGGAAGTCGAGGCGCTGGGCCTCGGCGACCAGGGAAGCGGTAACGGGTTGCTCTTGGGTGTTCATCGGACTTTCTCCGGTAGTTGACCTGGGCGAAATGCCCGGCCTTCAAGTGCTATATTAGGGCAAAATGTCCTAATCGTCAAGCACTTTAGCTAAACTTTTTGGCCGCTAAACCTTGCCCTTTCCCTTGGCGTGCATTACAATGTAATTCACGAACCCAACCGGAGAACCAATCATGGCTGCAAACCAGCTCGTACAAACGCGCATCGACGGCGCGATCAAGGAAGAAGCGGCGGCCGTCCTGGCCGCGATGGGCCTTACCGTGTCCGACGCGGTGCGGCTGCTGCTCACGAAGGTGGCCCAGGACAAGGCGCTGCCCTTCGAGCCGCTGATTCCGAACGCCACCACCATCGAGGCGATGAAGGAAGCCCGCAAGGGCAAGCTGCCGCGCTTCGCCACCGTCAACGATCTGATGGCCGATCTGCATGCGGCAGATTGAGCGCACCGGCCAGTTCAAGCGCGACTACAAGCGCGAGGCGAAAGGGCAGCACCGGGCCACGCTCGACGCCGACCTGGTGCCCGTCCTGGTCGCGCTCGCCGACGACCAGCCGCTGGAACCTCGGCACCGCGACCACGCGCTGACCGGGGACTGGAAGGATCACCGGGATTGCCACGTCAAGCCCGACCTGGTGCTGATCTACCAGAAGCCCGACGCCGACACGCTGCGCCTGGTGCGCCTCGGCTCTCACTCCGAACTCGGCTTGTGATCGGCGCGGGCCTGGCCCCGCGTCTCACGTTTCATTGACACTTGAGGGGCGCTTTCCGCGCCACCGGCCGAGCTGGCCGACCCCCTTCCTTGGCGTAAAACCTGCGGCGGTGGAGCTGCTGCGATGCTTGAGGATCGCGCGGCCGGTCGAACCGCGGCGACCTGGTTGGGGAGTGTGAGGGGGCTTTGCCCCCTCGCAAGCTCTCGAACTTACTGCCTTCCGCCAGGCGCTTGCGCCTGGCTCTCCTAAGCCGTAGCGCCGAAGGCGCTCCATTGTGGGGTGAGGCCGCAAGGCGGCCGAGGGGCGTAGCCCCTGGGGGGATGGGAGGCCGCTTGCGGCCGGGTGGGATCGAGAAGGGGGGTTTCCCCCCTTCGGCGGCCGGTCATGCTGCGCGGCAGCTTGGGCCGTGTTGCCGTTTTTTTCGCCAGCCTCTGGTTAAAACTACCTGGTTATATAAAAAGGTTATAAAGACGGTTAAAAACCTGGTTAGCATGACCGAAAAACGCGCGTAAACCGTTGTCACGCCAAGGAAAAGTGCGAAGAGGCCGCCCCTCAAGTGTCAATGGATAAGCCCCCCATGTGTCAATACGCTGCCCCTCAAGTGTCAAGAACCGCGCCCCTCAAGTGTCAGTAGGGCCGCCCCTCAAGTGTCAATACCGGGGCAGGGTTCCTAACAGGGTTATCCACAACTTCGGTGGATAACTCCATGCCGATCAGGCACTTAGGCCGCCTCGGCGGCCGCCTGGACGGCTCGACCAGGCCGAAATCGGCCGCTGCCCCCCAAGTGTCAACATCGCGCCGGCCCCGCTGCCCCTCAAGTGTCAACGTCAGGGCTGCGCCGGCCGGCCTCGGCCGACTTGTCCCGAAACTGTCCACAACGGCCGCGCCGGTGGGGCAGGGCAGGGAAGGCCCCGGAAACGGGCCAGGAAGGCCCGTCAGGGCCGCAAAGCCCAGCGGCGAGGGCCACCGGCCCGGTGAGCGTCGGGAAGGCGCTGGAAGCCCGCCAGGGGCGAGACGGGCGGCTCTGCCGCCTGGCTCGATGCGCAGCACGACATAGCCGGTTCTCGCGGCCGCCGGCCGGGAGAATCCCCCGCAGCTCGGCCCCTCAAGTGTCAAAGGGTGGATCTCATCGTCAGAAGCGGCGATGCGAGATCCAGCGCCGGCGTCGGCCGTCATCGTCGGAACTGGCGATGGGGCCCTCGGTTCATCGTCAAAGGTGGCGATGGTCGACCGTGGCCTGGACGTGGCCAGCCTCGCCGGAAATGACGATGCTGCAGCTCGACGTGCGCGCGACCAGGTGGCCGGAACTCCCTCGTCAGAAGCGGCGATGCTCGAGAAAAAAAGCCGCCTCGATCTCGGGCGGCTCTCCAGGGGCAGGGCGGCGGTCATCGAGGCTAAGCCGGGATACGGCCAGTTTTAGCTCATAAGCCTCAAAGTCATTAAAGACGTCTTGCTTATGCAGGCTGCTCCGATCACGCGGGATCGGCCCCCCCTGCCGATCACTCGGGTGATCGGTTCTCCATACCTCGGAGGGCCGGGAGCGGCTCCGATCCATTGCGACCTCGAGCCCTTGCCGCGCTGGCACGTACAGCTTGGTCATATGTCATCGTGCCGGCAACCACCGCTGCAACGTCCGCCAGAAATCGTGGCTTGGGTTCATGGCCCGCAATCCGCGTGTTTGCAAGGGCCTGGGCAATTGCATCGCCGCGCACCTCCTTCGTGGTCACGGCAACACCTCAACCCCAACAGGACGCCAAGCCATCACCTCTCCACCGTGCAGCTTCGGATCGAACCGCTTAAGCAGGTTCTCCAGTGCGTGCTCCTCGATCCGTGGCCGGGAAGAAATGCCGCGCCCCCGCGGCAGCGAAACGGGGCGAGGCACCTTCATCTGACTTGCTTTCTTGGTCATGCTCATGATTTTCCTCCTGGAACGTCACGCCGCACAATGCGAACGGTCGTCTCGTCGACGGGACCTGGGAGCGAAATGCCGTGATCAGAAAAGTCCGTGCCGGGCCTTGGCTCCGAGCTGGACGATCACGATTGATCCCAAGCGTCGATGGTCAATAGTTGATTGGGAGGACAAGCGGCAATCTTCTCTGCGTGAAAGATCAAATTGCCCTTCCAGTTCGGGGGCATCACATAGTCATCGCCAATGATGGCAGGCCCCCTGTGCGCCGGCGGTCCGTCAGCAAGCAGCGGCAGCACATCGCTGGCTTTGGCGGTGTAGCGGTTCGGGTAGCCGCTGAAGGAGAGTTGGATCGCCGACCCCGCCTTCACGAGTTGATGCAGCCACTCGATGCCGCCGGGTCCGACCTCCCAGTTCGCGAGAACGGCCGCCCTTCGGTCCACCGCCTGGTCACGCTCCTCGGGTGTCTGAGCTGCGACAACTATCCACCAGCCGATCATCGTTTGCTCCTTCGTTGCTGGCCAATCCCATGCACAACGAGCCTGAAGTGCCTGCTCGATTTGTCGGATGGCGCTCTGTGTCGGATGATCGCACTTCATCTTCAGGAGATATTCTCTTCACCATTCAAAAGCCATTGCCACCGCCCGCCGGCTACGCCAGTTGGCTCGACTACGCAGTCGAGGCGTTCAGCACCCGGCAGGCGTGGCTCGAAAGCCTCTGGGAAACCTGGGTCGACGACACCGCTGTCGAACTAGACCGCGAAGAGATCCGCGAGTCTGCGCGTCTGGAACTGCGCGCCCTGCGCAAGGCGGCCGGAGCTGCTGACCCATGAGTTGGGGACACGTGCCGCACACACCGCACTTACCGAGCTATCGAACCTTTCGCGCACCGGTCTTGGCGGCCTTTGAGGCTGGCACTTCTTGCGGCGGCGGTACCGGTTCCGGCGGCGAGAGCCGCTCCAGCAGCGCGCGAAGCGTCTGTGCTTCGGCTTTGAATTGCGTCGCTTCTTGCTGGGCCACCGCGAGTCGTTCCCTCGTCGCCTGAAGATCGTCAACAAGGCCGCGATTGCTGGCCGTCAGTTCTCGTTGCGACACCTCGGCCGCATCGGCCTTGACCTGCAGCCGCGTAACGGCGTCGGCCTGCGCCAGCAAGCTCTCGCGATGGCGGCCTTCGGCCTGCGCCAATTGGCCACGCAGCGCCTCGAGCTGCTTGTCGGCCTTGATCCGGGCCTGGCGCTCCTGGTCGATCTCCAGCAGCGCGCGCCGCTCGGCGGCGTCCGAACGAGCGTTCGCCGCGTCCACGGCCTCCCTTGCCTTGGCTAATTCGGCGCTGAAATCCACCCGCACTCGCTCCTGCTGATGGCGCGCTTCCTCGAGATGGCGCTGCAACTCCTGCAACCTGGCCACGGCGCCGGCATGGGCGCGCCGCTCTGCCTCCAGGTCCGTTTGCCGTTGCTGGAGCGATTCCTGGGTCGCGCTCAGCTGCTGACGCAGGGTATCGGCGCTGGCCAGCGCCTCGGTTGCCGCTTGGCGAGCCCGAGCTTCCTCGCCCTGAGCCTGCTCGACCGCGGCCTGGTCCTCCAGGCGCAGCGCCGCGAGTTCGTGGCGCGCAGCGGCCGTGGCCTGCCGCCACAACTCGGCGATGACCTCCGCCGCGCTCGTTTTGAGTTCGGGCGGCAGATCCGGATGGTCGATTTCGACGCGCGCCTTGCTGCGCAGATCCTCCCAGAACTTGGCCAGCGCCTCCGCCGGCGCACTCATCGAGCCCTTGCGCACAAACTGGTACAGCTTGCTTGCCGTGGGGGTGATGCCATAGCGGAAGAACAGCAACGCGCAAACCTCACGATAGAGGTCTTTTGTTTCCGTAAATCGCCCCCGGAGGGTTTCAATGTCGCTCTGGAGTTCAATTTCGGTATTCATTAATAAATAATACAACGTAATACGTTGAATTCATTGAATTAATTCTCAGTCTATGGACATAAGTCTTCTAATGTCCATAGACTTGGCGATGTTCTCCCTTTGCGCGTAGCTCCGCATGAATGCCCTCGTCAGCCTGGATCAGATGATGGTGCCGGCCCACCTGGACGGTCGCAAGGGCCGAAATCGCGCTACCTCGCGATCGCAGTTGGCCGCAGTCGACGACCGCTCGGCTGTGCTGGCCTGGCTGGCCCGCTATACCGATTCACCCGCCACGCTTGCCAGCTATCGCAAGGAAGCTGAACGCCTACTGCTGTGGTGCGTGCTGCAGCGTGGCGCAGCCCTTTCAGACCTCACGCACGAGGATCTGCTGCTCTACCAGCGTTTCCTCGCTGATCCCCAGCCCGCCGAGCGCTGGGTCATGGAGCCGGGTCAGAAACCGGGCCGCAACTCGCCGCGCTGGCGACCCTTCGCCGGGCCGCTTGGGCCTTCGAGCCTGCGCCAGGCGCTGTCGATCCTCAACGCCATGTTTTCGTGGCTCGTGGAGGCCGGACACCTGGCCGGCAATCCGTTGGCGCTGAGCCGGCGCAAACGCCGGCAGGCTGCACCTCGTGTGAGCCGCTTTCTGCCCGAGGAACACTGGGACGTGGTGAAAGCCGCGATCGAAGCAATGCCGGTCGGCAGCGAACGCGAAAGGCTGCACGCATCGCGCTGCCGATGGCTGTTTTCACTGCTCTACATCGGTGGGCTGCGCGTGTCCGAGATCTGTGACGCCCGCATGGGCGGATTCTTCAGCCGGCGCGGCGCCGATGGGCGCGAGCGCTGGTGGCTCGAAATCACCGGCAAAGGCAGCAAGACCCGCCTGGTGCCGGCCACGGGCGAATTGATGACCGAGTTGATGCGCTACCGCAAGGCTCACGCTTTGAGCCCGCTTCCACTGGAGGGCGAAGACATGCCATTGGTGATGACGCTGATCGCCCCGGTCAAGCCTATGGCACGAAGCGCCATTCACGAGCTCGTCAAGGGGGTGATGCAGGCTGCCGCGGCCGCGCTGCGGCGGCGTGGTTCCGACTTTGGTGCCGCAGCAGCCCATCTCGAGCAGGCGTCGACGCACTGGATTCGCCACACCGCTGGAAGCCACCTGAGCGAAAAGGTCGACCTGAAAGTTGTCCGCGACAACCTGGGTCACGCCAACATCAGCACGACCAGCATCTATTTGCACACCGAGGACGATGCCCGTCACGATGCGACGGCGGCAGGGCATCGGGTCGGTTGGCGTTCGCCGTGATCACATGCGCCTCGTGACTTCTGGGACACTCCTCGCACTATTTTCGCTTCCGCTTGCGCGTCGATTGGCAGTCAAGAAGCGCTAAGCGAACGACTTGCTCTGTAGCTCTTGCTACCAATTCAGGCGCCCTCGACATTGCGTCGGCCATCGAACCGGGCCGGTCGACAATACTGAAGTAGGCATCGATGCCGATTTCGTGCACTGTGTCTGCTCCGTCTCCGACTGACCCAACGATCGCGACGACCGGAATGCCGGCCTGTTTCGCACGGCGCGCCACCTCCGCCGGCAGCTTGCCGAGCGGCGTGAGTCCATCGATGCTTCCTTCCGCGGTCAATACGAGATCGGCGCGCTCGAGGAGTGCGTCAAAGTCCAAGAAGCGCGAAAGAATCGCGAACCGGGGATAGAGGCGCGCCCCCAGAAATGCGTGCAGACCTGCACCCAGCCCCCCCGATGCACCTCCCCCTTGCATGGTGCGAACGTCGATCCCGAGATCGCGTTGGATAACTGCTGCCAGAGTCCCGAGGCCAATCTCCAATGTGGCGAGATCTTTGGGCAACGCGCCCTTCTGCGGACCGAAAATTCGCGAAACTCCGCGTCGTCCCAGCAGCACGTTGTCCCAGTTCACCGCCACGTCGATGCTGACATTGCTGAGGCGCGGGTCGCGCCCGGAGAGGTCGATGTGAGCGAGGCCGTCCAATGCCCTGCAGCCGCGGCCGATGGTTCGCCCTCTACGATCAGAAAGCCTGATGCCTAGCGCTTGGGCAAGACCGGCGCCGCCATCGTTTACGCCGCTGTCGCCGCAACCGATGAGCAATCGCTGGGCACCCAAATCCAAGGCTTCGCGCACCAGCTCACCTACACCGTAACTGGTGGTCCAGAGGGGATCTCGTTGGTCCACAGGTACGTGCCGTAGACCTGCAGCCGCCGCGATCTCAATCGCTACAGTTCCAACATGGACTCCGCCGAGCAGACCGAGATGCGCCTCCAGCGGCTGGCCCACAGGACCAGTCACTTGCACTGGACGTAGACGGCCACCTGTCAGCTCCACAAGCGTCTGAACAAAACCTTCGCCACCGTCTGCCATGGGGGCACACAGGATCTCGGCGTCAGGGGCGGCCGCTCTTACTCCTCGCGCCATGCTCTCGATCAATTCAGCTACGCTCAGGCTCTCCTTAAAGCCACATGGTGCAAGCAGGATTCGCGGACGCAGATTTTTTCGCCTTGCTTCGGCGGTCATGTATTCACTGCTGGCCGGCAGGTCTGGACAACGACGCGACGATCAGGCTTATCGCACCTCCCACGATCGCCATGTCAGCAACGTTGAACGCTGGCCAGTGCCATTGACGCAGATGGAAGTCGAGATAGTCGATAACCTGCCCGCGAATAGCCCGATCGAAGGCATTGCCCAAGGCACCGCCGAGGATGAGGCTGTACGCCAAGGCCTCAAGTCGTCGCGCTGGCCTTGCCAGTAGCCAAACCAGCCATATCGCGGCACCAACGGCGACAGCAAGTAGAAACCATCGTTGCCATCCACCGGCGTGCGCCAGAAAGCTGAACGCCGCCCCGGGGTTCAGGACGTGGACCAAGTTGAAAAAGGAGGTCACCTCATGGGACCAACCTAGCGGCGTCGTCATGTCAATGTAGCTCTTGACGGCTTGGTCGCCAGCAAACACTACAAATGCAAGGTAGTACCAGTGGGTTGAATACGTGTAGTGCATCAATTCTTCTTTATTCGTGCAGGCCAATCACGCTGGGCCGCTTGTTCAAGAGTTGCCGAACGACCCACTCGATGTCCTTGTGCATCGATCGATCGGGGCGCCACAATCCCGCGGTCACCGAGTCGCTCTCGAGCGAGGCACAAGGAGCCAGATCAGGGCGGCCGAGATCTCGACGCATGCCCAGCCCAAGACGAAGCTGGCAACGACATCCGCTGGGAAGTGCGCGCCAAGCGCAATGCGCGACCAACCTACAGCGATAGCGAAGGCCAGAAGGCCGATTCGACCGGGCCAGCCCAGAACTGGCCAGATCGCCGCAGCCAGAACCGCCACGTAGGCGGCATGACCGCTTGGAAACGAATAGCGACTGTCCGGCATCCCTACGACTCGAAAAAAGCCTTCACCCAAGACCACTGCGGGGCGCGGGAATGCAAATGCCGTTTTTAATAGGGCTGCCGATGACATCGTGAGCACCAGGCCAAAGACAAACCTTCGCAGGGCCAGGTTCGCAGAACGGGCTGCATCTGGCGCGTGGCTTCGGCGCCAGACTAGAAGGACTGCGGCGATCGCCGGAGCACCCCAATAGCTACCGACCCAGCTCAAAGCTTCAGGCAGCCATAGCAGCTGATCGGGGACGGCCTGATTCAAAAACATGAACAGGTCCAGGTTCGCTCCGCCCCAGTCGTAGAGCCATTGCTTGAGCCACGCAGCAGAGGTCAACGTTGCGTGCACTGGGGGATCAGGCCTTCTGGGTCTTGAGTAGCCTCAGACCATTGAAAACCACCAGCAAGCTCGCCCCCATGTCGGCGAACACGGCCATCCACATGGTGGCATGCCCGGTGAACGTCAACGCAAGGAACACCGCCTTGATGCCCAGGGCCAGAACGATGTTCTGCGTGAGGATCGCCGCGGTGCTGCGCGACAGCCGGATGAAGACGGGGATCTTGCGCAGGTCGTCGTCCATGAGGGCGACGTCGGCTGTTTCGATGGCCGTGTCGGTGCCGGCCGCGCCCATGGCGAAGCCGATGTCGGCACGTGCGAGCGCGGGCGAATCGTTGATGCCGTCGCCCACCATCCCCACCTGGCCCTCGCCGCCAACAAGACTCTCGATGGTCTTGAGCTTGTCCTCGGGCAACTGGTCGCCGCGGGCTTCCGAGATCCCGACCTGGGCGGCGATCGCAGCCGCCGTGTGCTGGTTGTCGCCGGTCAGCATCAGCGTGCGCACGCCCAGCGCCTGCAGGTCGGCCACCGCCGCACGGCTGGTTTCCTTGACCGTGTCGGCCACGGCAAAGATGCCGAGCACGGTCGTATCGTCCATCAGCAGGATCGCGGTCTTGCCTTGGCGCTCCAGCGCTTCGAGCAGGGACTGAAGCGCCTCTTCGCTCAGTCCCAACTCCTTCGCGAGCCTGTGATTCCCCATGTGCAGCAGACGGCCGGCGATGCGCCCGCGCACGCCGCGTCCCGGCAATGCCGCGAAGTCGCCGACCTCGAGCAGTGCGATGCCGTCCCGCTTCGCCTTGCGGGCGATGGCCTGGGACACGGGATGGTCCGAGCGCGCGGCAAGACTTGCCGCCCAGGCGGCAACCTCCTGCGCATCACCGATCAGGGGCACGTAGTCGGTCTGCTCGGGCTTGCCGTGCGTGAGCGTGCCGGTCTTGTCCAATGCGAGTGCCTTGAGCTTGCGACCGCCCTCCAGATAGACGCCCCCTTTGATCAGGATGCCGCGTCGGGCGGCGGCGGCCAGGCCGCTGACAATGGTGACTGGCGTGGAGATGACCAGGGCGCAGGGGCAGGCGATCACCAGCAGCACGAGCGCCTTGTAGACCCAGTCGAACCATGCGCCGCCGAAGGCCAGCGGTGGAACGACCGCGACCAGCACGGCCACCGCGAACACGGCCGGGGTGTAAACGCGGGCGAACTGGTCGACGAAGCGCTGCGTGGGCGCGCGGCTGCCCTGCGCGGACTCCACGGCATGAATGATGCGCGCGAGTGTTGAATCGCTGGCGCCTGCGGTCACCTTGTACTCGAAAGAGCCGGTCTCGTTGATGGTTCCGGCGAAGACCTGGTCACCTTCGGCCTTCTCGACGGGCAGGCTCTCGCCGGTGATGGGCGCCTGGTTGATGGCGGATTGACCCGCCGTGATCACGCCGTCCAGTGCGATGCGCTCGCCTGGTCGCACGCGAACCACGCCGCCCTTGGCGACCTCCTTGGCCGGCTGTTCCGTCCATGAGCCGTCGGCCTGCCGCACGGTCGCGGTCTCGGGTGCCAAGTCCATCAGCCCGCGAATGGCATTGCGGGCACGGTCCAGCGACTTCGCCTCGATCACCTCGGCCAACGCAAAGAGGAACATGACCATGGCCGCCTCGGGCCAGTGGCCGATCGCCATGCCGCCCGTGACCGCGATGGACATCAGGGCATTCATGTTCAGGTTGCGGTTTTTCAGCGCGATCCAGCCCTTCTTGTAGGTGCTGAGGCCGCCAGTGAAGATCGAGACCAGGGCCAGCACGATCACGGCCCAGTGGTTGCCGTCGTTGACCCAGTACACGCCCTCGGCGGCCACCGCCGCAACGCCCGAAACCGCCATGGGCCACCAGTTGGTCTTCGGTGCGGGCGCCTGGGGAGCGTGCGGTTCATCCGTTGTCTGCACCTGCGTTTCCATGCCCAGCGACTCGATGGCCTTGACTGCGGGCTTGATCGCGTCAGGCGTGTGCCGGACAGTGAGCGTGCGTTGCATCAGGTTGAAATCCATGCCCTGCACGCCCGGCATGCCTTGCAGCTTGCCGCGAATCAGGCTTTCTTCCGTCGGGCAGTCCATCTTGTCAATGCGCAGCACGGTGGTGACCGCCTGGAGGTCCTGCCGCGAGGCGCGCATCCCGATGGAAGCCAGCGCCTTCTCGATCGGCGCCGTGGAGGCCAGGGTGTGGTGGACGCCCAGCACGCGTTGCATCAGGTTGAAGTCCAGCGCGGTCACGCCTGGCTCCTTGCCTAGCCGGCCGCGGATCAGCGCTTCTTCCGTCGGGCAATCCATGTTCTCGATCCGGTACGTCACGCGCTCCCCGGCTGGCGCAGTGGAAACCGGGGGCACCGGCTGGTCTTGCAAAGCCGTGGGTTCAACCGCGGCCGCAGCGGCAGTGGGCCCTGTTTGGCTGGCGGTCTGCTCGCTGGCACGCATGCCGATCGAGGCCAGGACCTGCTCCATCTGCGCACGCGCCTGGGCGAGGTGTTTCACCGACAGGGTGCGCTCGGCCAAATCGAAGTCCAGGTCCTGGACCCCCTCCACGGCCCCGAGGTGCGAACGAATGAGTTTCTCCTCGCTTGGGCAGTCCATGTTCTCGATGCGGTAGGTCGTCAGCACAGCGGCTTCCCCGACGGCCTGGGCCTTCATGCCCACCGAGTTCAGCGCCTGCGCCAGGGCATCCGCCGAGACCTCACGGTGCGAAACGATCAGTTGGCGTTGCGGAAGGTCGAACAGCAGCCGCTCGATGCCGGGCATGCCCTCCAGGGTTCGCCGCACCAGTGCTTCCTCGTTGCGGCAATCCATGTTGCTCACGTGGAAAACCGTGGTCTCGGTGCGGGCCTGATCACTGGCGCAGCCCGTCTGTTGACCACTGCCGCCGGAGCAGCCGCATGTGTTGGGGGATTCTTTGTTCATAGAAGCTTCCATTGGCAGGGATTTGCCTACATTCCGTCATTGAACAACCTCTAGTAGGTATAGAGTCAAGCTTTTCCGGAGGAACAACCATGATGCGGATCGGTGAACTGGGCAAAAAGGCGGACTGCCCAGTGCAGACCGTGCGCTTCTACGAGTCCGAAGGCTTGCTGCCTGAGCCTGCGCGCAGCCAGGGCAACTTCAGGCTGTACGACGATGCGCACCTTCAGCGCCTGCTGTTCATCCGCCACTGCCGGGCCAAGGACATGACGCTGGAGGAGATCCGTCAACTGCTGAGCTTCCGGGATCGGCCTGAGCGGGACTGCGGCGAGGTGAATGCGCTGGTTGACTCTCATATCGCCCAGGTACGGACCAAGATGAAGGAATTGCGCGAGTTGGAGCGCGAGTTGATGGATTTGCGGCGCTCCTGCGATACCGCCCGAACCTCGCGCGAGTGCGGCGTTCTCAACAGCTTGGCCGAGCATGCCTGAAGCTCGAGGGTGTCATCGCCGCTGGAAGGTGTTCGGGTCCAGTTCCGGCGGCCATGCGCCGTGCTCCATCACGCCAAAGCGCCCGGTGCCGGCGTTCTGAGGCGGTGTACGGCCGAGGGCGTGGCCGACAGGAGCCAGCGCGAGCCGGGCGAGCTGCGCCGCTACCTCCGCAACGTTGCGGGTTCTCCAAGCCAGCCCGAGCATCGCGGCGTGGCTGCGCAGGTGCAGGCCAAGGTAAGGCTGCGCCACGATATGGCCCAATTCATGGGCACGCCACGCGGCGCGCAGATCGCTGGCGGCCTCGCGAGAAGCGGCAATGCCCGTCTCGCGCAGGAAGGCGGCGCGGGCAAGCCCATGGTCATCTGCAGAAACGTCTGCCGCCGCCGGCCGGCGGCGGAAGGGATAGACCAGCTGCGGGCCGTACTCCATCGGAAAATCCGCCTCCTTGAGTCCCACTTCGTTGGCGCCGAGCGTGTGCTTTGGCAGCCGGAAAGTGCCGAACAAGTGGTCCCAGAGCATCCAGAACTCGCCGTAGTTGACCTGGGCGTCTTCATACTCTCGCTTGTGATGCCAGCGGTGGACTTCAGCCGCTCCGATCACGAATCGCAGCGGCCCGACCCGGTAGTCCAGGTTCGAGTGCTGGAAGGCCAGGTGCACGGCCAACAAGCCGAGCCATGCGCCGATGGCCTGTGCCGGTGCTCCCATCAGGACCACCGCGAGCAAGCCGGGTGCGGCCATCATCCCGGCATGCAAGGGATGCCGGCGCTCCCCGTTGAGCCAATACAGGCGCTCGGAGCTGTGGTGGATCGCGTGGAACCGCCAGAGCCAGGCCGCCCGGTGACTCAGCCAATGGACGCCGTAGAGGCTCAGATCGAGCACCGCACCGACGGTAAGAGCTTGCGCCCAAAGCGGCCACCGGTCCGGCCACCATGTCCCGGCCGACCACAGCGGCGCCAAGGCCGCCACCACGCCGTGCACGGCGAGGAGAACAAGGAGGTTGACCGCTGCGTGGATGGCGTCGCACTTGCTGTCGCGGTGGTCGCGACCCCAGGCCGAATGAAAGGGCTGCCGCCGCTCCAGCAGGGCGACGCAAGCGAGCGCGGCAGCCACCGTGAGCGGCACTGTCGGGAAATACGGCCAGCCGGCCGCGAGCCCACCGAAGAGCACCACGGCGGTGGCGAAGGATCAGCGGGTAGCTGCCATACCGAATCACAGTGTCCAGGAAGGGGCGTTTTGTCGTACTCATCTTTCTGTCCTCAGAAGGGTCTGGCTGGAATTGGAAACCCTCTAGCTGATATAGAGTCAAGCAGTTCTGAGAACGGACGCGGCAGGCCTCGCCTGGTGTCGGCGCCATCACAACTTGCGTGCATCTGCGCTTGACTCTCCAGCCGCTGCAGGCTTCAGGATCCTGCGACGTGGAAGGAACAACGCATGCCTGAAAACGACAAGAATGACAAAGATGACGAGCTCGGCGGCCTCGATGCGAGCAACGCGGCAGACCGCAAGATTCTGCGGTCCGTGTTGCTGATCAACCTGGCCCAGTCCGCCGCGGGAATCGGCATTGGCCTGTGGGCTGCTTCGACGGCGTTGATGGGTGCCGGGCTGGACAATCTCGCCGACGCGTCGGTCTATGCGGTCAGCCTGTACGCCGTCGGCCGGGCGGCAATGGTCAAGGTGAGGGCCGCGCGGCTGTCGGGCTTCTTGCTCATCGGCCTGGCCGTGCTGCTGCTGGTGGAGGTCCTGCGCCGCTTCGCTGGCGGGGAGGAACCTGTCGGCCCAGCCATGATGGCCATGGCCGCGGCGAACGCGGCTTTGAACCTGGTGTGCCTGAGGCTGCTGCGTCGCCATCGCGGGGAGGATGTGAACTTCAAGGCGTCCGCGATCTTCACGAGCAACGACTCCATCGTCAATGGCGCGGTTGTGCTGTCCGGCGTGCTGGTCATGTGGCTCGGATCGAACATCCCGGACCTGGTGCTGGGCGTCATCGTGGCCGGGATCGCTGCGAACGGCGGCCGGGAAATCCTGCGCGAGGCATCGCAAACGGCTCGGCGCAACGCCAGCGCATGAGGTCAGCCGTCGCCCTGTGCCTCCCGGAGGTCATGCCGGCTGCAACCGCCGGCCTCTGTATGCATTCAACGCGAAACCCGAAACAGCGATCAGCAGAACAATGATCTGCGCCACCACGGTCTCGGCCGACGGGTACATGCCCAGCAATTCGATCCGCGGCGCCATGATGGGGCTGGCCCCCAGCCAGCCAGCCTCCTGCAGTCCCGCCACGCCTTTGCCCGCCAGGACAACGGCGAGCACAGCGACCAGGATCGAACTGATGCTGAAGAACTTGCCGATCGGCATCCGGGCGCTTGTGCGCAGCATCACCCAGGCAAGGACCGCCAGCAGGCCCACGCCCAAGCCGAACCCACCCAGCAGGGCATTGCCGTTGCCGTCTGCCGACAGCGCAGAGTAGAAGAGCACGGTTTCGAATACCTCGCGGTAAACCGCGATGAACGACAGGCCAAACAGGGCCCAAGCCGAGCGCTTTGACATGGCCGAGGAGAGCTTTTCCTTGAGGTAGGCCTGCCAGCGGCCGGCGGCGCTCTTCTGGTGCATCCACAAGCCCACGCTCAGCAGAACGAGCGCGGCAAAGAGGGACGAAAGTCCTTCGGTCACCTCCCGGCTTGCCCCGCTGATGTTCACGAAATAGGTTGCCACGGCCCAGGTCAGCCCGCCGGCGGCCAGGGCCACGATCCAGCCGCCATGCACGTAGCGCAGGACGTCTGGTCGATTGGCTTTCTTCAGGAAAGCCACCATGCCCACAACGATCAGCAGGGCCTCGAGGCCTTCTCTCAGCAAGATGGTCAGCGAGCCCAGGAAGGTGGTGAGCGGGTCCGCCGATTCGCCGCCCAGTTCCTTTTCTACCTCGGCAAAGAGGTAGTCCAGCTTTTGAGCCGCGGCCTCGGCTTGGGCCAGCGTGCCGTTGTTGATGGCCGAGCGATAGGCCAGCATGCCGCTCTCCACCTCGGTCAGGAGTGCCTTGTTGCGCGCACCCAGGGACGGCTCCAGCGGCTCGAAGCCATCAAGATAGGCAGAGAGCGCCAGTCGGGTTGCCGCAGGCTTGTCGCCCTTGCGAATTGCGGCCAGGCTCTCACCCAAGCGCGTGCGGGACAGGGTCAGCCCGCCGGCGTTGCCGGCTGCCGATGCCACCTCGGGTCGGCTGCGCACGAAGGCCGTCAGATCACGGGCCGCTTCGGATCCGATGCGGCCGGCCGCTGCAGCCTCGGTGCCCGTGGTCACCGCGGCCAGGTCGGCGAACTCCTTGCGGGCAGCGGCATCATGTTTCCACAGCTGCTCGCCACGTTCGCGCATGCCGGCGTCATGAGAAAGTGTGCCGGCAAAGAACGCGAGCGCCCATCGGTCCTCATCGGACAGCGCAGCAAAACTCGGCATCGCCGTGCCGGTAACGCCCTGGGAGACGACTTGATAGAGCGCCATGAGGCTTCGCGAGCGAGCACGTTCCCGGTCCGTGAAAGCGATCGGCGGTGGCTCCAGTTTGGCTGCGAGTGGTCCGTCGCCTGCGCCCGCGGTGCCGTGACAGGATGCGCACTGGGCTTGGAAGAGCGCTGCGCCTCGCTTGAGGTCAGGCAAGGCCTTCGGTGCCACGGGAATGGGATAGGCGGCCACCAGCAGCGCCTCCGCTTCATGCGCCAGGCGCGCGACCTCTGCGCCATCTGCCTTGCTGGAGACAGCCTCCTGCAGTTTGGTGGCAGCAGTGACTACCGCGTCCTTGGAGGCATGCGCAGGAAGGCCGCGCGCCTGGGTCACCGCATTGGCAGTGAAATCGCGCATTTCCGCATATTCCGATTCCCTGACGATGGCGCCCTTGTCGACCGCACCACCGTAGTCCACGGCAACATAGTCCAGGAGTTGCCATAGCTGACGCGGTCCTTCGTCGGCTCCAGCAGGAGGGGTCTGCGCGGTGGCAGAGCCCATGAAACACAGCCCAACCCACAGAATCAATAGCAAGCGCTTCATTCTTCAATCAACCTCAAATAAGAACGACTACCATTTTCGTTCATCCGACCGTGCTTTTGGCCAGCCTGCTGGAAGTGCCTACCTTTCGCCGGGCGAGTGGTCTTTGATCGGCTACGCTGCGTGTCCAGATCGACCCTGACCAGCGGGAGCTTTGTGCCATGGCGAGCATAGAACGTACGGCTTACCCTCGATTTCCTCGAACGCTGACGCTCAAGGATCTACAGGCGTCGTTCACGCCCAGGCCGGAGGAAATCGAATGGGCGCAGCAACATTCGCGAACGCAGGAACGTCGTCTGGCCTTGCTCGTGCTGCTCAAATGCTTCGAGTTCCTGCGTCACTTTCCGGCGCTCGAAGTCATTCCTGTCGAGTTGGTCGAGCATGTTTCCGCCACCCTGGGCATGGCGCCGACCGAGAAGATCGAGTTCGCGTCCCTGGCCACGCTGTATCGCCACCACAAGGCGATACGCGAACTGCTCGGTGTCAAGCCCTACACCGATGAAGAGACAAGGAAGCTGACGAGCCGGATCGCCCAAGACGCCGCCGGCATCGTGGAGACCCGTGCGGACATCATCAACATCACGATCGAGGAGTTGGTGCGACTGGGCTACGAGCTGCCGGTGTTTCGAACACTCGACGAAATAGCCGAGCAGGCGCATTCGACCGCCGAGGCTGCCTTGCACAAGCGGATCACCCAACGCCTGACCCTGGCCCAGCGAAACTGGCTTGATCGGCTGCTGATGGCCGAACTTCCAGCCCGACGCACGCTGTACAACCAGATCAAGAAGTCTGCGAAAAAAGCCTCGCGCAAGCACCTCGACCTCCTGCTGGACCAGATGACCTGGTTGGAGTCCTTGCCCGACAGCGACACGCTGCTCGACGGCGTGCCGGCGACCAAGCTCAAGCACATGGCCGACATGGCATCCGCGCTCGATGCGGGCGACATGAAGGATCTGCTGCCAGCCAAGCGCTACACGCTAATCCTGGCCTTGGTCCGTCAGATGCGCGTGAGGGCGCGTGACGACGTGGCCGAAATGTTCATTCGCCGCATCGGAGCCATTCACAAAACCGCCAAGGAGGAGCTGCAGGTGATCCAGGCGCGCCAGCGCGAACTGAGCGAGGAACTGGTGGCCACGCTGGAGCAGGTGCTGGAGATCCTCGCCGAAAACCTGGACGACGCGAGCACCGGGCAGCGCGTGCGCGATCTGCTCGCTCCGCACGGCAACCTGGAGCAACTGAGGACGGACTGCGAGGCAATTCGCGTGTGGAGCGGCGGCAACCACCTGCCGTTGATCTGGAAGGCCTTCAGCAGCTGGCGCGCGGCGATGTTCCGGATGGCGAAGGCGCTGCAGTTCGAGGCGGCCACCCAGGACCGCAATCTGCTCGATGCCCTGGAGGTCGTGCTGGCCAACGAACACCGCAAGGTCGAGTGGATCTCAGACGACCTGACGCTGTCGTTCGCCTCTGAGCGCTGGCGCAAGCTGGTGCGCCGTTCGCATGGCTTGGGCCCCCCGACGAACCGGCGCTACCTGGAGGTGTGCGTGTTCAGTTATCTGAGCGGCGATCTGCGCTCCGGCGATGTGTGCATCGAAGGCTCGGAATCCTTTGCCGACTATCGCGCGCAGCTATTGCCCTGGAAGGAGTGCGAAGCGCTTCTGCCGACTTACTGCGACCGGATCGGCATACCAGCCACCGCGGGTGACTTCGTCGACGGTCTCAAGCAGCTGCTCACCGAGACAGCCGAAAAAGTCGATGAAGAGTTCCCGCAGCATGCAGGAGACGTGGTGATCGGCAGCACCGGCGAGCCGACCTTGCGGCGTGTCGTTGCGCGCGAAGTGCCAGCGTCAGCCATCGCTTTGCACGCCGCTATCGAAAATCGCACGGTGCCGCGCAACCTGCTGGATGTTCTGGCCAACATTGAGCACTGGACCGGATTTACGCGGAATTTTGGTCCGCAGTCAGGCGACGATCCCAAACTTCGCAACGCACGCGAGCGCTACTTGCTGACCGTGTTCGCGATGGGCTGCAACCTCGGGCCCAACCAGGCCGCGCGCCACCTGTCCAATGGGGTGACACCGCATCAGCTGTCCTATGCCAACCAGCGGCACATGAGCCTGGACCAGTTGGACAACGCCTGCCGGGATCTGACCGAGCTGTACCTGCGGCTCGAGTTGCCCAAGCTATGGGGCGAGGGCAAGAAGGTGGCGGCCGATGGCACGCAGTACGATTTCTACGACCAGAACCTGCTGGTAGGCATGCATTTCCGGTACCGGCGCATGGGGGCGGTGGCTTATCGGCATGTGGCTGACAACTACATCGCGGTGTTCCGTCATTTCATACCACCAGGGGTGCTCGAAGCGGTCTATGTCATCGAGGGTCTGATGAAGGCGGGCCTGAGCGTGCAGGCTGACACGGTGTATTCGGACACCCATGGTCAGTCGGAAACGGTCTTCGCCTTCACGCACTTGGCCGGCATTCAGTTGATGCCTCGCATCCGGAACTGGAAGGACCTGCGCTTCTATCGACCCGAGAAGGGCACGCGCTATCGCCATATCGACCGCCTGTTCAGCGACGTGGTGGACTGGAAGTTGATCCGCGACCACTGGCGAGATCTGATGCAGGTGTCCATCTCGATCCAGGCCGGACGGATCGCCTCGCCGATGCTGCTGCGCAAGCTCAGCCAGGAAGGGCGGCACAACCGGCTCTTTGCCGCGGCTCGCGAACTCGGCCGCGTGCTGCGCACCGTCTATCTGTTGCGCTGGATCTCCAGCAAGGAGATGCGCCAGGAAGTCAGTGCCACGACGAACAAGATCGAGTCGTACCACGCATTCACGAAGTGGCTGGACTTTGGGGGCGACGTGATCAACGAGAACGATCCCAACGAGCAGCAGAAGCGGGTGCGCTTCATCGACCTGGTGGCGTCGTCGGTGATCCTGCAGAACACGGTGGACATGATGCGAGTGCTGCAGGAGATGTACGCCGACGGGGAGCCGGTGTCTGCGGCCGATGTCGAATACCTGAGTCCGTACATGACCTCGGGCATCAAGCGTTTCGGCAACTACCACCTCGACCTGAAGCGGCCACCAGAGCCCTGGGTCAAGGAGTCGCAGTTTCGGGAGGCGGCCAAGCGCGCGCGAGCTGCTGCCGCAGAGGCGCAGCGCCCCGGGCAGAAAGGAGCAGGGACATGAGCGATCCAGACGCCACCATCGTCACGGCCTACGGCCGGCTGGACCGGGCTGCGCTGACGCGTGCGCAAAGCAGCTACGACACCACAGCGCTTCTGAGCGCGGTCGAGGAGTTGGACAGGATTGTTGGGCGTGCGCGAGGGCAGGATGGCCTTCGGGACATCCTGCTGCGGCTGCACGGCATGGCTCACGCCGTGATCAACGGCGCAGGGCTGTCGGTCTCAACGAGCCAGGGGAGTCTGCCGGAGATAGCCCTCGATGCGACTGCGGAGATTCTGCAAACGATCTCTACGCTGCAAAGGTGGGTGGAACTGATCGAACCATTGGAGAGCCTTCAGCCTCGCGATTGAGTGATGGAATCGCATAAAAGGT
>NC_014642.1 GCF_000165835.1 Achromobacter xylosoxidans A8
ATGCGCTCACCTTTCTACGAAACTATGCGCAATTTCCCCATTTTGAGCCAGGCTGCACACCTCATGGTTTCTTCGAACAGCCGAGCGCGCCGCGTTCAGAAGCCCCCAAAGGCCGCCGAACCGACATCGGCGGTACAGAGCCAGGTTGTAGTCTTCGAAGGTGAGGACGATGACCGCACACTGAAAAAGTCGAATGACACGATCGCCGTTCGCGTTGAGAAGGGGGGGCTCTCGTCTCTCGGCCGCAAGGTGTTCAATGTGCTCATCTATCACGCTCAGCAGCTGGGTGAGCCCGGGACGACTGGGCCGACCGAGGTTCGAAATCATGCGAAGTACTTCTGGATCCCATTGCGAGACGTAGTTGCCGACACGCGATACAACAGCAACGATACCGAACTGCTCAAGCAACAAATCGATCAGCTGCAGGACGTGCGGGTCAAGATCGAGGGTCAGAAACAATACACATCCGAGCGGCTGATATCCTCGGCGACGCTATACAACCCTGCCGGCTTGCACTCGCGCGGTGGAGTTGTATGGCTTGGCTATGCATTCCCGCCGGAGATCTCATCTGAGATGCTCCGGCCGATGCAGTACACCAAGCTATCGCTGTATTACCTGACCAGCCTGCGAACGAATGGGGGAATGGCGCTTTACGAGAACTGCCGGCGCTATCTGACGAACCCCAGCAAGGTGACCAATCGGCAGACCGTGCAATGGTGGTACCAGGTTCTCACAGGGAATCCGTCGACCGCGGAGGTACCGGAGTACAAGTACTTCAAGCGAGACACCTTGCTAAAGGCGATTCGCGAAGTGAACGACGTCACTGACCTGGTCGTTGAACTCCTCGAATTCAAGGAGGGGCGCCGCGTAGTCGAGCTGCAATTCAGGGTGAGCCAGAAGGCTCAGGAGCCTCTGCAGCTGCCGACTCCCGCCGTCGACTCTGCGGCGTACCTGACGCGTCTCATGGCTTTGGGTATATCGCAGGCGGAGGCGCTTGAGCACATCGGCACTACGGACCAAGGAAAACTGGTCGCGACGCTTGAAATGGTTGAGAAACGCCTCGAGAACAAGCGACTGGCCCCGGTGGATTCGCCTGCCGGTTACTTCCTTCGTGCCCTGCGAGGGTCGTATGCGACGGCCCAGGATATTGCAAAGGTGACCACCCGCAAGATAGAGCGACCGGTGGCGCCGAAGGTGCAATTGGAAGAACTGACTCATCGCTTCATTGCGTGGCGCGCCGAAGAGGCGATGGGGTACGTTCGGGAACTCGACCCGGAGAAGCGCAACGAGCTGCTCGAACGCTTTAAGGAAAGCCCAGCGTTCAGGGCTCTGCACCCGTCTGCAAAGAAGACTCTGGAGCAGGGACGCGAACCCTCTCCCATGGTGAAGGCTTCGTTCGGGACGTGGGTTGCCCAGGACCTCTGGGGGGACCCTACGGAGCAAGATCTGTACGGTTTTGGTCTGAAGGAAATGGTAGGGGGCGCCGCCCCCCAGCAGATAGAGGCCTAGTGGCTGCGGAGCAGACCTCCCCGAGAGGTCCGCAAAAAAACCGAAATGCCTTCCCAGCGCGTATTACCTGAGATTTACCATATTCGTCGATATGGAAAATCTCAAAGCTTGCGGAGTATTTAAATACTCATTATCGTACTCAGGTGAAATTGAATGAAGCGAGAAAGAGTATGGTCAACGAGAGCAGCTGGCGGAGTTGGACGGTGGTCCGATTCCCCAATGGTTCGTGGAGTTATGGTGGCCGGTTGCACTCGCCGGATTACGAGTTGTGCGAGAAGTGGAGCATCGCTGCGCCCACAGCGAAAGACGCCGTGAAGAAGGCCCAGGCTCTAAGGCGCCAAGAACTGCGCCGCCAAGCACGGGCCGTCGGCGCAGATCTAAAGCGGGCCTGACGTGGCCAGGCCTGCAAAACTGCCGCTGCCTGCTGATCAGGAGGCTGAACTCCTACGGCGTACAGCGATGATCTCGCGGGAACTCGATAATTCCTCGTTTCTGGATCAGCTCCTGCCTCAGATTGAGGCGATCACCGGAACCACGTTCGGTGCTGGGTTGATACGCCAGCTGCTCGCTGGCGTACTCTGGGATGCTGCCGGTGGCCGGTCCCCCGCTCAACGAACGGTGCACGCCGCCGTTCAGCGGCACGCCGCGCAAAAGTGCCGTTCGGCCAGCCCATCCATTTTGGATGCCCTAGTGACCGCAGCCGAAGTGCGGTCTGAAGGAGAACGGCCATCGCCTCCCGCGGTTACGCCGGATTCGATTGGAATGGTGCAGAAGGCGCTCGAGCTGGCAGAGCTCAATCGCTTGGAAATCGAGAGAGAGCGGAAGCGGGCAGATATGGCCGAAAGGGAGCTGAGCGACTTGCGCGTGCAGCTGCAGATCGCCCTCGCGCACGGCAGCCAAGCGGATGCTCGCCTCTCCGCGCGAGAAGAGGCATATACGCTACTGCAGCAAGTGAATGCGGACTTGCGATCATCGTTGCAGTTGGCCGTTGACCGTGCCGCAAGGGAAAATCGGCAGAACATGCTCCGCGTCGATGAGATGCGGCAGGAAGCTCGTGCACTTGAGGAGCAGCTTCGGCTTGCACGTGTGGAAATCGAGGAAAGTGCGAAGAAGCTCAGAGACGAGAAGCTGATGAGCGAGGAACTAAGGCGCCGCGTCAATTCGCTGCGCGACGCAAGGAGCATCTCGTGAGTGAAGCGCATCGGAACTCCGCGCCCGGAGCTACCGTTGGCCAGGTTGAAGTGTTGTTGAATGCGTGGCTTGCGTCGCTTGAGCGAAAGGGTAGGGCAGAGGCGACCATCGCGACTTATCGCCGGGAGGTTCGGCGCATCATTTGGTACTGCGACTGGAGGGGTGCGCCGGCGCCATGGCTTTGGAAGGACGAAGACGCGCTGAGCTACGTTCAGTTTCTGCGTGAGGAGGCTCATCTCCATGTGTACCCGGCAGGGCGGCAATTCGGCACTCCCGACTGGACACCCTTTCGGGCCGGCCATCTTTCGCAGTCAGCTCGTGATTCCGCTGCGCGTATTGCCAGCCTGCTATGGGATTACCTGGTGGTGACGAGACATGCGCAAGCGAATCCATTCGCGGCGGTGGTGCGCAAAGCTTCAGAAGAGTCCGCCCCCCGCCAGGCCAATCGTGGAGCTGTTCCTCCAAACGTGCTTGATCTTGTGATGACGTGCATGGACCGGCGGCAAAAGCCGACAGCCAAGGACATTCGCATCTACTGGCGCAATCGATTCGTCTTGCTCCTATACTGTGGGACTGGACTTCGGGCTACTGAGGGGGTCATGGCCAACATGAGTGACATCCATCCCCTGACGGACCCACAGACTGGTCGTACATACTGGGCTCTTCAAGTCCGAGGGAAAGACCTCCCGCTCGATGCGGCCGTGATTGACGCGCTGCGGAGCTATCGCCTGGCGTTTCAGCTATCCCCTATGCCGATTGCACGTGAGGATCTAGGCCTTATCCTGTCGCCCTTCACGCCAGCCCAAGCCGAAACCCAAGTGTATGGTTCCGCGCGCTCGAGGCGGGGGCGCGGCATGTGGAAGTCCATTCGGACACGCCAGACAATTCGGAACATTGTGCGCGAAGAGTTCGGCGCAGCTGCGGCAGCCCTGCCGAAACAGTCCCCAGAGGCGGCACTTTTGACGCGCGCGTCGACACAGTGGCTCAGGCACACTCGCGGCGCCAATTTGGCTGCGGCGGGCGCTGACGCCCCGGTGGTTGCCCGTGCAATGCGGTACAGCAGTACACGCACCGCGAAGGCTTTTGCCGAAATTGATTTCTTCGATATTGCGCGCCTTGCTGATGCTGAATAACTAGTTTGAGAACTCCAGGGCAGGCGCTAGCAAGGCAGGGAACTTTCGCACTGGCTGGACCGCCGTGACGAAGGTCAACCGAAGGTGAGAATGCACAGGGACCGAATTTCGACTGTATTCGGTCGTGCTTATGGGCTCGGTGATGGATAGGTGAGACGGAACAGGAATGTACGGCCCTCTGCGTCAGTCATTGAAGTCTCAGACTTTGAGCCGCTACATTTTTAAGTTCCACACTGCAGAATAAAATTGGGAGGGGTGACAAACATGACGTTCTATAAGGTCGTTTTGTATGGTGCATACCAGGAAGGCCGCCGTCTCGCTTTGCTTGAATGCACTGCGCTTATAGGACGCCCGGGAGGTAGCTACGGCATTCACGAGTACGTCATGGAGCTTCGAGATGTTTCCTGTGAAGCGCGGGAGTTTTGTGCCGTGCGAAAACAGGATTTAGACGTCGCGTTTAATGACCATCCAGACGACTTTGCGGAGGACAAATTCTGTTTCGCTTGTCCCCGTGAGCCCGGGTTTGAACTAATGACATGGTGGTCAGGGCGGGGCGAATTTGATGCACCGGTAGCGTCGGCCGCCGAAATCCAAACGATAGTACAGGCAGGGATCTCGGGTATGACGCAGGTTTTTCCCCGACCCACAAGGGTTGAAATGGGCGTGCGGCGTAGTGACTGGTCCACTGTCGAGCAGCCTGCGTGGGCACATCTTCACGCGCTCTAAATCGGCGCATGAACAGCTAATACTGGCGAGTGGCTCACCGACAGGTTTGACCATTCATGCTTAAATTTGGACAAGACCACCAGGCCATCGCCGTTCAGAGCGAGTACATCATGTGCTATTCCGCGCAGCTTGTTGCCGATTTCAAGCGGGTCACCCGCCAGTATGGTGTGAAGATCGCCTTTGAAGATTTCGTCGACCTGTACCTCTATCACTCCACTGATTCCAGACCCAAGACTCCAAGGGCGCTAGATGTCGCCTTCACTGCTGCCGATGGGCCGGCGGGAGCTGCGATTCAGGAAGCGGTGAGGCGGTGGGATCAGCTCGAGATGCAGGAGCTCGAGGATCTCGTCTTCGCGCAGCGCGTGCGCCTCGTTTCCGCCGAGCAAGCGCTGCAAAAGAAGGTGACCAAGAAAGCGGAGAATGACCAATGTCGAAGACCATCCACGTCAGAAACTTGCTCTGCATAAGATCAAGGACTTACGTGAAATTCGTCAGTCACCATGGAACTGTCGTGTCAAACAAGTAGGAATTTTGAGTACGAAATTTCATTCAACTTGGAACTTTGCGGCGGTTGAGGCCTAACAAGCCACTCCGGGCTCTGCCCCATAAAAAGGGCTTGACGTAAGTCGGACAGGAGGGAGAAACTTAATCCACCCCTACATGGAGGTAGATGCCTCTGCGTCGACGCTGGTCCGCTTTCGAGCTGATCGGCGTTTTTATTTAGCCGCGCGCTCGGTCGTGACGGCAAGATGAGGACTCTTTTCAGTCGGAGTTACCTCAATGTTTCGTATCAACAGCAGCCCAGAAAAGCATCGCCTGCGCTGCTCGCTGGCAGGCGACCAGGTCGTCGTGGTGTGGTTGCAGCGCCACCAGATCGGCGGCATCGGTGGCCAATCGGATATCCAAGTCGACGTGCAGTGTGAACGGGAAGACAGTTGTCCGCACTGGACGACCACGGCGTGCCCTGCCAAGCGCCTCGAATAGCTCGCGCTTTTTGCTGCGACCCGTAGCAATAGGAGGCCCCCGGATCTGCCATTTGGCCAATTGATGCCCCGTCCCTGCGCACGCGTCAGCGAGATGATTGACTTTAGCGATTCGTGAAGGTTAAAGTGGGGCCGCGCTGGCACGCGCAGGACACCGTCTTCCGAAGCTCCTAGAGCAGTGCTTTGATCTTCCATTGGCCGATGCCTTCCTTCCGGCCTTTCAGAGCGACGGTGACTCTGTAAACGGGGCCCTGAGGATCGAAGCGCATGAATACCGCTAGCATTAAGCCGCTCACAGTGAACGGCATCAAGCAGCTCGCCAAGAAAATTAGCCGCGAGCACAACATCACGCACACAGACGCTCTCAATCTTGCCAGTCGCCAGGCTGGCTACGAGAATTTCGTGCACGCGAAACGTCAGCTTCCCGTCGCAAATGCGACGCGCGGGTTTCCCGTCTACATCTCCGTACACTGGTTCACCCGGCGTGCGCGCAAGGACGACCAAACGCCCAACGGGCTGAGGCATGGCCGAGAACTGTTGTGTGTGCATCTCTCTCGTCCATTACCTGAAATCGTGGCCAAGCACCTCGTCAGCCATGCGCGCGGGCTCTACGGTTTCCGGATGGAGTACATCGATCATCTGGAACACCGGACCAATGTGGACAGCCAAGAGGCGGCTCGGGACCGCTTACTGAAGGCGGAGCGCAGCTTGCGCTTCATGGAAGCGACAGGCCTGCAACCGGTATCGACCAAGAAGTTCGCCTCCATCTCCAGAGTGCTGACCGAGATGCCTGAAAGAGACCATGACTCGGACTGGTTCGACCCTGTGAGCGGGACCTATGTGTGCCTGGACGAGCCGTATGCGGCCGCGGTCAAGGGCATGGAAGCCAAGCGCGCACACTGGCTGGAGAGTAACGGCCTGAAAATGGTGGTGCCCCAGTGGGAGGGCATCTACTACGCCGGCGAATGCATTCCGCACTTGGTTGGCCCGGACGGCGCCCTGCTGCAGCGTGTTGCAGACGCACTGGCCAGACTGCGCCCCGTCGCGGAGCCCCACCCGTGGCCCCACGAAACGGGCATGTGCAACGACGATTTTGTCAGCCCCCAACGCGAAGCGGATGCAAAGCCGCGCCGACGGCGGCCGGGGCCGTCTTACGGCGAATACAACGGCGCCGTGCCGTATGGTGGCCAAATCGGTATCCCGTCACGCTGGCGTCCGGCCAAAGCGATGCCACTTGAGCTGCATTTGCAACTTGCCCCTCTAATGCGAGGCCTGACGGCCGTCGGATTTTCCGGCCGCGTGCGCTCGAAGCTGGGCGCGGCCCGTTCCGAATTGGACAATTGGTGGCCAATGGAACACCGGGATGAGCAGGGAAGGGCCCTGGACGATATCTACTATGGAGGGCCGACTGTGGTGTGCGGCGATTCGGACATCGAGCGCCTGGCGATGCTCACCGAAGCCCGATCCATCGTCGTGCGAGGCTACGACGATTGCAAGCCGAGGCGCACATTGCTTGCGGCTTTTGATGCGGGCGTTGCTGAACTCGAGAAGATTGAGCGCAGCCGCACGGCGGCGAACGCAGTCGCAGACGCTCGCGTTGCGAACTGACGTCTCGCGACAAGCGAGCTCGCAACAGAATGCCCCCGAAAGGGGGCATTCTGTTGGAGGTGCTTCGTGCCCAATCGTCGATACGCTACTGGGCGGTGTGCATTTCGCGCATGCGCGGCCGAGCGGGTCCCCCCACAGTCGAACCGCGAAATCGTACCTAAGGCAGGAAAACCTTGCCGAAAGCCGAGCCAGCGCTTGTATACCGGAAATTCTCGATTCCAAAGCTGGATGACGCAAATCCCAAGAATTCCGACAGCCAGTTCCAACTTGAGTGACACAAATTCCAAGTTGAGTGGCATTCGACAGCTATGTTGAATCCGTTTCACACTGATCACTCATTGATGGAACGCCATCCCTGACCGAGAGACGCGTAAATGTCACCGTCAGCAGCTGAGTACCCCCAAGGTACGGCGCGCCACCAGCACATCACCATTCCGACATTACCCATCAGAAAAAAAGCACAACAGGAATAGCAATGTCCTTTGAACCATGCGATTCCGTCCTCCTGGAGCTTCCTGCAGGCTGGCGCAGTCATAAGAATTCCAGTCACAGAAGGAAGTTCAGTCAGGTGTCGCTTGTCATGAGCGAGCCCGCGCGGCCCCATCGCGATACGGATGGGACAGCCGGCGTTACTGCGCAGGGCCCTTCCTCGGGGTGAGTTCGCCGACCTCTCCCTGAGCCGGGTACCAGTTTGCGATCCACTGCGCTGCCGCTGCCATGGATTCGCACCTGGCCAGTACCTTCTGGGGCGGTCAGGCCTATGGGGCATCTGCACCACCAGGGCAGCGCCTTCTTCCAATGAAACCAAGGGCTCCGCCCGTCTGCGCTGCCATGCTCTCAATTCGTCGGCTAAGGCTTTCGCTGAAATCAACTTTTTCGATATTGCGCGCCTTGCTGATGGTGCACCAACCGACGTCGAGCCCAATCAGTGATGGAGGCAGCGCACCTCGACAAGCATGAAAATCGAAGGTGAGTGTTTACGGGGAAGGCCGAGGTACCGAGGAGTATGGTCCTCCCCGCAGGAGGAACTCGATCGGTGAGGCTTTACAGGAACCGAACTCAGTAAGAGCTAGCTGGTGAAGTCGGTCTAGATGCCTGCCTGCGGCCGCTGTTGTTGGTGGCGGGCCGGCAGACACTAATTTTGTCGGTGGCGCGCAGTGAAGGGGCTGGTGATCCCTATCCCGATGTCGGCCCACAGCCGCGCCGCCCTCGAATTCCCGGAACCCGCCGCAAGAGTTCCATGAAAGAAACCCCGCGCGGCGTAGCGCCGCGCGGGGTTTCTTTTCGGCCCTACAGCGCCGCGGCGCTGCCGAGGATGACGGTGCTCTGGCTGGACAGCGTGCCGCCGTTGCCGTGCGCGAGCGCGGTGTGGCAGTCGGCGACCTGCCGCGCGCCGCATTCGCCGCGCAGCTGGCGGGTGGCTTCGATCAGCGCGAAGATGCCGTACATGCCGGGGTGGCAATACGACAGGCCGCCGCCGCTGGTGTTGACCGGCAGTTCGCCGCCGGGCGCGATGCGGCCGTTTTCGACGTAACGGCCGCCCTCGCCCTTGGGGCAGAATCCCAGGTCTTCGAGAAAGAGCAAGGGCGTGATCGTGAAGGCGTCGTAGAGCTGCAGGACGTCGATATCGCTCGCCGCCAGGCCGGCCATGCGATAGGCCTGGGCGCCGGACGCCACGGCCGCCGTGGTCGTCAGGTCGGGCATGGCGGAGATGGAATAGTGCCCGAGCGCCTCGCCCACGCCCAGCGCGTAGACGGGCGGGCGGCGCAGGTCGCGGGCGCGCTCGGCGAGGGTCAGCACGAGCGCGCCGCCGCCGTCGGTGACCAGGCAGCAGTCGCGCAGGGTGAGCGGCTCGCTGATCATGGGCGAGGCCAGGACCTCTTCCACCGTGAGCGGCTTTTTCTCCCAGGCGACCGGGTTGAGCAGCGCCCATTGGCGGGCGGCGACGGCGATGTCGGCAAGCTGCCGGCGGGTCGTGCCGTACTGGTGCATGTGGCGCGAGGCGGCCAGCGCGTAGGAGCTGGCGGTGTACATGGGCCGGTAGGGGGCCTCGTGCGGATTGGGGTCGGGCGCGGCGACGTTGGCCCGCCCCATGCTGCGCTGGGTGCTGCCGTAGGCGATCACGGCGACCTGGCACAATCCGGCCTCGATCGCGGCCTGGGCGCGCGCAACCATGGTCATGAACGAGGCGCCGCCCATGTTCGTGGCGTCGTGGTAGCGCGGCTGGATGCCGAGGTATTCGGCCAGCGCCAGCGTGGGCATGCGGCTTTGCGAGGTGGTGGCGAACAGCCCGTCGACCTCGTCCAGGCGCAGGCCGCAGTCGTCCAGCGCGCGCGCCGTGGCCTGCGCCATGAGGTCGAGGGGGCCGAGGCCGGGCATGACTTTGCCCAGGTCGGATTCGGCGGCGCCGACGATGGCGACGCTGCCGCGTTGCAGGGGGGGGGTCATGCCGGCTCCTCGATATCGAAGACGGGATAGGGCGGGCCGCCGTCGGGCGGCGTATGGGCGCGCATGCGCACGCGCATGCCGATGGCGGGCCGTCCTTCGACCCGGCTCATGAGGCGAAAGCCTTCGTCCAGGTCGATCAGGACGACGTTGTAGGTGGTCTGGTCGCGCGGATGCACGACCGTCACGGCGTGCACGGTGCCCAGGCCCGCGCTCAGCCGCCATTCAAGCGCCGGGTTGCCGGAGCCCGGGCCGAGCACGCGGGGCGGAAAAACCGCGCTTTCGGTGCGCGTGTCGTACTGATAGGCCAGGTGTCCGGCCGACAGGTGGCGATGGTAGATCGCCAGCGGGGATTCCGGTTGCGTCATGGGAGCGTCCATTCAAACGATGCGCTGTGCGCGCAGTCCGGCGATTTGCTCGGCGCTGTAGCCCAGGAGCGCGCCGAGCACGCTGTCCGTGCTGTCGCCCAGCCGCGGCGGCGGCAGGTCGTAGCGCGGCGGCGTGTCGCTCAGCCGCAGCGGGCTGGCGATGGTGGATACCTGGCCGTCGACGTCGGCGTGGGCGGGCCGGGGTATGTCCACGCGCAGGCCGCGGTGCAGCACCTGGGGATCCTGGAACACTTGCGCGTAGTCGTTAATGCGTCCGCAGGGAACGCCGTTCGCTTCCAGTCGTTCGATCCAGTCGGCGGCGGGCCGAGCCAGCATGCTGCGCGCCAGCTCGGGCACCAGGGTGTCGCGGCCCTGGATGCGTCCCGTGACTTTGGTCCAGCGCGCATCGGCGCCGAGGTCCGGGCGCTCGATGGCCGCGCAATAGCGTTGCCATTGGTCGTCGTTCCCCACGGCCACGACGATCTCGCCGTCGGCCACCGCGAAGACCTGGTAGGGCACCAGGCTGGCATGGGCGTTGCCGTAGCGCTTGGGCAGCTTGCCATTGGCGAAGTAGCCCGTCACCTGGTTGCCGCCCAGGGCCACGATGCAGTCGAGCAGCGCCATGTCGATGTACTGGCCCAGGCCGGAGACATCGCGATGATTCAACGCGGCGAGGATGGCAATGGTGGCGTACATCCCGGTGATGACGTCGGCGATGGCGATGCCGGCTTTCTGCGGCCCGCCGCCGGGCAGGTCGTCGCGTTCGCCGGTAATGCTCATGAGGCCGCCGATGGCCTGGAAGACGAAGTCGTAGCCGGGCTTGCTGGCGCTGGGGCCCTCCTGTCCGTAGCCGGTGATGGAGCAATACACCAGGCGCGGATTGATGGCGCGCAGGCTGGCGTAGTCCAGGCCATAGCGCTTGAGGTCGCCGATCTTGTAGTTCTCGATGACTACATCGCTTTGCGCCGCCAGTTCCCGCACGATGCGCTGGCCCTCGGGCTTGGAGATGTCGAGGGTCAGCGACTTCTTGCCGCGGTTCGCGGCGGCATAGTAGGAAGAGTCGCGCGTATCCTGGCCCGCGCCGTCCCGGATCCAGGGCGGCCCCCAAGCGCGTGTGTCGTCGCCCGTGCCGGGGCGTTCGATCTTGATCACCTCCGCGCCCAGGTCGGCCAGGTTTTGCGTGCACCATGGGCCAGCCAGGATGCGCGATAGATCCAGCACGCGGATGTGGGAGAGCGCGCCGCGTGCCGGCGTGTTGCTTGGTGTTGCCGTCATGCCTGCTCCTACTGGATGGTGATCTGGGCGTCGTTGATGACCTTGGCCCACTTGTCCATTTCCGCGTTGACGAAGCGCGCGTACTCGGGCTGCGTCATCGTTCCCGGCATGGCGCCTTGCTGCGCGAACTGCCCCTGGATGGACGGAGAACGCAACGCGGCCAGGACGTCGCCGGAGAGCTTGGCGAGCAGCTTGGGATCCATGTTGCCGGGCGCGTACAGGCCGAACCAGGCCGTGGCCTCGAAACCCTTCACGCCGGCTTCGTCCAGCGTCGGCACGTCGGGCAGGGCCGCGGAGCGGGTGAGCGAGGTGACTGCCAGGGCGCGCAACTTGCCGGCCTTGATGTGCTGAAGCACGCCGGGAACGGAGTCGAACATGATCGGGATCTGGCCGCCCAGCAAGTCGTTCAAGGCGGGCGCGGCTCCTTTGTAGGGGATGTGGACCATGGACACGCCGGTCATGGACTTGAACAATTCACCGGACAGATGGTTGGCGCCGCCGGTGCCGGCCGAGCCGAAGTTCACCTTGCCGGGGTTGGCCTTGGCGTAGGCGATCAGGTCAGCGACGCTGTTTATATGATTGCGCGCGGCGAAGTCGGGGTTGATGACGAGCACATTGGGTACCGCGGCCACTTGCGCGACTGGCGTGAAGTCCTTCTTGCTGTCGTAGCGCAGGTTCTTGTATAGCGCCGGGTTGATCACGTGATGCGTGGCGGTCACCATCAGCGTGTAGCCGTCGGCTGGCGCGCGGGCCAGTTGTTCGGAAAAAATCGTGCCGCTGGCGCCGGGCTTGTTTTCGATCACTACGGGCTGTTTCCATTCCGTGCCCAGCGCGTTGCCCAGCATGCGGGCCAGGATGTCGGTGGTGCCGCCGGGCGGGAAGGGCACGACCAGGCGGACGGGGCGATCGGGGAAGGCCTGGGCGCGCGCGCCCAGGGGTAACAGGCACAGCGCTCCCAGGAACAGGGAGGCTGCGGTGTGCAACCAGCGATTCATTGTTGTCTCCTCGGTTGTTCTGGACCGGTATCCGCATGGCGGATACCGGAGGGTCTTAGCGGGGGAATTCCACCATCGCTTCGCCTGCCGCCACGGTCTCGCCGCGCTGGTTGAGCACTTGCACGTCCAGCGTCGCCCAATGGCTTTTCTCGGTCTTGCGCGTGGCGGTGATCACCGCCAGCGGGGTGATCGTGTCGCCGGGTTTGACGGGCGCCTTCCAGCGCGTTTCCAGGCGGCGTTGCACGCCGCCGCGCTCATAGAGCCAGTCGGTCAGCATGCGCGTGATCACGCCGAAGTTGTTCATGCCGTGCATGATGATGCCGCCGAAGTTGGTGCGGCCGAAGTCGCCCTGCATGTAGTTGTCGTCCAGGTGCAGGGGGTTGTAGTCCAGCGAGGCTTCGCAGAAGGCGCGGATGGATTCGCGGGTGGGCGAGAAGGGCGCGCCTTCGATTTTCTGGCCGATCGCGAGCGAGTCGAATACTTGGGTCATCTTGGTGCTCCTTACACGGGCCGGATAGTCCAGCCGCGGCCGGAGCAGATCACTTCGTTGTTCTGGTTGAAGAAGACGTTGTCGTGCACGACGAACAGGCGATCCTTGCGGATGAACTTGTCCAGCGCGCGGGCTTCCAGCCGGATGACGTCGCCCGGACGCGCCGGGATGTTGTAGCTCCAGGACTGGCCGGCATTGACCGTGCCGGGGCTGCGCATCCAGTCGTCGGTGGGCGTGCAGGCGAACATCAGGAGGATGTGGATGGCCGGCGGCGCGATCAGGCCCTTGTAGGGCGACTTCAGCGCATAGGCTTCGTCGAAGTACAGGGGGTGCATGTCGTCGACGACGCGGCAGTACTTCTGAATGGCTTCCAGCGTCAGGGTGTAGGGAATGGTTTTGCGAGGCTCGCCGGGGACGATGTCGTCCCAGATCTTGCGCGTGGCGGCGTCTTTCCAGAAATCTGTCTCGAATGTGGTTTGAGTCATGGCCTTTCCAGGGCGGGTTGTGGGGAAAAGGCGCATTGCCGGGCCCGGACTTGCGCGACACGGTCAGTCTGCTTATAATGACCGCTAAGCGGACATAAACATCCGCTATACGGTCATTCTGAGAGTTGGTTGCGGACGTGTCAAGCACGTATGCAGGAGCACCTATGGCAACGCCTGACAGCGAATCTTTCGTCCGCACCTTTGCGCGCGGGCTCAAAATCATCGAAACCATGGGCCAGGGAGAGGCGCGCCAGACGCTGGCCGACGTGGCGTCGGCGGTCGAACTGCCGCGCACGGCGGTGCGTCGTTTCCTGATGACGCTGGTCGAACTGTCTTTCGTGAAAAGCGACGGCAAGCACTACTGGCTTACTCCCAAAGTGCTGCGCCTGGGGCTGTCCTATCTGTACACGCTGCCTTTTTGGCGGCATTCGCAGCTGGCGCTCGAGGAACTGGGCGCGCGCATCGGCCAGTCTTGCGCCGTCTCGGTGCTAGACGAGGAAGAAATCGTCTACGTGCAGCGCCTGCATACCAAGCGCATCCTGCCCATGAGCCCGTCGCTGGGCAGCCGCCTGCCGGCGCATGCGGTATCGATGGGCAGGGTCTTGTTGTCGGGCCTGGAAGACGAGGCGCTGCAAAACTATCTGCAAGCGGCCAAGCTGAAAAAGATGACCGCCACCACGGTCGTGGACAAAGACAAGTTGCGCGAAGGGATCCTGCTGGCGCGAGAGCAGGGCTATGCCTGGGTGGACAGCGAACTGGACGATTCCATCGCCGGCCTGGCGGTGCCGGTGCGCGATCAAGACGGCACCATCGTGGCGGCCGTCAACGTTAGCCTCACGGCCGGCGCCTTCGAGGAAGCGGCGGCAGTAGCGGAGTTTCTCCCACCATTGCGGCAGACTGCGTCGCAATTGCGCGCGACGATGGTGAGTTTGCGCTAGGTGTCGAGTTTCAATAGGTTGTTCCCAGCGAGTCGAGAAGCTGGAGGCTTGTCCTCGAGAGCGGAATGGGGCCTGCGGGCGTTGTAATAGGCCAGGAAGGCCGGCAACGAAGCGGTTCGTTCGTCGCTATGGTTCCAGAGCCGGCCGTAGGTCAACTCACGCAGGCAGGTCTGGATGAAGCGCTCAGCCTCGCCATTGGTTTGTGGGCGGTAGTGGCGGGTAAACCGGTGCTTGATGCCCAGGTCGCGGCAGGCCTGAGCAAACAGCCGGGATCGATAGGCCGAGCCGTTGTCGGTGATCAGTCGTTTAATTGTCTCGCCCAAGGCTTGGTAATGGGCCACAGCGGCCTTGAGGAAGGCCACGGCCGAAGGTTGCCTCTCGTCAGGGAGTACCTGCACAGACCCCACTCGCGAATGATCGTCAATGGCCACATGGGCGACTTCCCAGCCTACCCCTCAGATATGGTTCCGGCGGTCGTCCGTGATGCGATGGCCCGGTGCCACGATGCGCCCGAGCTTCTTGGTGTCTATGTGGAGCAATTCGCCAAGGGCAGGGTGTTCGTAGCGCACCACCGGGACGGTCGGATCAAGGGCTTTCAGGCTCGAGAGCCCCAATCTGCGCAGATGCCGGCTGACCGTGGCCACGCTACGCCCGACCACGGCATCGATGCGCCACATAGGCATGCGAGCGCGGCGAAGTTGCTCGATGTGTTGACCCAGCCGGGTATCGATCGTGCTTCGGGTACGAGCTGGGCGGGAACTGCAATCGACCAACGCGGCCTTGTCATGCAAGGCGAAACGTCGCTGCCATTTGCGCGCTGTGCGCAGACTAATGTCGGCGGCTTGGGCCGCCGTTTTGAGTCCTTGGCTGGCAATGCGCTCAATCAGCAATTCACGACCTCGCGGCGTAAGTCTGGCATTCTTATGGCTGTTCATCCGGGTAAAGCTTTTGGGTGGTTGAAGCGTAGAGAACTCCAGTTTCCCAGACTCTTCCGGGTGAACAACCTATTGAAACATCACATCTAGCTCATAGCCGTTGTTGGGTAGGCCAGGGGCACGCGCATGGGGGAACTCGCGATGTGATGGACCCAATCAGCACCCAAGTTCAATGAACTTTCTGGGGAAGAATGCCATGTTCAATGAATCAGTGCGGCCAAAGTGAATGAACCAAATTTCATTAAGTGCCCGATTAAAAAATGTCGAGTTTCCACCTTCAATGAATTTCGACAGTTCAGCCGGGAATCTGGCCGGTCGCGCCGCGCTGGATCGGGGCGTAACCATGGCCTGCGCTCCGGCCTTCGTCCGGCGCGACGACGATGATGGCGTCGTCACGCTCACCCTCAGCCATCCCGATACCCTGAACCGCTTCTCCGACGGTTCGCAGTTCCTGGAACTGGCCAGCCAGGTGCGCCGGGCCAACGCAGATCCGGCGGTGCGCGTCCTGGTCATCACAGGGGAGGGCAAGGCCTTTTGCGCGGGGGGAGACCTGCGCCAGATGGCCGAACGGGAGGGATTCTCGGCCGGGGACGTTGCCGAGGTGCAGGCGCGTTACCGCGAGACCGTGCATCAATTGCCAGCGGCGCTGGCGGAGACGGACATTCCGACCATAGCCGCGGTGAATGGCCCGGCCTATGGGGCGGGCTGCGATCTGGCGTGCTTTTGCGATATCCGGATCGCCGCGCAGCGCGCAAGCTTCTCAGTCAGTTTCGCTCGTCTGGGCATCGTGGCCGGCGACGGCGGCGCCTGGATGCTGCCCCGGCTCATTGGCCGCTCCAAGGCCATGGAGCTGGCCTTCACGGCCGAGCCCATCGATGCCCAAGAGGCGTGGCGCATCGGCCTGGTATCGGAGGTTACGCCAGACCATGCGCTGGCCCGGCGCACCACCGATCTGGCGCGTGGCATTGCACGGCATCCCGCCGCGGCGCTACGCATGCACAAGCGCCTGCTGCGCGACGCCGAACAGCACACGCTGGCAACCCATCTGGACGTTGTCGCGGCGTTTCAAGCGATTGCGCACGCCTCGGATGAACACCTGAGGGCGGTGCGCGATGTGGTCGGCGCCCTGGGGCAGCCTCGTTAGTCCTCGCCGTCGGTCGCGAGGGCGACGCGCTCGGCCATGGCAAGCAGCGCCGGCGCGACCTGGTCTCGCAGTACCGCTTCCGTGACGTCGGCGCTGACAGCCATGGCGGCCAGGGCGAAATCGGAGCCCGCCTTCACTGGAGTGGCGATGGATGCGGTGTGCGTGGCCACGGGCGCGGCCAGGTAGCACCAGCCCGCTTTCTCCAGCTCCCGGAACGCGGCGTAGACGTCGTCCAGCGCGCGAGATGCGCCTGACGGTGCGTCGGCCTCGATCATGCCCAGCAATTCATCGCGTTGTTCTTGTGGCCGTCCCCAAAGATAGGCGCGGCCGGAAGCCGAGACGGCCATGGGGAAACGGGCGCCCGTGGTCAGGCCCAGCTGTACCCGGCCCGCAGGAACGCAGTGCTCGACCACAAGCATATGCAGCCGGTCACGCGTGCTTAGCGTGACATGGACGCCGAAACGCTGAGACAACTCACGCATGAGGGGCCTTGCGGCCTGGCCGGTCGACAGGCCTTTCTTGGCGGCCCGCCCCAGCGCCAGGCAGGCGATATGGGGTTCGTAGCTGTCGCCCGTGGCCTGCAGAAAATGCTGGGCTTGCAGCGTCTGGACAAGCTTCTCGGTGGTCGGGCGGGTCAGCTCAAGCTTGCGGGCGATGTCGGCCAGCGTCAGTTTGCGGTGACGCAGATCGAATAGGCGCAGCACCTCCAGGCCCCGGCGCAGCGAATCGACCTGCGCGTCGTCGCGCGGCGTGCCCGGTGTCAATTGACGAGTCCGTACCATGATTATTCCGCCTGCATATTGCTGAGTTCGGCTTCCAGCCGGGCCTTGAGGGCGAGCAGGTCGGGGATTACCTCCTGCTTCAACCGCGGCAATTCCAGGGAGTTCGAAGGCGCTGCGCAGCCCAGTGCATAAGTGTGCGGGCCTTCCGGAGTGTCCACGACCACGGCGGCGCCGTTGGTGCCGGCCTCCAGGGTGCCGGCCGCGATGCAATAGCCGTCGCTCGCCATTTGTGAAACCGCCGCCGGGACTTCGCGGCTCAGCAGCTCCCAAGCCTGCGGGTCGGTTGCGGAAAGCTTGTCGAGGAACACAGTGCGTTCCGCATCGCCCATTGCGCCGACCAAGGCCCTGCCCAGGGCCGAGCGGTCTATGCGCAGCCGTGAGCCGGCGCGCACCCGCAAGGTGAAAATCATGTCTCGGCTATGCGTGACCTCGTTGCAGACCATGCTGCTGGCGTCGGGCGAAGCGAGTACCACGGAGACTTGGTGCTGGTCGGCGAATTGCTGCATCAGGGGCCTGGCGAGCACGACAAAGTCCCGGTGCGAAGCCGCGATGAACCCAAGAGCGAGCACGGCCGTGCCCAGCCGGTAGGCGGCCCGTTGGGCGGAATATTGCAGGTATTCCGCCTCCAGCAGATTGGCCGTAAGACGCGAGACGGTCGGCTTGGGCAGACCGGTGAGCGCCGCGATCTCGGAGTTGCTCAGCCACTCGTTATTCGGCTCGAACGCCGAGAGAATGGTCAGCCCGCGCGACAGCACCCGCACTTCGCGAATGCCTGGCTTTTCGGAGGACGAATCAACGGATGTATTCATCGAGTCATCAAAATGAAATTAGACTCGATTCTACAGGTAAGCCTGCCTGAATATGGGGCTCAGGCGCCCCCGTTGCTACTCCTGAAAGACCTTCGGCCGGCGTTTGAGCCACCAGCCGTATTGCTCGGGCCAGGCGAGATAGTCGGGGTCGGCTTGCAAGGCCAGGCGCGCGTGCAGGGGCCAATTCGGGTTGTGCAGCGCCTCGCGCCCGATTGCCACCAGATCCGCCTTGTTCTCTGCCAGGATCGCTTCGGCCTGTTCCGGATCGACGATCAGGCCCACGGCGATCGTGGCGATGCCGGCTTCCTGCTTCACGGTTTGCGCGAACGGCACCTGGAAGCCGGGGCCGCGCTTGACGGCAAGCGGGCCTTGCCCCGCCGTGGCGGGTGCCTGGATGCCGCCGGAAGAACAGTCGACCAGGTCTACGCCCAGTGCTTTCAGTTCGCGCGAAAACACGATGCTGTCGGCCAGCTGCCAACCGCCTTCAATGCCGTCGACGGCGGAAATCCGTACGGACAGCGGGATGTCGGAGGGCAGGGCGTCGCGGACGGCGGCCGCGACCTGCAGAGGGAAGCGCATACGGTTTTCGAGCGATCCGCCATATTGGTCCTGCCGCAGGTTGGTGACCGGAGAGAGGAAGCTGTGGAGGAGGTAGCCATGTGCGGCGTGGATCTCGACCAGGCGGTATCCGGCGCTGACTGCGCGGGCCGCGGCGGCGCGGAAGCTTGAGACGAGGCCAGCCAGTTCGGGGGTGTCCAGCGCGCGCGGCACGGGCCAGCCCTCTTGAACCGGCACGGAAGAGGCGGCCGTGGTTTCCCAGGCCAGCTCCGCCGAGGAGAGCGCCAACGGCCGGTTGCCTTCCCAGGGGCGGCCGGTGCTGGCCTTGCGTCCGGCATGGCCGATCTGGATGGACGGAATCACGCCGTGAGTGGCCATGATGCGCGCGAGTTCCGCGAGCCCGGGGATCTGTTCATCGCTCCAGATTCCCAGGTCGCCTGGGGTTCCCCGGCCGTCGCGGGTGACGGCTGCGACTTCGATCATGGCGCTGCCGGGTCCGCCTCGTGCCAGGCCGGCGGTATGGAACCGGTGCCAGTCCTGCACCAGCCCGTCGATGGCGGAATACTGGCTCATCGGCGAGATAAGCACCCGATTGGGCAGCTCGACGCCGCGCAGTTTGATCGGGGTGAACAGCTTGGTGGCCCGCATGAGGTTCCTTGTTTCGGGTGGTCGTGTCATGGCCGGCGCTCAGGCTTCGTAGTCCAGCACGATGAGCTGCCTGCTGAGCGCCGCGACTTTCTGCTTCAGCGGCACGTGGACAGGGGCCTGCTGATATTGATCATGGGCGGCCGCGTCCACGAGGTCTGCCACGAAAGCGTGGGTGTAGGAATGGGCGCGATCCGAGGCATTGGTGGCAAAGCGCAGTTCGAGGATGCCCGGAAGTTCGTCCTTGATGGTCTGACACATGCCGACGATTTCTTCGTGGTCCCGCCCGGTGAGCGGGTTGTTGAAGCTGAGCATGACGATATGGCGAAACATGATGGCTCCGGTCACTCAGGAAATGGTCAATCCGCCGTCGACGGCCAGGATGTGGCCGGTCGTGGAGCGGGACTCATCGGATGCCAGGTACAGCGCGGCGTGGGCGATGTCTTCCGGTTGCACCAGCCCGAAGAACTGGCCTTCCAACGACTTGCTGGTGACGCCATCGTCCTTCAGCAGTTTGAGCACACGTTCTGTCGCCGTCGCGCCGGGAGCCACCGCATTGACGCGGATCCGGTACTGGGCATACTCCACCGCCATCGATCGGGTCAGCGCGCTGACCGCGCCCTTGGCGGCCGTGTAGGCGTCTTTGCCGTGGGTGCCGATCAGGGCGAAGATCGACGTGCTGTTGATGACCGAACCGCCATTACCCGCGTCCATCATGGCCTGGATGCCGTAGCGGCATCCCAGCCAGGTCCCGAACAGATCGAGCTTCATCTTGGACCAGAATTCTTCCACCGGCGCGTCCGTCACGCGGCTGTCGCGGACGGTGGATCCTCCGGCATTGTTGTACAGCACGTCGAAGCGTCCAAACTGCGCCACGGTGCGCTTGACGGCTTCTTCCAGGCTTTCGGGTTCCGTGACGTCGGTGTGGATGAAAAGGGCGGGGCGGCCCGTCGACGCTTCCACCATGGCGGCGGTCTGCTCGCCCGCGGCGGTGTCACGCTCGGCGATGACGACCTGCGCGCCTTCCTTGGCGAATAGCAGTGCGCTGGCGCGGCCGATGCCGGCGCCGCCACCTGTGATGAAAGCGACCTTTCCTTCGAGTCGTTGCATAATTACCTCGCGAAAACTAATGAGTGGATAGGGCGTTGCGTGGCGATCAGATTCCCAGGTAGGCCTTGCGCACCGCTTCGCTGCTGGCCAGCTCCGAGGCCAGGCCCTGCAACTGGATTTCGCCACGTTCGAGAATGAAAGCGTGGGTGGCGATCTCCAATGCCATTTCTGCGTTCTGCTCGACCAGCATGACGTCCACCCCTTCGGCCGCGATGTCCTGGATGATCTGCGCGATGGTGTCGACGATGGCTGGCGCGAGCCCGATGGTGGGCTCGTCGAGCAGCAACAGCCGCGGTCGGGCCATCAGGGCGCGTCCCACGGCAACCATCTGCTGCTGGCCGCCGCTGAGGCTCCCGGCTTGCGATTTGAGCCGGGTTTTCAGGGCGGGGAAGCGCTCCAGGACGCTCGCGATGCCCTGCTCGATAGCATGCTTGCTTTTCTCCCGGTAGGCGCCGAGTTCGAGGTTTTCACCTACGGTCATGGCTTTGAACAACCGTCGCCCTTCGGGCACCAGTACCAGCCCCCTGGCGACGAGGGCATCCGGCGCCAGTCCGGTAATGTCTTCGCCATAGAAGCGGACTTTCCCGGACGAGGGCGCGACCAGGCCGGTCAAGGCTTTCATGATGGTCGACTTGCCGGCGCCGTTGGAACCGACGATGGTGGAGATGGAACCCCGCTTCACCGTGAAGCTCGCCCCGCTTACCGCCGGCACGATGCCGTACATCACGGAGAGACGCTCTACGTCGAGCACATTTTCGTTATTGTTCATGCCGCTTCCCCAGATAGGCCGAAATCACACGCGGGTCCCGCTGAATTTCGGCTGGCGTGCCGGTGGCCAGAAACACGCCATAGTCCAGCACCACGATGCGGTCGCAGATGTCCATGACCGCCTTCATGTTGTGTTCCACGAGCAGCATCGAGACACCGTATTCCTCGCGCATCCTGCGGAAGATCGCCAGCACCGAGGTGGCCTCGGTCTGGTTCAGGCCGGTCAGGGGTTCATCCAGGCAGAGCAGGCTTGGCCGGGCGGCGAAGGCGATGGCGATGCTGACCAGCCGCTGCAGTCCATGCGAAAGGTTGCCCGCGATCTCGTCCAGAACCTCGGACAGGCCCATGAGCGCCGCCGTTTCGCGCACGCGCGCATCGCGTTCGGCCTTGTTGCGCAACGTCGCGAACGTGCCTACGACGATGTTGTCGTAGACGGTCATGTCGCGCAGCATGCTGTCGTGCTGAAACGTCCGCACCAGCCCCTGTCGGGAAATTCGAGCGGCACTCTGGCCAGTGATGTCCCGGCCCATGAACGTCAATTGGCCGCCCGACGGCTTGTAATAGCCGCTCACCACGTTGAAGGTGGTGCTTTTCCCGGCGCCATTCGGGCCGATGAGTCCGAGGATTTCTCCCTTGCGGACTTCGAAGCTCAGATCCTTGACAGCCACCAGGCCGCCAAAGCGACGGCTCATGCCATCGACTTTCAGTAGTACTTGGTTTTCCATGAGGACCTCAGGCTTGGGGCTTCGCCGCGGCAGTCAGTCCGGGCGCGCGCTTGTTGAGGTGACGGCCCAGGCCGATCAGGCCCCCCGGCATCAGCAATACCGAGATCACGATGGCGGCTCCGTAGAAAATGTGCTCGTAGGGACCGAAGCTCAAGGCGAACTGGCCGAGCAGCGTCAGCACGATGGCGCCCACCACGGCCCCCAGAATGTGGGACTCTCCGCCCACCTTCAGATAGGCTAGGGCGTATACCGCGAGCAGGAAGCCGAAATCCCCTGGGCTGATGACGTTGTTCGAGTACGCCAGCAGCGCGCCAGCAATTCCGGCCACGAACGACGATACGCCGAGGCACAGCACCTTCGTCAGGTGGACGTTGATGCCTACGGTTTCGACGAGGGCGTCGTTGTTGCGGATGGCCACGAGGACTTTTCCGAAATCCGACTTCTCAATGAACCACAGCGCCCAGAGCAGTGCGAGGACGACCGCAACCACGAGGGCGGGGAAATAGCCGTCCAGGTAGGACGGCGGAAAGATCCCGACCATGCCGGAGCTTCCGCCGATCGCTTCGGTCTTGGTATAGATCATGCGGATCACTTCGGTGAAGGCGAAGCTGATCAGCATGAAGTAGGGGCCTTTGGCGCGCAGCGTGATGTAGCCGAACACCAGGCTGATGAGCCCGGCGAAAACTGCGCTGGCGGCCAGCGTGACCAGGAAGGGCCAGTTGAACGATACGCTGCCGACACCCGCCATGTAGGCGCCGAGTCCCACAAAACCGGCGACGGCGAAGTTGAGTTCACCGATCAAGGTAACGAAACGGAAGCTGGCGGTGATCAGCACGTTGACGGCCAGCCACAGGACCAGACTGGCGGCCAGGCCGCCGCCCTGGAGCAGGCTGGCGGCGAGCGCCACCAGGCCGACCGAGACGACTGCAGGGGTGAGTAGCGATTTAGCCATTTCCGAGAATTCCCTTCGGACGAACGAGAAGTACAAACATGGTCAGGGCGAACATCGTGATCGTGGCCCAGGTGGGGTCGAAGTAGTAGCCGCCAAGGCTTTCGATGACGGCGATCAGCAGGCTGCCCAGGATGGCTCCCGGTATGCTGCCCAGCCCACCGATGACAATCGCGATGAAGCCTCGAATGAGATAGTCGCTGCCGATGACTGGGCTGGAGACCGTCACGGGGGATAGCAGCACCGCGGCGATAGCGGCGAGGGAGGTCGCGATGAAAAAGCCGGCCAGGGCGATCCGGCGGTAGGGAATGCCCTGCAGCATGGCTGCTTCATGGTCTTCCGAGACCGCGCGCAAGGCCTTGCCCAGGCGGCTGGACGTGATGGTCCAGCACATGAGTACGGCCACTAATAGCGCGCAGCAGGTGATGATCAGGCGCTGCATGGTGATGTAGGCGCCCAGGATGTTCACCGTTCCTTCGACCAGCGCGGGGAGTTTATTGGGAACGCCGCCAAAGGACTCCAGGAATATGCCTTGCAGCAATAACGAGAGGCCGACCGAAACCACGAAGGAACCAGTCATGTCGCGCTGGAACCGCTGCAAGGCGAACTTATAGATCACGCCGCCAAGCAGCAGCGTCAGGGCGATTCCCAGCGCGCCGCTCAGCGCATACGACGCGAAGAGCGGCAACTGCTCGCTGACCAGGAATGGGACTGTCACCCCCATCACCAGCAACGGCAGCGTGAAAAACTCCCCATGCGCAAAGTTGACGATCCGCATGACGCCGAATATGAGCGTCAGGCCCAGCGAGAACAATATGTACGCCGCGGCGATCTGCATACTGTTCATGATCAATTGCATGTAAACGTCCAACTTGTCTCCCCCGACTTATCGCCGTCCGGCGTTCTGATTACTTTCCTTGTGCCAGACGCTTCTGAAGCTCTTCCGGCACGACGCGCTCCACCTCGACCAGCTTGCCGTCCTGGATCTGCGTGATCATGACCGGGATGAGCATCTGCTGGGGCGAGCCGTAGGTTGCCTCGCCGCCGAACGCCGTCTTGCCGTAGGACGTCTCGAACACAATCTTGGGCAGAACCTTCAGGATCTCGGAGGGCTCGACGCTTTGCGCCGCTTCCATGCCCGCCTTGAGGGCATACACAGAGTCGTAGGGCGCCAATTGCAACGGGTTGAGCGATTCCCCGACGGCCTTTTTCATGCCTTCATTGAGCTCACGTTGCTTGCTGGTGGCTTGGGCTCCGGAGTAGTCGCCCGAAAAGCCCATGTACACGCCATTGGCTGCCTTGCCGCCAATGTCCACGAGTTGCGCCGCACCGGTGCCCACCGGCTGCACTTTGACGCCGTCCCAGCCCAGCACGGCCAGTTCCCGGAACAGCACGCCTGCGTCTGCAGGCGGCGCGACACCGAGGTCGATGACGTCCGGCTTTGCCGCCGCCAGCTTCTGGGCAATAGGTTGGAATTGCGTGGTGCCGCGCTCGTACCAGTTGACCGACACCACCTTTACGCCAAGCTTCTCCCAGGCCTGCTGGGCGACCGGCTCGGTTTCCTTGCCGGTGGCGTCGTTCGGATTGAGCATGGCGACCGTCTTGATGGACCCATGCTTGGCCTTGACGTAGGCATATAGCGGTTCCAGGATTTCAAACGGCGTGGTTGACTGGGTCAGGGTGTACGGCTTGGTCGGCCCCTTGACGGTTTTGCCCCAGGCCGAGGTGAAAAGAATGACCTGGTTGCGCTCGGTGAGCGACTGCAGCGCCAGGATGGGCGCGGTGCCAATGCTGCCGACGACGTAGCGCGACTTGTCGCGATTCACGATGTTCTGCGCGACCTTGGTTCCTTCCGCTGCGTTGTACTTGTTGTCGTACGCGCGGACCTCGAACTTGTAGGTCGTTCCGCCGATCTTCACGCCGCCGGCGTCATTGATCTCCTTGGCGGCCTGTTTGGCAGTCCATTCCTGCCCCAGCCCCCAGGTCGCGGCAGCGCCTGACATCGGGGCGGATACGCCCAGTATCAGGGTCTTGGTGTCCTGGGCGGAAGCGCTGCCCGCCATGAGCGTGGCTGTTGCCATTGCCGTGGCAAGCAGAATGTTGTTGAGGTTCTTCATCCTGTCATCTCCGTATTTATAGGTGTAGTGATAGCCGGTAGGCGCCGGCTTCTACCGGATCCCCGGTATGTCGTTATGCCGGGCTGGACGTGTGCCCGGCGCGTGTCCAGAGAGCGGCTGCCTTGGAGCCGTCCTCGTCCACGTAGTTGGAAACCTGCCTGAGCATCCCAGTCTCCAATCCGGCCTGATCGCCCAATGCCAGAGCCAGATGCAGATCCTTCGCAACGATGCGGTGAATGTCCGGGTAGGCTGCTTCAGTCGGCGACCACGCGCGGTACTGCGCGCGGCCTACGGCCGCGTCGGCCGTCAGGAAGTTCATCCCCGTGCTGACCGCCAGGATGGGAGCGAGGCTCTCAAAGGCAACGCCGTGCGCCTGAGCGAGCTCGATGGCCTCGGCGGTCAGGTACATATTGGTCACGCACAGCATGTTGTTGATGATTTTTGCGACCTGGGCCGATCCCAGCACGCCGCAATGAAAGAGGCGGTTGCCCATCGCGCGCATCAACGGCCGCGCCAGCTCGACATCGGCCTCGGCGCCGCCCAGCATGATCGTGAGCGTTCCTTCCTGGGCGCCGACAATGCCGCCGCTGACCGGCGCGTCCACCAAACGCGCCCCAGCCGCCGCCAGCGGCGCCTGCAGTGTGTGCAGCGTGTCGGGCAGCGTGGTGCTCATCATGCACACAGTGGGGCGATGGCCGGCGGGAATGGCGGAAACCAGGCCGCGTTCGCCAAGCAAGGCGTCCTTGATCTGGGCGTCGTTGGCGAGCAGCACAATGATCGCGTCCGCGGCGGCGCAATCCGTCATGTCGGCGGTCGTTCGGACGCCCTCGCGCTCAAAACTCTCGCGAACAGCCGGATTGCGGTCGCAAATCGTGATGTCGAAGCCGCCGCGCCGCGCACAGCGGGCCATCGGCGCGCCCATATTGCCCGCGCCAATGAAGGCCACAGTCTTGATCGATTCCATGGGCGCCGCTCCGCCTAGACGGCGATTTCCGGATCGAACCGGGGAGCGCGCCGTTCCTGCAGCGCGCTCACCCCTTCCCTGGCCTCGGGGCTGCCGAAGCCCATGAATTCGAGCGCCAGGGACGTATCGAAGATGGGGCCTGCCTGGCGCAGCCAGTTGTTCAGTGCATACTTGGTCCAGCGCAGCGCGGCCGGTGCGCCCGCCGCGAGCCTTCCCGCGATCTCGAGCGACTTTGCCTCCAGCGCGTCATCGTCCACGCAAAGCGACACGAGGCCCAATGCTTCGGCCTGCGTGCCGTTCACGGGCTCGCAGAGCATCAGGTGGTACTTGGCCTTGGCCATGCCGCAGAGCAGGGGCCAAATGATGGCGGCGTGGTCTCCCGCCGCCACGCCCAATTTGGTATGGCCGTCCACGATACGGGCGGATTTTGCCGCAATGGAGATGTCGGCCAGCAGGGCGGCGACCAGGCCGGCGCCGACCGCCGGGCCGTGAATGGCGGACACAATGGGCTTGGAGCAGTTGATGATGTTGTAGACAAGGTCGCGCGCTTCACGCCAGACGCGGGCGCGTGCCTTGAAGTCGTCGTTGATCTCTTCGAGCATCTGGAAATCCCCGCCAGCGGAGAAGGCGCGTCCCGCGCCGCGGATCACCACGGCGCTTGTCTCCGGGTCGCTGTCGATCTCGCGCCAGACCTCGGCCAGTTCGGCGTGGCCCTTCGAATCCAGCGAGTTCATGCGTTCGGGATTATTCAGCGTCAAGCGCAGGACGCGCTCCAGGGGACGGTCAAATTCGATCGCGGTGTAGTTCTTGTAGCGATGGCTCTCTGTCATCTTCGACTCCAACTCCAGATACATAATTCAGCGAATGTTCTCGGCGGTGCTCACCCGATGGCGGCGCGGCGAAGTGGAACGTTCCAGTGCGCAACTGCAGGCGAATTGTGCGATCCGAGTTCGGTTTATCAAAGGTCATCGTTGCACCCTTGGTGTGCGCTGATGCACAATAGGCCATGGATACGCACCCCGAATGGAACGACCTGAAAGTTTTCCTGGCAGTCGCCCGGCTGGGAACGATCTCCGACGCCGGAGAAAAGCTGGGTATCGAGCACTCCACGGTGTCACGCCGTATAGACCGACTTGAAGCGACGCTCCGAGTCGTCCTGTTTGACCGACGCCGCAGCGGCTATTCGCTGACGGATGCCGGCCACGCATTGATTCCCCACGCCGAGAAGATGGAAAGCGCGCTGCTGGCCGCGGTCGAGCAGAGCCTGGAGGCCGCCGACTTCATCAAGGGGAATGTGCGCGTGGGAACGCCTGAGGCATTCGGCATACATGTGCTGGCGCCGGGCCTGGCCAAGTTGCGCCAGAAGCACTCGGGCCTGCACATAGAGCTGATGGCCCAGCCGCAGTTCCCCAGTCTCGTGACGCGGGAAGTCGAGATACTGGTGACGCTCGATCCGCCTCAAATGGGGCGCTACAAGGTCGCCAAGCTCGCGCAGATCGACTATTTCCTGTACTGCTCTCCCGCCTACAAGAAGGCGCATCCCCCCATCCGCGAACTGGATGATGTGGCTCAGCACGATTTCGTCGACTACATACACGACGGCTCGGTCAGCGAGCGCTATCGCGTGCTCGAGGAACTGGTGCCCGCGCCCAAGCGATGTTTCACCTCCAATAGCGTGCTCGCGCAGCGTTCGGCCGCCGCTGCCGGCCTGGGACTGGTGCTGCTCACGCCCTATGTCGCCAACATCCAGCGCGGCGATCTGATCAGCCTGTTCCCCGACAAGCCGCTCATTACCCGCAGCCTCTGGATCGCGGCTCCCGAAGATCTGCTCAGGATCAAGCGCTATCAGTTCGTCTGGCGTTTCATCCGGGAGCAGGTCGAGTCGCAGCCGACGCTTTTTTACCCGCCCACCTGATTGCTGTGCAGAATTGCACAATAAGGTTGCGCCAAATCCATTGTTCCCGCCTGTTCGAATCCCTAGTATCCGGGGGGTGATTCCACGCACTCAACCCCATTACTTCGGTTAGAGAATGAGAAAAGTATTCGGAGATGTGGCCGGCGCCCTGCATGGGGTGATCAAGGACGGCCAGACCATTGCCGTGGGAGGTTTCGGCCTTTGCGGCATTCCCTCGGCATTGATTGAGGGAATGCGCGAAAGCGGCGCCCGCGATCTCACCTGCATCAGTAACAACGCCGGTATAGACGACTTCGGTCTTGGCGTGCTGCTGCAATCGCGCCAGATAAAACGCATGATCGCGTCTTACGTCGGTGAAAACAAAGAATTCGAAAGGCAGTATCTCAGCGGCGAGCTCGAGCTGGAGTTCAACCCGCAAGGAACGCTGGCGGAGCGACTGCGGGCGGGCGGCGCAGGCATTCCCGCCTTCTTCACGCGGACTGGCGTAGGGACCGTCGTCGAAGACGGCAAAGAGATCCGGCAATTCGGCGGCCAGACCTACATCATGGAACTCGCGCTACAGCCGGATGTTTCGCTGGTGAAGGCGAAACGCGCGGATCGCTCCGGCAATCTCGTCTTCGCGCGTACCGCGCGGAACTTCAATCCGGATGTAGCGATGGCTGGCGCTGTGACTATTGTGGAAGTAGAGGAATTGGTTGACGAGGGTGAGATAGATCCCGACGACGTACACCTGCCGGGAATCTTCGTCGATCGCATCGTGGTCGTCCCCAACCCGGAAAAGCGCATCGAGCGCAAGAGTTTCCGTTCGCGGCCGCAGTAAGGAGTACACGCAATGGCATGGACACACGAGCAAATGGCGGCGCGCGCCGCGCAGGAACTGCACGACGGCGACTACGTGAATCTGGGAATCGGACTGCCCACGAAAGTGGTGCAGTACGTGCCCGACAACATGCAGGTCTGGCTGCAATCGGAGAACGGGCTGATCGGCATCGGGCCTCCCCCTTATGAGGATGAAATCGATCCGGACCTTATCGATGCCGCCAAACAGACGGTAACAATGGCGCCCGGCGCGTCGATCTGCTCTTCCTCGATGTCATTCGCCATGATCCGCGGCGGCCATATGGATCTCACGATCCTGGGCGCCATGGAGGTGAGCGCGCAAGGAGACCTTGCGAATTGGATGATCCCCGGCAAGATGGTCAAGGGAATGGGCGGAGCCATGGACTTGGTCGGCGGGGCGCGCCGGGTCATCGTGCTCATGGAGCACAACACGCGCGACGGTGGCATGAAGATCCTGGATCACTGCTCATTACCACTGACCGGTCGTGGCGTGGTGCACCGGATCATCTCCGACTTGGCGGTGATGGACATCACCGAAGAAGGGTTGGTTGTAAAAGAGCTTGCGCTTGGCGTCACGCGGGAGGCATTGCAGGAAAAATCAGAGCCTCGCCTGAATTTTGCACTTAGCTAGCAGATTCAGGCGTGAGGAGGCGACTGCTAGGGCGTTCGTTTTCCTAAGTCGACCTCCACGCCTCGACCCACGTTCTCCAGTAACCGGCCCAGAGTGGGAACATGATGCAACTGGTAGGTGTAGCGTCGCGCAAGCGCTGCAGACAGCCGTCCCGCTCGCCCGGAAAGATCATCAATCCACCCCACCATCGTGAAATTCGGCCATGCGCGAGGGCGAATGGCACGTAGCTGCGCGAACAGTTGATCCTCATCTTGCAGTTCTGGTTGACTGGCATGGAGAATTGCGAGCATTGCTGCGGTGGATCGGGATATCCCCTGGTGGTAGGGGATAAGTATCCGCGCAGGGGGGCCTGCCCTTTCCGCACGTGCGAGTTAAGAAAATTCGAGAATCTCCGCCAAGTCCTCCGGGAAGGGCATTGACTTGCCCGGCTCGGGAGACAGAATGTCGTGGAACCATAACGTCTTATGGTCTTTGACAGACAAGCGTGCTCGCTACAGCGGCGATAACAGGCATGCCCGGATCCGGTAATGAGAGGACGTGGGACACGCCCTAGTATTTATTCTGTTCAAGTATCTGCGATACCATAGATCAACAATGACTCAATTTTCACAGTGATAATGCGCATTTAGGTACTGGCTTTTGCTCCTCGGCTCATACAGACATCATTGGTCGACCGAGGAAATCGCATATCGCGGCAGCACGCACGAAAGTATGCCCAATAGGCCGCGAAATCGGGTAGCGCTTGGGGCGTTATTGTGTGGCTGGATTGGCAGCCGATTGCGAAGCCCGGGAAATTTTTGGCATTTTGTCATTCGGGCTAGCTCCCTGACGCGCCGCGCAAGGTTGCTCACATGTGAATCGCGGATTTCCCAGCGAGTGAGCGCTTCCTCCAAATACGTGAGGTACTCACGATCGCTCCCGAATGGGCTGCTGGCCGTGGTGCCATCGATGGCAACCGCATTGAGTTCGTGTGTCACGCGATTTTGGGGATGCTCCGAATCGGCCACAAAGACAAAGGCGGAAGCGATACGTCCATCCGTCAGGCCTTCTCGTGTCCAAACGGGCCGACATAGCCCGTGCACTATTTCACAGACTGACACCAGGCGTGGTTCGTCGAGCGAATTATCTTCTTCAAGGCGACAAGCCAGACCGCTGCACTCTCCACCATCTTGCCACGCCAACATGCGTCCTGGTACCGACCGTGTCGTCTGGCCGGCGATCAAGCGAAGGTAGAAACTACGATGCCGACTGAGAAGCGAGGCCATGCGCTGTTCTCGTGTGTCGATAACCGGATTCCACACCAACGAGCCATATGCGAAAAGCCAAGCGACTGTGCCCGTCGGCCTTCCGGATAAGGTGTCTTGCTTCGACTGTTCAATGACATCCATTGTCCAAGCCGGTTGAGCGGGCGTGCCGGGCAAAATATTGACGTTGTTGCCACAATCTAAGAGGTCGCGCGTCAGCATGGCGGTTTGGCGAAATCAGCAAAGGTCGTTGAATCAGCGAATCGCACTTCCGACCAGCTCATGAGAGCGGCAACGATGTTGCGGGTCGTAGATCCGGCAATCTATCATCAGTTCGTCTGCGCCCGTGCGCTTTATCACGCCCTCGATTCAGGCGCGCACCTTTTGCTGATCGCCTGCCACCGTCACGGCTAGAACTTCTTCTAGCACGCGGTGTTCGGTCTCGGGCAGGCTCTCCACACAATCCTCAACGGGGCGCGGCAGCAATCCAAGGCGGCTCATGTGCAAATTGAGCATCAATTGGCGATGGGAGCTCGCAAGCAAATCCGCCTCCTCGTTCGAGTCTGCGGCGAATATGTTCACGCCAACTATCACGTAGGGCGCCGCCATCCACTCCGACGGACGAAAGTTCTTTCGGTAGTAGTCGACCGCTTCGTCAAGCATCCTGGGTGCGAAGTGGGAGGTAAGGGCTTAAGGCAGGCCCATCGCTGCAGCGAGTTGGGCGCCGCACATGCTCGGCCCCAGAATGCAGACCGGCACATCGTGAACACCGGGCACATGATGGACAGGACGCCTGCCGTTGTTGGCAGGTAGTCCATTACTTCAGTGACGTCTTCGGCGAAGTCATTCTCAATGCCACTGCGCCGCAAAGCACGAACGGCGGCGGCGGCGCCGCCTGGAGCTGGCCCCATGTCGAGGTCAATCCGGCCAGGGTAGTGGGCGTTCAAGGTGCCTAACTGTTCCGCAACGACAAAAGGGCCATGGTTGGGGAGCATGATGCCGCCCGAACCCACGCGGATTTGAGAGGATACCGCGGCGATCTGATCGACAGAAGCGGCTTGCAGCTGCGCGCTGCTATTGGTAAATTATGAATATCATTCATAAATATGAATTCAACGTTTTCGTGTAATTAGGCACGAAAACTTAATTCCATCGCAGTCGGGCGATGTGCAACTGGAAAAAAAATGAGTTCCTCACTACTGGAAATGGCCAACCGCATGGTTGACCGCAGCCCATTCAACCGCTGGCTTGGCATGTCCGTGCTAGACGCCGGCCCGCAGGGCATCGTCCTCGCTATCCAGTGGCGCGAAGAACTCATTTCCAACCCCGACATTCGTTCCACCCATGGTGGCATACTGGCCGCGCTGGTCGACGCCGCGGGCGACTACGCGGTCGCGCTGCAATTCGGACATCCGGTGCCCACCATGGACATGCACGTGGACTATCATCGCGTGGCAACGCCGGGCAATTTGCGGGTCGAGGGTCAGATCATCCACCTGAGCAAGCGTTTCGCCACGGCTCAGGCGCGGGTGCTGGACATGGAAGGCCACTTGATCGCCAGCGGACGCGGGCTATACCTGCTGCGTTCGCCCCAGGCCCCCGATGCAACCACCGTTGGCGCCGGGGTACAGGCATGACGGGGCCGCTCCAGGGAATCAGGATCATCGAATTGGCAGGCATCGGTCCTTGCCCAATGGCCGCCATGCTGCTGGCCGACCTGGGCGCGACCGTGCTGCGCGTCGACCGTCCGGAGCCGGCCGCGCTCGGCATCGAGCGGCCGCTGAAGTTCAATCTATTGCTGCGCAACCGCCAGGTCATCGCGCTGGACCTGAAAAACCCAGCGGCTCGCGATCTGCTGCTGCGGTTGGTGGAAGAAGCCGATGCGCTGCTCGAAGGTTTCCGCCCTGGCGTGATGGAGCGCCTGGGCCTGGGGCCCGAGCCCTGCCTGGAGCGCAATCCCAAACTGGTTTACGGACGGATGACGGGCTGGGGCCAGACTGGGCCGCTGGCCCAGGTGGCCGGCCATGATTTGAATTACCTGGGCCTGACCGGCCTGCTGGATGCAATCGGCCGCGCCGGCCAACCGCCCACTCCGCCCCTGAACTTGGTGGGCGATTTCGGCGGCGGCGCGTTGTATCTGGCCCTGGGCGTGCTGGCGGGCATCATCGAGGCGCGCCAGTCCGGCATGGGGCAGGTGGTGGACGCCGCCATCGTCGACGGCGCCGCCTCGCTCGGCACCGCGTTGTTTGGCCTGCATGCGGCGGGGTTGTGGCGCAATGAGCGCGGTGCCAATACGCTGGATTCGGGCGCCTACTTCTACGACGTGTATGAGTGTGCCGACGGCAAATGGGTGTCGGTGGCGCCGCTGGAATCTCGATTCCATGATCGCCTGCTGGAGATCATGGAGATCGACCGGGCCTCGCTGGGTCGGCAGGCCGACCCCGAAGGCTGGCCGCGCGCGCGGGCAATATTGGCCGAACGTTTCAAGACCCGCACTCAGGCGCAATGGTGCGACCTGCTGGGCACGACCGACGTGTGTGTGGCACCGGTGCTTCCCATGGACCAAGCCGGCATGCACCCTCACATGCGTGAGCGCGAGGTGCTGGTGGAGATCGACGGGGTAACGCAGCCGGCGCCGGCGCCGCGTTTCTCGCGCACCGCGCCCGGTCTGCCCACGTCTCCAGTGGCGGCCAGCCCGGCCAGCATGGATGCGGCTCTGGAGAAGTGGCTCGTCCCGCAGGAGCGCGAGCATTGGCGGGGCAGGGTAGGCAGCGGCTCAGCCGCCGGGCATGTGACGTAGAGTTTCGGATGCGTCGGCCGCCACCTCGAGCAGCAACTCGCGCAGCGCCGGCATGGATTCCACCAGCCGGTCGATGGGCGCGGCAATCATGAAGGCATAGGTGGCCGAGCCGTCCGCCTTGACCACGGGCGCGGCGATGCCGGCCGCGCCGGCCACCGCTTCGCCGATGCTTACGGCAATGCCCGAAGCGCGGATCTCGTTGAGCTCCGCCTCGAAGGCCGCCCGCTCCGGCAGGGGCTTGCTGGTCAGGGGTTTGAACTTGGCCGTCTTCAGGTATTTCTTGCACCAGTCCGCATCCTGGAAGGCAAACAGTACCTTGCCGGCAGCCGAGACGTGCAGTGGGCGCTTGGTGCCGATAGGCACGGAATACCGGATCGCCTGCCGGCTGTCGATGCTGTCGATGTAGGTTACGGTCTTGGCCTCTTTATCGATCATTGCCAGGAACACGCTTTCATCGCATTGCGCAGCCAGTTTTTCGACGTAAGGCCGCAGGATGCGGGTGATGCCAGCGCTGGCAAGGACTTCGGCGGACAACTGGAAAATGGAAGGTCCCAACTCGTAGCGCCCGTCGCCATGCATCAGGTACTTGTGCGCCACCAACGGCCGCAACAGCAGCAGCAGGCTGCTCTTGGGCGCTTCCAGCGCACCGCTGAGTTCGGCCAGCGTCACGCCGCCTTCAGTGCGGGCCAGCACCTCGAAAATACCGAGAATGCGTAGCAGGGAACGAGGTTCGGTGGAGGCAGGAGCGGTTTCGGATCGGGTTTTCATGTATGGGCGGGATCAGGCAAGGAGGCGTTCGCGCATTGCATTCATGCATCGCGTTCAGCATCATGAATGATACTTGCAAACCGCGTGTAATTCGGAAAAACGACTCATATAAATATCAACCAACATCAGCGCCAGGCATTGGCCGCAAAGGAACTAACGATGACAAACACACCGCAACACAGCCTGCCCGACCAGAGTGCTTTCCGCGCATTCCAGGTGCGCCAAGGCGCCGGCCTGACGGCGGGCGTCGTGCAGTTGGGCCTGGCTGAGCTATCGCCCGGCGGCGTCCTCATCCGCACCGCCTATGCGGGCGTCAACTACAAGGACGCCCTGGCAACCACCGAACACGGCCGGGTGATCCGCCAGTTTCCGCGCGTGATCGGCGGCGATGCATCCGGCTGGGTGGTGGCGTCGGACAATCCCGCGTTTCGCGAGGGCGACGAAGTCGCCGTGCTGGGACGCGGTTTCGGCGTGGACCATGACGGAGGTTTTTCGCAGTACCTTCGCGTGCCGGCTGATTGGGTGACGCCGCTGCCGCCCGGCATAACGCTACTGGAGGCGGCCGGGCTGGGAATTGCCGGCTATACCGCCGCGCTGGCCGTACATCTGTTGGAGGAAGCGGGAGTGCGGCCGGGACAGGGCCGTGTCTTGGTCAATGGCGCCACCGGCGCCGTGTCCAGCATGGGAATCGAGATGCTGGCGCGACTGGGCCATGGAATCACAGCCGTCAGTTCCAAGGCCGGCCAGGAAGGGCATTTGCGCGCCCTGGGCGCCCATGAAGTGCTGGCCACGGCCGACCTGTCCGATCGCGGCAGGCCCCTGGAAGCGGCGCGCTGGGCTGCGGCGCTGGACTCATTGGGCGGCCAGCATCTGGATTTGATCCTGCGCACGCTTGAGCCGCGCGGCTGCGTGGCCAGCTACGGCAACGTAGCGGGCAACACGCTGACGACCAGTGTGCTGCCGTTCATCCTGCGCGGCGTGCGCCTGATCGGCGTGAATCTTACGTACTACATGGATCTGGAAGCCGAACTGTGGAAGCGTTTGGCCACCGACCTGAAGCCGCAACGCGCCCTGGATCAGGTGCACACCCTGGCGCTGGACGACTTGCCCGGCCAGTTGCAGCGCATGCTGGCGGGCCTGACGGTGGGACGCGCGGTCGTTGATCTGGCCGCCTGAAACGCAGCGGGCGGAGATGCGCATCTCCGCCCGCTGCGCTTCCAGCCGCTGCGCTTCATGAGCGTAGCGCTTTATGACCGTTCAATCCAAAGTAATGCCAGCCCCTTTGATCACCTTGGCCAAAGATCCCATTTCCGACGTCAGGAACACGCCATATTCCCCGGGCGTGGAGGGCGTGGCCTGCGCGCTTTGGTTGGCGAAGAAGACCAGCACTTCCGGATCGGCCAACGCCTTGGCCACGGCGCTGTTGAGCTTGGCGATGACCTCGGGCGGCGTGCCCGCCGGCGCCATCAGGCCCGACCACGCGGACAGATCCAGGCCCTTGGCCACCGTGGCGTCCAGGGTAGGGACGCCGGGCAGGGTATCCAGCGGCTGTTTGGTTGCAACCGCCAGCGCTTTCAGGCGTCCCGCCTTGATGGCGGGAATCGCGCCCGCCGACGTGGCGAAGTAATAGTCGACCATGCCGGCCATCAAATCGGCCAGCGCGGGCGCTTCGCCCTTGTATGGAATATGCGTGCCCTTGATGCCGACGGCGTCCTCGAACGACAGCGAAGCCAGGTGCGTGACGTTGCCGTTGCCGGCCGATGCGTAGTTGAGCTTGCCGGGATGCGCCTTGGCGTAGGCCACCAACTCCGCTGCGCTCTTGAGCGAAGACTTGGCGGGAACCACCAGCACGATGGGCAGGCTGGCGGTCCGTGCGACCGGGATCAAATCCTTGGAGACATCGTACGAAAGGCGCTTGTTGTACAGCGCCGGGCTCGACGCAATGGAAGACGTGTTGTACAGCAAGGTATAGCCGTCGGCCGGAGAGCGGCTGACTTCTTCGGCGGCGATATTGCCGTTGGCGCCGGGCTTGTTGTCGATCAGGACATTGGCGCCCAAGGTGCTGGACATATGCTTGGCCAGCGTGCGCGCGATTGCGTCGGTGCCTCCGCCGGCCGAGAACCCCAGCACGATCCGTATCGGCCTGGATGGATAGGCGGTCTCGGCGGCGGACGCGAGCGGAGCCGCGCCCAGCATGGCCAGCCCGGCGACGGCAGCGGCCGCGCGGACGACAAAGCCGCGGCGCGAAACGAGCCGCGCAGGGGCAACGAAGAATTGGCTGCGTTGAATCATTTGTCTCTCTGCTGTGTGCGTGGGGTAGGGGCCCCGCACTTTTCTTTTCTGGATAGCCGGATCAGCCGGCCATGGTCAGGCCGCCGGAAACCGACAGCACCTGGCCGGTAATGAAATGGGCATCGTCCGAAGCCAGGAAGCACACCGCGCCGACCACGTCTTCGGCCTGCCCGAGCCGGCCGAACGGAATGGCTTTTTCGAGCGCGCTGCGCAGCTTGGCGCCGCTTTCGCCTTCGCCGGCGAAATCACGGAACAGCGGCGTGTCGGTAGGGCCCGGGCAAACCACGTTCACGTTGATCTGCTTGCGCGCCATCTCGCGTGCCATGGTCTTGGTGAACGCGATGATGCCGCCCTTGCAAGCCGAATAGACCGATTCGCCGGACGAACCGACCCGGCCTGCGTCGGACGCAATGTTGACGATCCGGCCGCGGCCGCGGCTGGCCATGCCGGTCAGCACGGCGTGGTGCAGATTGATCGGACCTTTGAGGTTGATGCTGATGATCTTGTCCCACAGCGCCGGATCGGTGTCCAGGAAGCGCGCCGCATGGTCCCAACCCGCGTTGTTGACCAGCACGTCGACCGGTCCGAGTTCGCCTTCGACCTTGGCCACGGCAGCTACTACGCCGGGATGGTCGGTAATGTCGACCCGGTAAGCGGTGGCGTGGCCGCCCGCCGCCCGGATTTTCGAGGCAGCTTCGCCCGCCGCGCCCTCGTTCAAGTCGAAAATGGCGACCTTGGCCCCCTCTTGGCCGAAACGCGCGCAAAGCGCCGCGCCGATGCCGCCGCCGCCGCCGGTGACGATCACAACTTTGTCTTTCAGTCCTTTCATCGTTAGTCTCCTTTCTGATCTATTGGGTACGGCACTTGATCATGCGCAGCGGCGTGTAGGTCATCACCACGGAGCCATCCTGCTTGACCACCTTGTTGAATGTGCGCACCAGGGCGCGCCCCGGGCGGCTATTGGAGCGGCGGGCTTCGATCACCTCGCATTCGACGTGGATGGTGTCGCCGGCGAAGACCGGTCCCTTGATGTCCAGCTCCATGTTGAGGAACGCGTAGCCGGTCTTCTGCATGGTGGACTGCGTCAGCAGACCCTCCGACACGCCGTACACCATCGAGCCCGGGGCCAAGCGGCCCTTGATGTCCGATTCATGCTTGATGAACTCCATGTCGGTGAACAGCACTTCCGTCATGTGGATGACGTTGATGAACGCGCATATGTCGGCGTCCTGGATGGTGCGGCCCACGGTCTTGAACTTGCGTCCGATGGGCAGGTCTTCGAAATACATGCCCAGGCCTACGGTTTCGATTTCTTCGCGGCTCATGAATGTCTCCTTGCAGGGGGGTTACTTTTTGGCGGGACGGCCCAGCAGGCCGTTCGAAATGATGTTGCGCTGGATCTGGTTGGTGCCTTCGATGATCTGCAGCACCTTGGCGTCCCGGAAATAGCGGTTGATGGGGTACTCGGACGAGATGCCGGCGGCGCCGAACAACTGCACGGCGTCGGTGGCGACTTTCATGGCGGTGTCGGAGGCAAAGCACTTCGCCATGGCCGCCACCGGCGCCAGTTCGCTCGCCGGCGCGCCGCTATCGACCAGCGACGCGGCGCGATATACCAGGTGTCGGGCCGCTTCGGTCTGTATGGCCATGTCGGCCAGCATCCAGCGCACGCCCTGGAATTCGCTGACCTGCTGGCCGAAGGCCGCGCGGTTGGTGACAAACTCCACGGCGTGGTCCAGCGCGCCCTGCGCCAGCCCGACGCCGCGCGCCCCGATGAGGGGGCGGCTGGCGTTGAAGGCCTCCATCACCGCCCTGAACCCGCCGCCCAGCATGTTTTCCTCGGGCACGAAAACGTTGTCCAGGAAGAGAGGGCAGGACGGCACACCGCGCGCGCCCATTTTTTCTTCCTTGCGGCCCACTTGCAGGCCCGGCGTGCCTTTCTCGACGACGAACAGGCTGATGCCGTCTTTTTCGCCTTCGCGATACTTGGCCGCCACCAGGATGAAGTCGGCGATGTCGGAATTCGTGCACCAGATCTTTGCGCCGTTGAGCGTGAAGCCGCCGTCGACCTTCTCGGCGCGCGTCTTGATGCCGCTGACGTCAGAACCGCTCTGGGCTTCGGTGGTGGAGAAGGCGCCGCGCAGTTCGCCGCTGGCCAGCCCGGGCAGGAGCCGGGCTTTCTGCGCTTCGGTGCCGCCATGCAGGATGGCGCCGAAGGGCACCCACTGCACCAGCAGCAGGTAGGCCGTGTTGTAGCAGACGCGGCCGAACTCCTCGATGGCCAGGCAGGCCGACAGCATGCTTCCCGCGCCGCCGTATTGCTCGGGAAAAGGCAGGGTGAAAAGCCCCAGATCCTTGAGCAGCTCAAACATGTCGTGCGGATACTCCGCCGTGCTGTCGATCTCGTTGGCGCGCGGCGCCACCTTTTCGCGGGCGACCCGCCGGATCAGGTCCTGGATCTGGCGCTGGTCGTCGTTCAGTGCGTACTGGCTGTGTTGCATGCGATGTTCCTGGTTTCGATGATGCGGGCGGCCTCCAGCGCCGCGATGTCGTCGGGCGACCTGCCCAGCAGCGCGGAAAGCACCTCAGCGGTGTGCTGGCCGCGCAGGGGCGGGGCAAAGCGGTACTCGACCGGCGTGCCGGACAGCCTGATCGGGTTGGCCACTACGCTGACCGTCGTGCCGCCGGGATGCGGCATCTCCACGCGCAGGCCGCGATGCACCACCTGCGGGTGTTCGAAGACTTGCGCGTAGTTGTTGATAGACCCGTTGGGCACTTCCGAATTTGCCAGGAGGCCCAGCCAGTGCGCCGAGGGTTGGGAGCGGAATATCGCCTCCAGCGTTTCGACCAGCGCGGCCCGGTTCACGTTGCGGTCGGGCATGCTAAGAAAGCGCGGATCGCCGGCCAGTTCAGGCGCGCGGATCAGCGCGCACAGCTTCCGGAACTGGCCATCGTTGCCGCAGCCGATGATGATGTGGCCGTCTGCGGTGGCGAAGGTCTGGTACGGTGCCAGGTTCGGGTGCTCGTTGCCCCAGCGGCGCGGGATGGCGCCGCTGGCGAAATAGCTGGCGATCTGGTTGGCGCCGAAATTGACCACGGTATCGAGTAACGCCACGTCGATGTGCTGGCCCAACCCCGTCGCGTGGCGGCCCTCGATGGCCGTAAGAATGCCGATGGTGGCGTTCAACCCCGTAAGCACGTCGGCCACGGCGATGGCCGATTTCATCGGCCCACCGCCCGGCTTGTCGTCGCGTTCGCCGGTAATGCTCATCAGCCCGCCTTCGCCCTGGAAGATGAAGTCGTAACCGGGCAGGTGGGAATAGGGGCCATCCTGTCCGTACCCGGTTATGGAGCAATAGACCAGGCGCGGATTTAGCTCGCGCAGCTCGGCATACGACAGGCCGTAGCGGGCCAGGTCGCCCACCTTGTAGTTCTCGACCAGCACGTCGCTTTGCTGCGCCAGCTCGCGCACAAGCGCCTGGCCTTGTTCGGTCGCGATATCGATGGCGATGGAACGCTTGTTGCGGTTGGCCGACGTGAAATAGGCCGAATCGCCGACGCGCTCGCCGGATTCATTATTGATCCAGGGCGGTCCCCAGTGCCGGGTGTCGTCGCCTAGCACGGGGCGCTCGACCTTGATGACGTCGGCGCCCATGTCCGCCAGCATTTGGGTGCACCATGGGCCGGCCAACACACGGGTGAGGTCCAGGATGCGCAGATGGGATAGAGATCCAGGCATGTCGCTTGCTCTGATTGAACTGTCGTTCATATTTACGAATGATGTTTATGATTCTATATACGAAGCCGATCGGGCACAATCGATTTTCCCGGTTTCGGTGGCTTAATACAACATGATGTTGATATATGAAGCAAGAATTCAATCCAACTGGATGCCCGAGTCCTGCACGACTTTCTTCCATCGTTCGATCTCGGCGCTCAGGAAAGTCCGGAACTCCTGTGGCGATGTGGCCTTGGCCACCGCGCCCTGCGACGCCAACCGTGCCGTCACCTCGGAGTCCTTCAGCGCCACGACATAGGCATGGTTCACGCGCGCGATCACCTCGGGCGGCGTGCCGGCGGGCGCCATCAGGGCCTGCCATGCGCCCATCTGGAATCCGGGCAATATCACTTCCGAGGCCGTCGGGACGTCCGGCAACAGGGCAGAGCGCTGCATGCCGGTGACGGCCAGCGCCTTGACGCGGCCGTCCCTGACGTATGGATACGCCGAATTGATCGGATCTGCGAATAGGTCGAGACGGCCTGCGACGAAGTCCGGGAACGCTCCTGCGCCTCCCTTGTACGGAATATGCGTGGCCTCGATGCCGGCCGCCTGCAGCAGTACGAACATGGCGAGGTGCGTCAGGTTGCCGGTGCCCGAGGAGCCGTAGTTGAGCTTGCCGGGGTGCTGCCTGGCATACGCCTTGAGATCCGCCACATTGGCCACGCCCAGCGGATTGCTCGCCATGATCAGCAACGGCTGGTCGATCAGCAACGATACCGGCTCCAGGTTCTTGTCCAGGGCGTACGAAACCTTCTGGCCGAACGCGGCGGTAAAGCCTAGGGCTGAGGTACTGTGCAATAGCGTGTAGCCGTCGGGCGCCGCCTGGGCCACGGTCTCGGCGCCGATATTGCCGTTCGCCCCGGGCCGATTCTCCACCACAACCGGCGTGCCCAGGCTGGCCGACACCTTTGTTGCTAGCAGGCGCGCGACCTGGTCGGTGGCGCCGCCGGCCGCGAACGGCACGATCACCCGAATGGGCTTGGACGGATAGACCGCCTCAGCGGCGGCCGGGGCGAGGGGGGCGAGAATCAATCCGCCGACGAGCGTGGCGGCCAGCATGTACGTGAACTTCATGTCTGTCTCCTTTGTGTGTTGGTGTGCGGCCTGCTTCAGGTCGCCCCAATCGTTCATATAAATGAACATCATTCATTATTATATCTGCACGAACGATATCGAATGCGATTTTTTCTTTACAAGGTTGACTGGATTGAATCATGATATTGATATAAATACGTACCGGAGACAGACATGACCGTAACCACTACTTTTCGAGACCGGCTGGCCGTGATCGAACTGAACCGCCCCGAGGCGCTGAACGCACTGAACGCGCAGACACTGGCTGAGTTGGACGCCGCGCTCGACGAGGTGGAGGCATCCGACAGCAAGGCCATTGTGTTCACTGGCGCCGGCGATAAGGCGTTCTGCGCCGGCGCCGATATTGCGGAGTTGCAAAAGCGCTCGCTGGCGGAGCACCTTGCCAACGCGCGACTGGGGCAATCGATCTTTGATCGCATCCACCAATCGGCGCGGCCCAGCGTGGCGGTCATCCATGGATTCGCGTTCGGCGGCGGGCTGGAGCTGGCGCTGGCCTGCACCTTCCGCATCGCCACGGCCAGGGCAAAGATGGGCCTGCCTGAACTCAAGCTGGGCCTGATCCCGGGTTATGGCGGCACCCAGCGCCTGCCGCGGCTGATCGGCGAATCGCGCGCGGCCGAATTGATTCTCTCCAGCGCCACCGTGTCCGCCGAGGAGGCGCTGCGCATCGGCCTGGTCAATCGCATCGTGGAAGACGGCGCGCCGGCCGACCTCGGCAGCGCCTATATGGCGCCGTTCGTCGCGCAGAGCAGAGTGGCCATGTCGCTGGCGCGCGAAGCCATGCGCCGGGGCCTGGACGGCACGCTGCCCGCCGGGCTGGCCATCGAGGCCGACCTGTTCGCGCTGTGCACCGAGTCGAACGACGGGGCCGAGGGCATCGCCGCCTTTCTCGACAAGCGCGCCGCCGCCTTCACCGATTCGTAAGCGCCTCGCCGTTGCGCCGCTCCCACCCCCGATACGCGGAAAACCGACATGCATACCTACCGGAACCTGCTCGAGCCCTATGATTTCGGCTTCCTGAAGCTGCGCAACCGCATGGTCATGGGCGCCATGCACACCCGCATCGAGACGCTGGACCAGCCGGTGCAGCGGCTGGCCGAATTTTTCCGCGAGCGCACCCGCGGCGAAATCGGGCTGATCCTCACCGGCGGCTTCGCGCCCGACCTCGCCGGCCGCATGGAAGAAGACGCGCCGGTGCTGGACAGCCCGGACCAGCTGGCCGTGCATCAGGCGATCTGCCGCGCGGTCCACGAAGAGGGCGGCCGCATTGTGCTGCAGATCCTGCATGCCGGACGCTACGCCAGGCATGCTCTGTGCGTCGGCCCTACCGACCAGCGCGCGTCCATCAACCGGTACGTGCCGCGCACCATGAGCGCCGCGGACATCGCCGCGACCGTGCAGGCCATCGCCAACACGGCTCGGCTGGCGCGCGAAGCCGGCTACGACGGCGTCGAAATCATGGGCTCCGAGGGCTATCTGCTCAACGAGTTCGTCAGCCTACGCACCAATACCCGCGACGACGCCTATGGCGGCGGCTTCGAGCGGCGCATCCGTTTCCCGCTGGAGACGGTGCAGGCGGTGCGCGCCGCGGCCGGCCGAGATTTCCTGCTGGTCTACCGGATATCCGCCATCGATCTGGTCGAAGACGGGCTGACGGGCGCCGAGACCGCGCAGTTCGCCGCGCGCCTGCAACAGGCCGGCGTCGACATGCTCAATACCGGCATCGGCTGGCACGAATCGACCATTCCCACCATCGCCGCCTCGGTGCCGCGCGCCGGCTGGGCCTTCGCCGTGCGCAACATCAAGCAGGCGGTGTCGATTCCCGTGATCGCGTCCAACCGCATCAGCACCCCGCAGACGGGCGAGCAGTTGCTGGCCGACGGCGTGGCGGACTTCGTCTCGATGGCGCGGCCCTTGCTGGCCGACCCGGAGTTCGCCGCCAAGGCGCGCCAGGGCCGCGCCGACCTGATCAATCGCTGCATAGCTTGTAACCAGGCCTGCCTGGACCGCATCTTCACCGAGCGCAGCGCATCCTGCTTGGTCAATCCGCGCGCCGGGCGCGAGCTGGATTACCCGCGCGGCCGGGCCGGCGCGCGCCAGCGCATCGCGGTGATAGGCGGCGGTGCGGCGGGCATGGCTTTCGCCGTCTACGCCGCCGAGCGCGGCCACGCGATCACGCTGTACGAAGCCGAAGCCGAGCTGGGCGGCCAGCTGAATCTGGCCCGGCGCGTGCCCGGCAAGAGCGAGTTCGACGAAACCCTGCGTTATTTCCGCGCGCGCCTGGCCGAGCTGGAGGTGCGCGTCGAACTGGGCAGGCGTGTGACGGCCGCTGAACTGCGCCAGGCCGGCCACGACGCCGTCGTGGTGGCCACCGGCGTGGCGCCGCGCCGTCCCGACATCGAGGGGCTGGACCACGCCAAGGTGGGGTTCTACGACGAGGTGCTGTCGGGCCGGCGCAAGGTGGGCCAGCGCGTCGCCATCATCGGCACCGGCGGCGTCGCCTTCGACACCGCCGCCTTCCTGCTGGCCGAGGCCGACGAATCCCTGTCGCCCGAACTATTCACTCGCCACTGGGGCATCGACGCCACGCTGCGCAGTCCCGGCGGCCTGGCCGCGCCGGCGCCGCAAAAGGCAGGCCGCTCGATCCACATGCTGCAACGCAGCCTGGACAAGCCGGGCGGCCATCTGGGCAAGAGCACCGGCTGGATACTCAAGTCCCGGCTGCGCCGCGCCGGCGTGCAGACGCTGGCCGGCGTGACCTATCACCGCATCTGCGATGCCGGCCTGGAGTATTCCTGCGACGGAGTAACCCAGGTCCTGCCGGTGGACGATGTCATCGTCTGTGCCGGCCAGCTCTCGCGCGACGAGATCAGCCTGGCGCTGGCGGGGTCCGGCCTGCGAGTCGCCAGGATTGGCGGCGCCCGCCATGCCGTCGAACTGGACGCCGCCCGCGCGATCGAGGAAGCCCTGCAACTGGCCCAAAGTTTCTGACCGCAATCCCGGCCCGCCGGCCACCGGCGGCCGATCTCATCCATGTTTCCAACCCTGGGAAGACACTCTCATGAACGACCGTTACGCCTCCTATACCCGCCTGAAATTCGACCGGCCGCACCCCAAGGTGCTGCGCATTACGCTGGCCTCGCCACTTAAAATGGGCGCGATGGACGCGGCCATGCACCGCGAAGTCTCCGAAATCTGGCGCGATGTGGACGATGATCCCAGCGTCTCGGCCATCATCATTACCGGAGAAGGGCGCACGTTCTCGGCCGGCGGCGACCTCAACCACGAGCGCAAGGGCGCGGACGACTACGAAATCCGCATGCAGACGATGAAAGAGGCGCGCAATATCGTCTTTGGCATGATCAACTGCTCCAAGCCGATCGTGAGCGCGGCGCGCGGCTGGGCGGTGGGCGCCGGCCTGGCCTGCGTGATCCTGGCCGATATCTCCATCGCCGCCAAGGACGCCCGCTTTTCGGACGGACATCTGAAGATCGGCGTGGCAGCCGGCGATCACGCCACTATTATCTGGCCCTTGCTGTGCGGCATGGCCAAGGCCAAGTATTACCTGTTGACGGCTGACAGTTTTACCGGCGAAGAAGCCGAACGCATGAACCTGATCTCGCTGGCGCTGGATGATGCCGAAGTAGAGGCCAAGGCGGTGGAGGTGGCGTCGCGGCTGGCCGACGGCGCGCCGGGCGCGATCCGCTGGACCAAGCACGCGCTCAACAACTGGCTGCGGCAGGCCGGTCCGATCTTCGAGGCTTCGCTGGCGATGGAGTTCATCGGCATGGCCAGCCCGGAAGGCAAGGAAGGCATGGACGCCTTCCTGCAAAAGCGAGCGCCGCAGTTTCCCGCCGACACGCCGTTCTGAGCGCAACGGACCGATCGAGTAATCTCGAACCCTTTCTGTTGCAGAGGGCGACAACATCGTGACTAGCAATTCCGGCGCCGATATCCACAACCGGCTGTTTTTCCGGTTGTTCCAGTTGGGGAATTCCCTCCAACGACAGGCGGTTAAGGAGCTGGGCATCAGCACCGTCCAATGGGCGGTGCTGGGCGCGCTCACGCGTCCGCAGGTGTCCAGCGGCATGACCTTCGGCGAACTGGCCGACTATCTCGTGGTGAGCCGGCAAAGCCTGGACGGCGTGCTCAAGCGGCTCGAACGCGAGGGCCACGTGCAGCGCGTACCCGACCCGGACGACCGGCGCGCGCGCATTGTGATCCTGCTGCCCGCCGGCAAGCTTTTCTGGGACGAAATCCAGCCCTCCATTTACGAGTTTTACCGGCAGGCGATGCAGCACTTTCGCTTCGATGACAGCGTGGCGTTCGTGCACTTCCTGAATCGCCTGCAACACGATATTTCCGACGTGCGGCTGTGAAGCCCATTCATCCAGAGGAATTCCATGAAAATCCTGGTACCCGTCAAGCGCGTGGTTGACTACAACGTCAAGGTGCGCGTCAAGTCTGATCAAACCGGCGTGGATATCGCCAATGTGAAGATGTCCATGAACCCCTTCGACGAAATCGCCGTCGAAGAAGCGACCCGCCTGAAGGAAAAGGGCGCGGCCACCGAAGTCGTGGCGGTTTCCTGCGGCGTTGCGCAGTGCCAGGAAACGCTGCGCACGGCGATGGCCATCGGCGCCGACCGCGGCGTGCTGGTCCAGACCGATGCCGAACTGCAGCCGCTGGCCGTGGCCAAGCTGCTGAAGGCGCTGGTCGACAAGGAACAGCCCCAACTGGTGATCCTGGGCAAGCAGGCCATCGACGACGACGCCAACCAGACCGGCCAGATGCTGGCCGCGCTCCTGGACTGGCCGCAAGCCACGTTCGCCAGCAAGGTCGAACTGGCCGACGGCAAGGCCACCGTGACGCGCGAAGTGGACGGCGGGCTGGAAACGCTGACGCTCAAGCTGCCGGCCGTCGTCACCACCGACCTGCGCCTGAACGAGCCGCGCTACGTCACGCTGCCGAACATCATGAAGGCCAAGAAAAAGCAGTTGGACACCGTCACGCCGGCGGACCTGGGCGTTGACCCCGCGCCGCGCCTGAAGACGCTGAAGGTCAGCGAGCCGCCCGCCCGCAAGGCCGGCATCAAGGTGGCCGATGTCGCGGCCCTGGTGGACAAACTCAAGAATGAAGCGAAGGTGGTCTGAACATGACGACGCTGGTTATTGCTGAACACGATAACGCCCAGCTCAAGGGCGCAACCCTGAACGCCGTCGCCGCCGCCGCCAAGATCGGAGGCGACGTGCACGTGCTGGTCGCCGGCGCCAATGCGCGCGCCGTGGCCGACCAGGCCGCTCAGGCCGCTGGCGTGGCCAAGGTGCTGCTGGCCGACGCCCCGCAACTGGCCGACGGCCTGGCCGAGAACCTGGAAGCCCAGGTGCTGGCCGTGGCCTCGGGCTACAGCCACATCCTGTTCCCGGCGACTGCCTCGGGCAAGAACGTGGCGCCGCGCGTGGCGGCCAAGCTGGACGTGGCGCAGATCTCGGACATCATCGGCGTGGAATCGGCCGATACGTTCCAGCGCCCGATCTACGCGGGCAACGCGATTGCCACTGTGCAGTCGGCAGATGCCGTGAAGGTCATCACCGTGCGCACCACCGGCTTTGACGCCGTTGCCGCGCAGGGCGGTTCGGCTGCGGTCGAAGAGATTGCCGCCGTGGCCGACTCGGGCCTGTCCTCGTTCGTGGGCCGTGAAGTCGCCAAGAGCGATCGTCCTGAACTGGCCGGCGCGCGCGTGGTGGTGTCGGGCGGCCGCGGTCTGGGCAGCGCCGAGAACTTCAAGATCCTGGATCCGCTGGCCGACAAGCTGGGCGCTGCCCTGGGCGCTTCGCGCGCCGCGGTGGACGCGGGCTACGCGCCTAACGACTGGCAAGTCGGTCAGACCGGCAAGATCGTCGCGCCGCAGCTGTACGTGGCAGTCGGCATCTCGGGTGCGATCCAGCATCTGGCCGGGATGAAGGATTCGAAGGTCATCGTGGCCATCAACAAGGATCCGGAAGCCCCGATCTTCGGCGTTGCCGATTATGGTCTGGAAGGCGACCTGTTCCAGGTCGTGCCGGAATTGGCCGGCGCGCTGTAGGCGCCAGTCCGACAGCACACGGAGGCGCCCGGGCAGGGCGCCGGCCGCGGCCGCAATCTCCACGATGTGGTCATTTGCAGCATTCTCATTTGAGCCACGGGGCGGCTTGATCTGAAATCTCTGGGCGCACGTCGCGCGTCGCAGAGGTTTTAAATGACAGAAGCAATCAAGAGCCCAGTCCGGACCCACCGTGCCGGCGACGTATGGGTAATGGAAATCGACAATCCGCCCGTAAATGCCACCTCGTACGCGGTGCGCATCGCGCTGGTGGAGGGCATCAAGAAACTCGACACGGACCCCACCCTAGTGGCCGGCGTGCTTGCCGGCAGCGGCAAGACGTTCGTGGCCGGCGCGGATATCCGCGAATTCAGCGATTCGGTGTCGCGCCAGCCCATGCTGGGCCTGGTGATAGACGACCTGATGGCGTGCAGCAAGCCCGTCGTGGCCGCCATACACGGATTCGCGCTGGGCGGGGGCTTGGAGTTGGCCTTGGGCTGCGATGCGCGGATCGCCAAGCGTGGCGCCATCGTCGGCCTGCCCGAGGTGACGCTGGGCATCCTGCCGGCCGCCGGCGGCACCCAGCGCCTGCCGCGCTGCGTGGGCCTGGGCCGCGCCATGCAACTCATTTGCTCGGGTGAACGGTACACGGCCGAGCGCGCCCTGCAATGGGGCCTGGTGGACGAGGTCGTCGAGGACGGATTGCTCGAGCGCGCCATCGCCAAGGCGCGTTCGATGCAGGGAACCAAGCGCGATCTGCTGGACCTGCCGATGCCGGCCGAGGAGCCCTCGGCCATCGAGGCCGCCGAGCGTCAGGTCTTGCGCGCGGGCAAGCACCGTCCGGCGGTCGTTACCGCCATCGAATCCATCAAGAACGCCGCGCGGCTGCCCAAGCAAGACGGCTTGCAGGCCGAGCGGCGCTACTTTCAGGAACTGCGCCTGACCCCGGACGCGTTCGGGCTGCGCCATCAGTTCTTCGCCGAACGCGAGTCGCTCAAGGTGCCGGCGCTGGCCGGCGTGGCGCCGCGGCCGGTGCAGACCGTGGCGGTGATCGGCGCCGGCACCATGGGCACCGGCATCGCCATCAGCGCGCTGCAAGCCAAGCTGGACGTCATCCTGCTCGAGCGCGACGAGGCGGCGCTGCAACGTGGCCACGAGCGCATCCAGGCGCATTACGCGCAACGCGTCGCGGCCGGCAAGACTGACCAGGCGCAGGCCGACCAGTCGCTCGCGCGGCTGTCGGCAACCGTGGATTGGACACAGGTGGCGCGCGCCGACCTGGTGATCGAAGCTGTGTTCGAGCAGTTGGAGGTCAAGCAGGAAGTCTTTCGCATCATCGACCGCCATGCGCGGCCGGGTGCCGTGCTGGCCACCAACACCTCGTACCTCGACGTGGACAAAATAGCCCAGGCCACCTCGCGGCCCCAGGACGTGCTGGGCCTGCATTTCTTCAGCCCGGCCAATGTCATGAAACTGCTGGAAGTGGTGCGCGGCGCCCACAGCGCGCCCGATGTGCTAGCCACCGGCATGGCGCTGGGCAAACGGCTGGGGAAATCGCCGGTGCTGTGCGGCAACGCCTTCGGGTTCGTCGGCAACCGCATCTACAACGTCTATCGCCAGCAGTGCGAACTGATGCTGGAAGACGGCGCCTGGCCGGAAACCGTGGACCAGGCCCTGGAGCAGTTCGGATTCGCGATGGGGCCGTTCTCGGTCGGAGACCTCGCGGGACTGGACATTCCCTGGGCCATGCGCAAATCGCAGGCCGCCACACGCGATTCGCGCGTGCGCTACGTGGACATCCTGGACAAGCTGTGCGAACTGGGCCGCTACGGCCGCAAGACTGGCGCCGGCTACTACCAGCACACCGGCGACAAGACCGCCGGGCGGACCAGCGACGCGGCGGTGCGCGCCATCATCGAGGACGCATCTCGGCGCCGCGGCATCGAACGCCGCGAACTGGGCGCCGAGGAAATCCAGCGCCGTGCCATGCTGGCCTTGGTCAACGAGGCGGCCTGGGTCATGCACGAGGGCATCGCCACGCGCGCCAGCGACATCGACGTGGTGCTGGTCCTGGGCTACGGATTCCCGCGCTGGCTGGGCGGCCCGGTCCATTGGGCGCGCCAGCAGGACCGCGCCCGCCTGACCCAGGACTTGCACGACATCGCCCGTTCCACCGGCCACGGCTTCAACGTGGCTGACCTTTCTCCTCTTCTGGATCAATAATCGCCATGAACCACGCTTATATCTGTGACGCTATCCGTACTCCCATCGGCCGCTACGGCGGCACCCTGGCCAGCGTGCGCGCCGACGACCTGGGAGCCTTGCCGCTGAAGGCGCTGATGGAGCGCAATTCCGGGGTCGATTGGAACCAGATCAGCGATCTTTATTACGGCTGCGCCAACCAGGCCGGCGAAGACACGCGCAATGTGGCGCACATGGCCAGCCTGCTGGCCGGCATGCCGCTGGAAGTGCCCGGGGCGACCGTCAACCGCCTGTGCGGCTCGGGCCTGGAGGCGATCGGCCTGGCGGCGCGCGCCATCCGCTGCCAGGAGGCCGGCCTGACCATCGCCGGCGGCGTCGAAAGCATGACTCGCGCGCCGTTCGTCATGGCCAAGAGCGAAAGCGCCTTCGACCGCAGCTGCGGCGTCTGGGACACCACCATGGGCGCGCGCTTCATCAATCCGCGCATGAAGGCGACCTACGGCGCCGATTCGATGCCGGAGACCGCGGAGAATGTCGCCGAGCAGTTCGGGATCTCGCGCGAGGCGCAGGACCGCTTCGCGCTGTCCAGCCAGCACAAGGCGCTGGCGGCCCAGAAGGCCGGCCATCTGGCGCGTGAAATCGTCCCCGTCGTGATTCCGCGCAAGAAGGGCGACGCCGTGGTCTTCGAGCAGGACGAGCACCCGCGCGAAACCTCGCTGGAGCAATTGGCCAAGCTCAAGGGCGTGGTGCGCCCGGACGGCACGGTGACGGCCGGCAACGCCAGCGGTCTGAACGACGGCGCCTGCGCGCTGCTGCTGGCCGACGAAGCCAGCGCCACGCGCAACGGACTCACGCCGCGCGCGCGCGTGGTCGCCATGGCGTCGTCGGGCATCGCGCCGCGCATCATGGGCATGGGACCCGTGCCGGCGGTGAAGAAAGTGCTGGCGCTGACCGGCCTGAGCCTGGCGCAGATGGACGTGATCGAGCTCAACGAGGCGTTCGCCGCCCAGGGGCTGGCCGTGCTGCGTGAGTTGGGGCTGGCCGACGACGACGCCCGCGTCAATGCCTGGGGCGGCGCCATCGCGCTGGGCCATCCGCTGGGCGCGTCCGGGGCGCGGCTGGCCACCACCGCGGTCAACCGGCTGCATGCGCTGGGCGGCCGCTACGCGCTGTGCACCATGTGTATCGGCATGGGGCAGGGCATCGCCGTGGTGCTGGAAAAAATCTGAGCGCACAGGCGCCCGAACGGAAGATGACCCGTCAATCAGATTGACGGGCCATCTTTTTTTGGGGCGTGGCGCAAGGCCCCGCGGATGCCGCGAGCGGCTAGCGTTGCACCCAGGCCGCCGGTACCGACAGCGGAAAGTCCAGCAGCATCTGGGCAAAGCTCTTGCCCAGCGGATCGGAGCGCAGGCTGGCCGCGCCGCCGCCGCCCAGCGCCTGTCCCATGACGAAGTTCAGCGCATGGATGCCGGGCACTTCATAGCGCACGACCTCGCCGCGCACCAGGTGCGCGAACCACTCCCGCACGGCCTGCGGCGTCAGTTGCTCGCGCAACAGCGGCAGGAACCTGGGCTCGCGGGCGATGACGCCGATGTTCTCGTCGTCGCCCTTGTCGCCGCTGCGCGCCCAGGCCAGGGCCACCAGCGGCGCCTGGACGCGCGGACCCGGCGCCTCGCCGCCGGCCGGGGCAGGGGCCAGCGGCGCGGCGGGCGGCAGATCGCCGATCTCGGCGCCCACGTCCATCGTTTCCCTGCGCGCACCCAGCGTCACGGCCAGCGGCACCTCGGACTTGTCGACCAGGAACGAGAACACCTTGACCACCTGCTGGATGTCGGCCCGGCCGAACAGCGTGGCACGGGTGCCCGCCGCCATGGAGGTGCCGGCCGAGGCGCATTCGCGCTGGAGGAACCGCAGGGCCTTGGGATCCGGGTGCCTGGCCGCCAGCCGCAGCAGCACCTCGCGGGTCGGCAGCGGCTGCGCTTGCGGGCCGTACAGCGCCTCGCATCCGATCAACTCGATACTGGTTTCGGTGTAGTCCGGATAGCCGTGCTCGGCCAGCATGCGGCGGGTGCGCTGCAGGAGCGCCTGCGCCGTGCGCCGTGCCTTCTCCGGCGCGTCGATGCCACGGATCGCCAGGGCCAGCGCGATCTGGTGGCCGTCCAGCCAGGTGCCATTGCACTTGTACTGGCCACCGGGCGCGCGTCCGCGCACGCCGCTGACGCGGACGTGGTCGGCGTCGAGGGCCTCGATGCGCACGTCGCGGAAATCGCAGGTGACGTCCGGCATCAGGTAGGCGCCCGGGTCGCCGATCTCATACAGGATCTGTTCGGCCACCGCGCCGGGGTGGATGAGGCCGCCCGTGTCCGCCGGCTTGGACACCACGAAGCTGCCGTCCTCGGCGCAATCGATGACCGGATAGCCTATACGGTCCCAGTCCTGCACCGATTGCCAGTCGGTGAACAGGCCGCCGGTGGCCTGTGCGCCGCATTCGACGATATGGCCGGCCAGCGTGCCGCTGGCCAGCCGGTCCCAGTCGGTCCAGGACCAGCCGAACTCATGCACCAGCGGCCCCAGGACCACGGCGCTGTCCACGCAGCGGCCCGTGACCACGATGTCCGCGCCCCAGGCCAGCGCGCGCGCGATACCCTGGGCGCCGATATAGGCATTGGCCGACATCAGGCCGGCCGGCGGCGCCTCGCCGGTGTGCATGTCGGCCAGCCCGGCCTCGGTCCAGGCGGGCATGGCGTGCATGAGGTCGTCGCCGCTCAACACCGCCACCTTGGGATGCAGCCCCTGTTCGGCCGCGACCTGCTGCAAGGCTTCGGCGCATGCGTGCGGATTGAGGCCCCCGGCGTTGGCCACCACTTTGATGCCGCGCGCCAGAATGGTCGCCAGGTGCGGCCCCATGGCCGCCGTCACGAAGTCGGTGGCGTAGCCCGCGCCCGGATTCTTGGCCCGCGCGCGGGACATGATGGACATGGTGGTTTCGGCCAGGTAGTCGTACACCAGGTATTGCAGTCCGGGCACTTCCAGCAGTTGCGGCGTGGCCATGGCCGAGTCGCCCCAGAAGCCGCTGGCGCCGCCGATGCGGACGGTTCGATTCCGGTTCATGCCAGTTCCTCCTTGGCCAGTTCGACCACCTGCACCAGTTTGCCGCCCGCCCGGGCCTGTCCGCCGACCTGCGCGGACAGTTCCGCGATCCGCCCGTCGAACGGCGCGCAAAGGCTGTGTTCCATCTTCATTGCCTCCAGTACGACCAGAACCTGGCCGGCTTGCACCTCGTCGCCCAGCGCCACGTGCACGGCCGCGATGCGGCCGGCCAGCGGCGCGTTCAGCAGGCCATCGCCGCTCTCGGCGTCGCGCGAGCGCCGCGCATCCACCGTCTGGAAGCGCCAGGCCTGACTCTGCATGAAAAGGTGAATATCGTTGCCGTCCGCGGCATACAGCGCCTTGCAGGCCTGGCCGTTGCATTCCAGGCGCCAGAGGCCGGCTTCGGGCGCCTCCAGCAGCAGTATGCGCACCGCCGCCGGGGCGTCGTCGCCGGCGCCCTGCACGGTCGCGTCCACGCCGCCGTCCGCGGGTTGCAGCCGTATCGTCCAGTTGTCGCGGCTGTGCTTCAGTTCCACCCCGAAAGCCAGCCCGCCCAGCTTGCCGGCGCCGGCCTCGGGCCAGCCGCTGGCGCACAGGGCGGCCGTGGCCAGCACGACCGGGTCGGGCGCCGCTTGCGCGAGCGCGCGTTCCATGTGCTGGGCGATGAAGCCGGTGTGGACCTCGCCGGCGGCGAACGCCGGATGCGCCAGGCAATCGGTCAGGAAGCGCTGGTTGCTGGCGATGCCGAGCAAGGCGCAGTCCTCCAGCGCCAGGCGCAGCTTGCGGCGGGCCTCGTCGCGGGTCGCGCCGTAGGCCACCAGCTTGGCGATCATGGAGTCGTAATGCGGCGGGACCGAACCGCCTTCGCGCAGGCCGTGGTCCACGCGCACATCATGGCCCGCGACGGGCGGGCGCCAGCGCAGCACCGGGCCGCTTTGCGGCAGGAAGCCGGCCGGCACGTCCTCGGCGGTCAGGCGCACCTCGATGGCGTGGCCGTGCAGCGCAACGGATTCCTGCTCCAGAGGCAGCGGCTCGCCCGCCGCCACGCGCAGCTGCCATTCCACCAGGTCGAGGCCGGTAATGGCCTCGGTCACCGCATGCTCGACCTGCAGGCGGGTATTCATTTCCATGAAATAGAACTCGCCATTTCGGTCGAGCAGGAACTCCATGGTGCCGGCGCCGACATAGCCGATGGACTTGGCCGCCGCGACCGCGGCCGCACCCATGCGGGCGCGCAAGGCCTCGTCGATGGCGGGCGAGGGCGCCTCCTCGATCAGCTTCTGGTGGCGGCGCTGCACCGAGCAATCTCGCTCGGCCAGGTGGATCACGTTGCCGTGGCCGTCGGCGAATACCTGGATCTCGATATGGCGCGGCTCGATCACCGCGCGCTCCAGTATCAGTTCGTCCGACCCGAACGCGCCCAGCGCTTCCGAGCGCGCGCTTGCCAGCGCGGCCGGCAGCTCGCCGGGCTCCAGCACCAGGCGCATGCCGCGCCCGCCGCCGCCGGCGGCAGCCTTGACCATGACCGGAAGCCCGATGTCGCGGGCCGCCGCCGTCAGCGTCGCGTCGCTCTGGTCCTCGCCCTGGTAGCCGGGCACGCAGGGCACGTGCGCGGCCAGCATCAGCCGCTTGGCGTTGGCCTTGTTGCCCATCGCCTCGATCGCTTCGGGGGAGGGGCCGACGAATACCAGCCCGGCGTCCCTGACCGCCCGCGCGAAATCGGCGTTTTCGGCCAGGAATCCGTAACCCGGGTGCACGGCGTCGGCGCCGCTCCGTAGGGCCGCGGCGATGATGGCTTCGATGTTCAGATACGACTCGCGCGGCGCGGCGGCGCCGACATGCACCGCGCTGTCGGCCTGCGCCACGTGCAGGCTGGCGCGGTCCGCGTCGGAATAGATGGCGACCGTGCGCAGGCCGAGACGGCGGGCCGTGCGCATGATGCGCAAGGCGATCTCCCCGCGGTTGGCGATGAGCAGGGTTTGAAAGGGCCGCAATGGTGAACTCATGTGGAAATCCTTCAGGCGAGATGCGCGGAAGAGGAGGGGGGTACGCCATGCGCGGCGCGCACCGATGCGGCGTCGAACTGCACACGCCAGGCGGGCGCGCGCTTTTCGCGGAAGGCCAGCGTGCCTTCGCCGCCTTCGTCGCGCAGGCAGCGCGCGAACATCCGGGCGGCGTCGTCGAGCAGCCCGGCGTTGGGCTCCTGGCCGCAGCGCCGGGTCAACAGCTTGAAGGCGCGGTTGGCGTTCGGCGCGCAGCGGCCGATGCGGCTCAGCCAGTCGGCCTGCAAGGCGTCCAGCGCCGCGCCGTCGGGCGCGAGGTCGTCGACCAGGCCGATGCGCAATGCCGGCGCGCCGCTGATACGCTCGCCGCTCAGGCCCAGGCGCCGCGTGGCCGCCGCGCCCAGGCGGGCGGCCACGGCGGGCGCGATCTGCGCGGCGATCACGCCCAGCGTGGTTTCCGACAGCGAGAAGCGCGCGTCCTCCGTGGCTAGCACGATATCGGCGGCGCAGGCCAGGCCCATGCCGCCGCCCATGGCGGCGCCTTCTACCACGGCCAGCACCGGCACCGGCAACGCCACGAAGCGCTCCATGAAGGCGCCGAACTTGCGGTTGCGCGCCGCGATGGGGTCCTGGCCCGCGTCCTCGGCCTGCAAAATCTCGCGAAAGCCGCCGATATTGCCGCCAGCGCAGAACATGCCGCTCGCGCCGCGCAGGGCCAGCGCGCGTACGCTGGCGTCGTCCTCAATCATCGAAAATACGCGGTTCAGCTCGTCGAGCATCTCCGTGCCCAGCGCGTTGCGCGTCGCGGGCCGGTTCAGGGTGGCGAAGACCACGCCGTCGGCGCGGCGCACGACCAGCGATTCAAAACCTTCCATTGTTTCCATGGCGTATCGGTCCCGGATCAAGAGCGGCTCATCAGGCCCATCTGCTTGGCGATGACCTGCATCATCACTTCGTCGGCGCCGCCGCCGATCGAACCCAGGCGGAAGTCGCGGTAGGCGCGCGAAACAAAGTTGTCCCAGGTGTAGCCCATCCCGCCCTGGAACTGCATGCACCAATCGGCGATCTCGCGGGACAGCCGGCCGGCCTTGAGCTTCGCCATCGAGGCGAGCTCCACGACGTCGCCGCCGTTGATATAGGTCTGGGTCGCCATATAGACCAGGCCGCGCAGCGCTTCCAGCTCGGTCTTGAGCTCGGCGAGCTTGAACTGGATGAACTGGTTGTCCAGCAAAGGCTTGCCGAAGGCGACGCGCTGGCGCAGGTAGTCGGCGGTTTCCTCGATGAGCTGGACGGCGGCGAGTCGGCGGGCGGCCGCCCCCAGGCGCTCTTCCTGGAACTGCTTCATCTGGTAGATGAAGCCCATGCCTTCTTCGCCGATACGGTTGCGTACCGGCACCCGCACCTCGTCGAAGAAGATCTGGGCCGTGTCGGAGCACCACATGCCGAATTTCTTGATCTTCTGCACTTCCACGCCCTTGACGCGCTTGCCGCCTTCTCGCAGCGGCACGATGATCATGGACTTGTTCTTGTGCGTCTGGCCTTCGGAGGTGTTGCACAGCAGGCAGATCCAGTCGGCCTGCGTGCCGTTGGTGATCCACATCTTGGAGCCGGAAATGACATAGTCGTCGCCGTCGCGGCGGGCGCGCGTCTTGAGCGACGCCACGTCCGAACCTGCACCTTGCTCCGACACGCCGATAGACACCACCACGTCGCCCGCGATGGCCGGCGCAAGAAACTCCCGCTTGAGCGCGTCGGAGCCGAACGTGGCCAGCGCGGGCGTGGCCATGTCGGTCTGCACGCCGGCGCCCATGCTCACGCCTTGCGCGCGCACATAGCCCATGGCTTCGCCGGCCGCCACGCCATAGGAGAAGTCCAGCCCCATGCCGCCGTACTCGGTCGGCTTGGTGATGCCGAGAAAGCCCAGGTCCCCCATCTTCTTGAACAGTTCATGCGCCGGGAAAATCTCGGCCGCCTCCCATTCATCCGCGAACGGATCCACCTCGCTGGTGAGAAAACGGCGGATGCTTTGCATGATGCTGCGATGATCTTCGGTATACATAGTCGTACTCGCGTATGAAGGGGTTAGAAGCGGGCCACGCCGAACTGCACGGGATGCACGACGCGATCCCGGCCTTCGCGGATGGTGGCAAGCACAAAGGCCAACACTGCGCGCGTGTCGCGCGGGTCGATGATGCCGTCGTCCAGCATCAGGCCGCTGGTGATGAAGGCGCTGGACTGGCTTTCGAAATTTGCGATGATTTCTGCTTTCTGTGCGGCGAGCTGAGCCTCGTCCACCGGCTTGCCGCGGCGCTCGGCCTGTTTGCGGGCGACGATCTCCATGGTCATCGCGGCCTGCTCGCCGCCCATGACGGCGGTGCGCGCGTTGGGCCACGAAAAACTGAAGCGCGGCCGGAACGACTGCCCGCACATCCCGTAGTTGCCGGCGCCGAACGAGGCGCCGCAATACAGCGTGATATGCGGTACGGAAGAGTTCGACAAGGCCTGGATCATCTTCGATCCATGCTTGATCATGCCTGCTTCCTCGGACATTCTGCCCACGATAAAGCCCGTCGTGTTCTGCATGAACAGGATCGGCGTCTGCGACTGATTGCACAGCTGGATGAACTGGGCCGCCTTGGTGGCGCCGTTCGGGTCGATGGGGCCGTTGTTGGTGATGATGCCGATGGCCATGCCGTCGATGCGCGCGTGCCCGCAAAGTGTGGCCGGGCCATAGTCGGGCTTGAACGGCAGCCAGGCCGATTCGTCCACGATGCGGGCGATGATCTCGCGCATGTCCACGGGCGTCTTGACGTCCAGCGGCATCACGCCGGCCAGCTCGTCGGCGTCCAGCGCGGGCGCCGGCCCGCCCTGATGAGGCTGGGGAGCCGCCCATCCGAGGGCGTCGACCACGTCGCGCGCGATCGCGATCGCATGGGCGTCGTCCTCGCCCACGTACTCGGCCAGGCCGCTGACGATCGAATGCATGTCGGCGCCGCCCAGATCCTCTTCGTTGGCGATCTCGCCGGTGGCGGCCTTCAGCAGCGGCGGCCCCGCCAGGAAGGCGCGGGCGCGCTGGCGCACCATCACGACGTAATCCGACAGCCCGGGCATGTAGGCGCCGCCCGCCGTCGAGGAGCCGTGCACCACGGTGATGACCGGCATGCCGGCGGCCGACAGCCGCGCCAGGTTGAAGAACAGGCTGCCTCCGCGGATGAACCGTTCCACCCGGTAGGCGCGCAGATTCGCGCCGGCCGATTCGACCAAATGGATGAACGGCAGGCGATTGGCCAGCGCGATGTCCTGCGCCCGCAGCAGCTTCTTGCTGCCGGCATCCACGTAGGCGCCGGCGTTGATGGCGGAATCGGACGCCGCGATCATGCAGCGCACCCCGCTGACGAAACCGATGCCCGTGATCTGGCCGCCGCCCGGCACGCTGCTGTCCGGGGCCTCGCCCTCGGCGCAATACCCGGCCATATTGCCGAGCTCCAGGAAGGCGGTGCCGGGGTCGATTAGGCGCGCCAGGCGTTCGCGCGGCAGCAGTTGACCGCGCTTGTCGAAAGTGGGCTTGGCCTTGGCCGAGGTGTCGCGGGTTCTGCGTTCCAGACTGCGCAGGCGCTCCACCAGCGACAGCATGCCGCTACGCTGGTCGCCGTAGGCGCGAAACGCGGTGTCGATACGGGATTCGATGGGAGTCATTTTGCGGTCTTCTCGGTGGTCAACAACAAGGCGTCGAGTGCGACGGCCCCCTGGCCTTCGGCCTTGATCAGCAACGGATTGATTTCGATATCGGTCAGCCCGGGCCCGCAGGCCAGCGCCGCCCGTGACACCGCGGCGATCGCACGCGCCGCGGCTTGCACGTCTGCCTTGGGCCGACCGCGAAAGCCCTGCAACAAGGCGGCGCCGCGCAGCTCCTGCAACATGTCGAGCGCGATGGTTTCGTCCACCGGCAGCAGGCGGTGCGCCACGTCCTGGAAGATCTCGGTCATGATGCCGCCCAGCCCGACGGTCATGGCCAGACCGAACACTGGATCGCGCGTCACGCCCACGATCAGCTCGCCCACGCCGCTTTCCATCGGCTGCACCAGCAGTCCGCGCAACTCGGCCTGCGGCGCGGCGGCCCTGGCCGCCTCCTCGATCCCGCGCGCCGCAGCCTGCGCGTCCTCGGGCCTGATGTTCAGCCGCACGCCGCCGACCTCGGTCTTGTGCGCAACGTCGGGGCTGAGAATCTTCATGGCGGACAGGCCGCCCATGCGCCGCGCGATGGCCTCAGCTTGTTCGGGGCTGGCGGCGACCTCCGCGGCGCCGACCGGCACGCCGAACTGCGCCAGCCACTGCTTGACCTCATATTCGTCGCCGCGCGCCGGCGGCGGGGCGGCGGGGCGGGGCGCCGCCATTGCGGCCTGTCGCAGTTCGTGCCAGTACTCGGCCCGCTCGGCGTTGCCGGCGCGCCGCACCACGCTGCCCAGGGCTTCGCAGGCGCGCGCCGCGTCGGGAAACACGGCGATGCCGGCCTGCTCCAGCCGCTGGTGGGTCTCCGGCTGGCCCGAGGTGGCGATCATCACCACCAGGCAAGAGCTGCCCGTCGCGACTTCGATCAGTTCCGGGGCGATGCGCTCGAACAGCGAGCCGGTGGCGAACACCAGCAGCACGTCGGCCAGGTCGCTGTCGAGCAGCGTCTGGAGGATTTCGGTCGCCAGCCGCGGCTTGCTGAACAGCTGGCCGGTCATGTCGACGGGATTGCAGACCATGGCGATGCCGGGGACGATGTCCAACAGCCGGTCTTGGCCGGCCTGCGGCAGGACGGGCAGTTCCAGCCCCTCGGCGCTCAGCAGGTCGGCCGTCAAGGCGCCCATGGCGCCGGAGATCGACGCCACCATCACCTTGCGTCCCACGCGCTTGCCTTCCAGGAAGCGGGACAGGTAGGCCAGGTCGGTCAGGTGCACGGTATGGCGCGCCTGCATGACGCCCAACTGCGAGAAGGCGGCGCGATAGATCGCCCGGTTGCCGGCCAGCGCCGCCGTATGCGATTCGGTCACCTGCGAGCCGCGTTCGCTTTCGCCGGCCTTGAGCAGGATCAGCGGCTTGTTGGCCTGGCGCAGCCGGGTGGCGGCGGCGATGAATTTCGGGCCGTCTCGCAGACCCTCGACGTAGCCGGCGATGGCCTTGGTGGCGGTATCTGACGCCAGATAGTCGAGGTAATCCGCATAGTCCACGCAGGCTTCGTTGCCGGTGTTGATGAAATGGCGGAAGCGCATGTTCATCATCCAGCCCATGACATACAGGTCGGCACACATGCTGCCGCTCTGAGTCACCAGGCTCAGCGTTCCCGTCTGCTCGTCGGGCGGAAACGCGCGGAAGGTCGGGACGAACGAAGTGATGGCCCGGGTTTGCAGATTGGCCAGGCCCATGCAGTTCGGGCCGATCACCTGCATGCCGGTGCGACGGCAGAATTCGACCAGCTCGTTCTGTCGTTGCACGCCCGCGCCTCCGACTTCCGCGAAGCCCGCCGCGTAGACGACGGCAGCCCCGATCCTGCGGGCATGGCAGCGTTCCAGCATGGGCAGCACGTCCTCGGCCGCGAGCGCGAGCACGGCCACGTCGGGCGCCGCGGGCAGCGATTCCACGTCGGCATAGCAGCGAAAGCCGGCCAGCTCCGGATACTTCGGATTGACCGGATAAACCTGTCCCTTGAATCCCAGTCGCGCCAGATGGTCCAGGGCGATGCCGCCGATGCGATTGGGATCGCTGGAGGCGCCGATGATGGCGATCGAGCCGGGGTCCAGCGCGGCCGAAAGCTGATGTACCGTTTCCGACATGCAAACGTCTCCGAATGTTCTCGTTATGGATGGAACGATTTCAGAAGAAAGCCGCTTCATCCGCAACGAAGACCGGGACGTTTGTCCAGATTATGGACCAAGTGCTCGTGCCGCCGCTTGCCGCAAGGCCCGGCGGCGGACTCAAAATGCCATTCAGTCGCCGATTTCCTCGATCAGCAGGGCGCCGATCTCATGGCGTCGAGCCATCAGCATGCGCGCGCGCGGCGCGAACACGCTGATGGCGGCCTGACCGGGCGCAACCTCGAAGGCACGGCCGACGCCGGCCACGCCTTCTCCGGCGGCGACCGAGTAGCCGATGCGGCGCGTGCGCTCCACACCCGTCATCAGCCGGCTCAGGCTGAGGTTATGAGCCGTGTACTGCGCCTGGTGCCGTTCATGATGCTGGCGGATCTCGTCGTCGCCCATCATGGCCAGCAGCGACAGGCTGCCTACGCCCAGCCCCAGCAGCCGCGTCGCGCCCACCAGGTTCTGCAAGGCGATGCTGCGCGCCGGGACGTGTTCGTGGTGGATGTTGTAGCTGTAGTCGCCGATACGCACGATCAGGAACACGCCTTCGTCGGCGCGTCGGGCGATGCGGCGCATCGTGTTGGTGAACTGCGTGACCAGCGGCGGGCGCGACATGGTGCGCATGCCCAGCAGCATGGCCGCCGAACCTAGCCGGTACGCATGCGTCTTGGGGTCCTGTTCCACGTAATGCATGTGCATCAGGAACGTAAGCATGCGGTGAACGGTGGGCCGGCTGAGCCCGGCCGCCTGCACGATCTGCCGCATGGCCAGGCCGTGGTCATGATGGCGGGCCAGCAGCGAAAGCAGGCCGAAAGCGCGTTCCAGACTTTGCACGCCGCCCGGCGATGGCACCACGGGTAGCATCGGGAATCCTCCTCGGTAGTGGGCGTCTTGACCACATTATGGTCAATTTGTGCGTTCTTATTGTTTGATGACGGGTCGGTCTATGAAATAGCGGCCATCGTATCACTAGGAATCGACGATGAGCCAGACGAATCTGGAGCGCGAGTTTTCCGAGTTTCTCGCGCAGGGCCGCTTCATGCTTCAGCGCTCGCGCGGCAGCGGCGACTATGTGTTTTTTCCGCGCGCGATCGCGCCGTCCAGCGGGCTGGCGGATCTGGAATGGGTGGCGGCCAGCGGCCGGGGAACGGTCCATGCCACGACGGTGGTGCGCGCTCGCCCGCCCCAGCAGCCTTACAACGTCGCGCTGGTCGAACTGGAAGAGGGGCCGAGGCTGATGACCCGGGTCGAGGGCGTCGCGCCCGAAGCGGTGCGCATCGGCATGCCCGTGCGGGCGAGGATTTCGAACGACGGCGACCGGCCGTTGCTGGTGTTTGACGTGGCGTCGGAGCAGGCATGATGACGGATCGATTCCCGCGCGGCCAGGCCGCGATCGTCGCGGCGGCGACGCATGGTATGGGCAAGGCGCCCGGCTTCAGCTCCCTGGACCTGGCCGCGATGGCCGGCGCCAAGGCCCTGGCCCAGGTGGGACTGGCGCCCAAAGACGTGGACGGACTGTTCGTGGCCTTGCCCGACGATTTCATGTCGGGGCTGGGGCTGGCCGAGTACTACGGCATCTCGCCGCGGATCACCGAGAACAACCGCACCGGCGGCTCCGCCTTTATGACGCACGCTATGTGGGCCGCCCTGGCGCTGGCCACGGGGCAGTGCAGCGTCGCCCTCATCGCCTATGGCAGCAACCAGCGCAGCGCGGCCGGCAGCCTGATCAAGTCCATGCGCGAAAGCCCGTACGAAACGCCGTACCGCTTGCCGCGGCCGGTGGGCGCCTACGCGCTGGCGGCATCGCGCTATTGCCACGAATACGGGCTACGGCGAGAGCAGTTGGGCGAAGTCGCGCTGGCCGCGCGCGGCTGGGCCCGCCTGAACCCGGACGCCTACGCGCGCGAGCCGTTGACAATGGACGACTATCTGGCCTCGCGCATGGTGGCCGACCCCTTGAGCGTGCGGGACTGCTGCCTGGTCACCGACGGCGCGGCCGCGATCGTGATGGTGAGCGCCGAGCGCGCCCGCGACCTGGCGCGACAGCCGGTCTATCTGCTGGGCGCGGCCGCCGCCACCGAGCACCGCGAGATCACCCAGATGCCGGACCTGACCCGCACCGCGGCCCGTCTGTCGGGCCCGCGCGCGCTGGCCCAGGCCGGCGTCGGCGTCGCCGACATCGACGTGGTTCAGCTGTACGACGCCTTCACCATCAATACCCTGCTGTTTCTCGAAGACCTTGGCTTTTGCGACAAGGGCGAGGCCGGCAGCTTTGTCGAGGGCGGGCGCATCGCCCCGGGCGGGGAACTGCCCGTCAACACGAACGGCGGCGGTCTGTCCTGCGTGCACCCGGGTATGTACGGCCTGTTCGCCATCGTGGAGGCCGTCGAGCAGTTGATGGGGCGTGCTGGCCAGCGCCAGGTGGCCGGCGCCAGGCTGGCGCTGGCCCACGGCAATGGCGGCGAGTTGTCCAGCCAGGCAACCGTGGTGCTTGGCATGCAAGACGTTCTATAAGGAGATTTCCCGTGGACCTTCGATTTACCGAAGCTGAATTGGCGTTCCGTGCAGAAGTGCAGGCCTTCGTCCGCGAAGCGCTGCTGCCGGCGACCCGAGACAAGGTGCTGGGCCACCGGCGCCTGCACCGCGAAGATTACGTGCAATGGCACCGCATCCTGCACCGCCAGGGCTGGGGCGCGCCGGCCTGGCCGGCCGAATTCGGCGGAACCGGCTGGAACCCGCTGCAACGCATGATCTTCGAGATCGAGTGCTACCGCGCCGGCGCGCCGCGGCTGGTGCCCTTCGGCCTGTCCATGATTGGCCCCGTGCTGATCAAGTTCGCCAGTCCCGAAATGCAGCAGCGCTTCCTGCCGCGGATTCCTTCGATGGAGGACTTCTGGTGCCAGGGCTATTCCGAGCCCGGTTCGGGTTCGGACCTGGCGTCGCTCAAGACGCGCGCGGTCAGGCAGGGCGACCATTACGTCGTGGACGGGCAGAAAACCTGGACCACCATGGCGCACTACGCCGACTGGATGTTCTGCCTGGTGCGCACCGATCCCGAGGCCAAGGCGCAGGAGGGCATATCGCTGCTGCTGATCGACATGAAATCCCCGGGCATAACGGTGCGCCCCATCGTGACCCTGGACGGCGCGCGCGAAGTCAACGAAGTCTGGCTCGAAGGCGTGCGGGTGCCGGCCGCCAACCTGGTTGGCCAGGAGAACAAAGGCTGGACCTACGCCAAATACCTGCTGGGCCATGAGCGCACCGGCATCGCGGGCATCGGCACTTGCCACCGCGAACTCACGGTCCTGAAATCGCTGGCGGCGAAAGCGCCTTGCGCTGACGGCGGCGTCATGCTGGACGAGCCACGTATGCGTGACAAGATCGCCCGCATTGAGATGGAAGTCATGGCGCTCGAGATGCTGATGCTGCGCGTGGCCACCGAGAACGGCAGCCGCGGGCCCGGTCCCGAGGCATCCATACTCAAGATCCGCGGCTCCGAAATCCAGCAGGATCTGGTCGCGTTGCAGATGGAGCTGGCCGGGCCGCAGGCCTGGCCGTTTGACCCCGCCTGGCTCGAAGCTGGCGGCGAGCCCTCCATCGACGCGCCAGCCTGGGCGGCGCCCTGCACGGGCGCCTACATGGATATGCGCAAGACGTCGATCTTCGGAGGAACGACCGAAGTGCAGAAGAACATCATCGCCAAGATGATTCTTGGATTCTGAGGAGCATAGGCATGGATTTTGAGCTCACTGACGAGCAGCGCATGCTGGCTGACAGCTTGCGGCGTTATCTGCAAGAACAATACACCTTCGAAAGGCGCCGGCGCATCGCGCGTGAAGGCGGGGGCTTCGACCGCGCCGCCTGGAGCGCGCTGGCCGACATGGGAGTCCTGGGGCTGGGCATCGACGGGGAATACGGCGGCTTCGGCGAAGGGCCGGCCAGCCTGGCCGTGGTGCAGCATGAATTGGGACGTGCGCTGGTGCTGGAGCCGGTGACCGCCTGCGCGGTCATGGCGGCAGCGGTAATCGGGCGCCATGCCAGCGCCGCGCAGAAGGCGCGCCTGCTGCCGGCCATCGCACAGGGCAGTTGCATCGTGACGCCAGCCTGGCTGGAGCAGGGCGGCCAGGCGCAGACGCGTGCCCACCGCAGCGCCGAAGGCTATGTGCTGTCGGGCCGCAAAACCCTGGTCTGGCATGGCGGCCAAGCCGACGCGCTGCTGGTCACCGTCATCGTGGAACAGGACGACGAGCCCTCGATGTTCCTGGTCGAGCGCGCGGCCGCGGGCGTGACCACCAACGCCTACGCCACGCTCGATGGCATGAGCGCCGCGGACCTGATCCTGGACAATGTGGCGGTGCCGTTCGATAGCCGCATCGGCGACGAGGGCGCGGGCCGCGAGGCGCTGCAGGACGGACTGGATTACGGCGTGGCGGCGTTGTGCGCCGAAGCCGCCGGCGCCATGGAACGGCTGATCGAGATCACCGCCGAATACCTGCGCACGCGGCAACAGTTCGGCCGTCCGCTGGGCGCGTTCCAGGCCCTGCAACACCGCATGGCGGACATGGTGATGCAGAAGGAACTGGCCATTTCCATGGCCTATGTCGCCGCGCAGGCGCTGGGAGAGGACGATGCGGCCGGACGCGACCGCAAGCTGGCCGCCGCCAAGTTCATGATGGCCAAGGCGGCCCAGTTCGTGGGCCGGGAGGCAGTGCAGTTGCACGGTGGAATGGGGATGACGGACGAACTGATGGTGGGGGACTACTTCAAGCGCCTCACCTCGCTGACCGTCTTGTTGGGCAACGGCGACCATCATCTGGCGCGCTACGCGGCATTGCTCGAGGCCTGACACCATGAAAACACGCATCACCGAGCTGCTGGGCATCCGTTATCCCATCGTTCAGGGCGGCATGCAGTGGGTGGGCAAGGCGGAACTCGCGGCGGCGGTTTCCAACGCAGGCGGGCTGGGCATACTTACCGCGCTGACGCAGCCCACGCCCGACGAGCTGGCGCGCGAAATCTCGCGCACCCGGCGCATGACCGCGCAGGCATTCGGTGTCAACCTCACCATCCTGCCGACAATCAATCCGCCGCCTTACGCGGATTATCTCCAGGCCATCATCGACAGCGACGTCAAAATCGTGGAGACCGCCGGCAACACCCCGGCGGAGTTCATCGAGCTGATGAAACGCCACGACATCGCCATCGTCCACAAATGCACCTCGATACGCCACGCCCTGTCGGCCCAGCGCAACGGCGTGGACGCGGTCAGCATCGATGGCTTCGAGTGCGCGGGGCATCCCGGCGAAGACGACGTGCCGGGGCTGGTGCTGATTCCGCTGGCGGTCAAGGCGCTGAGCATTCCCGTGATCGCCTCCGGCGGGATCGCCGATGGCCGGGGCATGGCCGCGGCGCTCGCGCTGGGCGCAGAAGGCATCAACATGGGCACGCGCTTTCTCGTCACGCGCGAAGCGCCCGTGCACGAGAACATCAAGTCCGCCCTGGTCGGCGCCACCGAGCGCGACACTCGCCTGATGTTCCGCACACTGCGGAATTCGTCGCGCGTGCTGCGCAATGCCGTCTCCGAAGCAGTGCTGGCCACCGAACGCCGTCCCGGCGGCTGCAGCTTCTCCGACATCCGCCACCTGGTGGCCGGCGCGCGCGGGCGCGAAGCGCTGGCCGGCGGCGAAGTTGACGCAGGCGTGATATCGGCCGGCCTGGTTGTCGGCCTGATCGACGACGTGCCCAGCTGCGCTGAGCTGATCGAACGCATGGTGAAGGAATGTCGCGGCCACCTCGAACGGGCCGCGCGCCTGGCGGGCGCCTGACAGGCGAGCAGGGCAGGGCAGGAAAGCGAAAAAAAGCGGCATGGGCCCATGGGCCCATGCCGCTTTTTTGTCGAATCGTTTAATCGACCTTGATGTTCTTTTCGCGGATGACCTTGGTAAAGGTGTCAATGTCATGCTGCATCATCACCGTCAATGCCTCTGGCGTGCTGGAGTTCAGCATAATGCCGTAATCGGCCATCCTGCTGTTCATGCCCGGCTCAGCCAATATCTGCTTGAGGCTCTGGTTGACCTTCTGCACCACCGCCGGCGGCGTCTTGGCCGGCAGCATCATGCCGAACCAGCTCATGGGCTCGAATCCCTTGTAGCCGGACTCCCCGAAGGTCGGCGTGTCGGGCAACTGGCGGGCGCGGGTGGGGCCGTTGACGGCCAGCGGGATCAGCTTGCCGGCCGTCACATGCGACACCGAGCCGGGCACAGAAATGATGAGCGTCTGGACATGTCCTCCGATCGCCTGGGTGATCGCGGGTGCTTCGCCCTTATAGGGAACGTGAATCAACTTGATGCCGGCGGCATCCTGGAACAGTTCCATCAGCAAATGCCCCGTCGAGCCGGTGCCGAACGAGGCATAGCTGTACTTGCCAGGCTCCGCCTTGGCCATGGCCACAAAGTCGGCCAGATTCTTGACCGGTGTGCCGGGAGCGGCGGCGAACAGGAACGGTATCGTCCCCACTAGCGAAACCGGCTCGAAACTCTTGATCGGATCGAACGCGGCTTTGTCGCCGAACAATCCGGGCACCAGCATCAACGCGTTCGTGCCCATCAGCATGGTATAGCCATCCGGAGCCGCCCGGGCCACCGACTCGGCTGCAATCGTGCCCGACGCGCCGGGCTTGTTTTCTACCACTACGGACTGCTGCCAGAGCTTGCTGAGATGTTCCGCGATCTGGCGGGTCATGGCGTCGGACGCGCCGCCGGCGGCGTAGGGGGTGACGATCTTGACGGGGCGCTGCGGGAACTCCTGAGCGCTGGTGGCGCCCGCTTGTGCCGCGCAAGTCAGCAGGGCGATACCGGCCGCGGCCCCTGGCCGTCTTGCGAGACGGCGGATAAAGCTGAGTATGGTCGATGGCATACGAGTGTCTCCGAATATGTTCTGGTGTGAGGCAGAGCGATTTCAGAAGAGACTGGTCGTGCCTACAAGAGGAAAATGAACTTTGACCGCAATGTGGGCAATGCATGGATTTCTGGCGAAAGCCTCTCTCGCAGCGCGGGAATTGCCCATATTGTGGTCGTTTCATCGTCCCCGTTTGAGGGACGTATCAAACTGCTGAAATGATGGTGTTCACTACACCGTTCTTAAAACTAAAGGAGCAGGGGATGAGCGAGATATCAGGCGGCCATGGAAAAGGGCCTTTGGCGGGTTTGCGTGTGCTGGACATAGCCACCATTCTGGCCGCTCCTTCCGCGGCGGCGCTACTGTCGGACTACGGCGCTGAAGTGCTAAAAATCGAACTGCCCGGCGGCGACGGCCTGCGCGAGTTTCCACCGCACAAAAATGGCAAGCCGCTGTGGTGGAAAGTCACCAACCGGAATAAGAAGCTTATCTCGCTGGACCTGCGCAAGCCCGAAGGTCTGGCGCTGTTCAAGCGGCTCCTGCCCCGGTTCGACGTGCTGATAGAGAACTTCCGACCAGGTACGCTCGAGCGCTGGGGCCTGGACCGCGACACCCTTTGGCAACTCCAACCGCGCCTGACCATATTGCGTGTCACCGCGTTCGGCCAGGACGGCCCATATCGCGACCGCCCCGGTTTCGCCCGGGTTTTCGAATCGATGGGTGGCCTGACCTATATCTGTGGCGAGCCAGACGGCCCTCCCATGCATGTCGGTTATCCCCTCGGCGACTCCGTTGGCGGTCTGATGGGCGCCGTCGGCGTACTGGCGGCGCTGTGGAAACGCGCCCGCGACCCCCAGGCCCTCGGCGAGGAAATCGACCTGTCGCTGACCGAGGCCACCCTCAAACTGCTGGAATACCTGCCGATCCGATACGACCAGCTCGGAGAAGTCTGCGAGCGCAGCGGTAACATCAGCCAGTACGCCGCGCCGACCGGTGCATACCGGACCCGCGACCGACACTGGGTATCTTTGTCCGGCAGCACCAACGCACTGTTTGCCGCCAACTGCCGGGCCATAGGCCGGGAAGACCTGATTGCCGACCCGAGATACCAGAGCAACGTCAATCGCTGTGGCTACAAGGACGAACTGAACGCCTTGTTCGGCGAATGGATCGCGAGTCACGACCTGACCCACGTCCTCGCATGCTTCGAGCTCCACAAAGGAACCCTGGTCCCCATCTACTCGGCCAAACAGATCGCCGAAGACGCGCAAATCGCGGCGCGAGGCTTCCTGCGCGAAGTGCCCGACCCCGATCTCGGGCTGGTCAGGGTCCAGGGCGTCGTGCCGCGTTTTCGCAACGATCCCGGCGACATCTACGGCACAGCGGGCCCCATTGGCCATGATAATGACGAAATCTATGGCCAGTGGCTGGGTTTGAGTGCTGCCGATCAGGCAGTGCTGCGAAAGGCGCAGGTAATTTGACGGACAGGGAAGAGGGCCCGTGGCGACGGCCCTATTTCGATGTCACGAGACTAAGTGCCACTCAAGTTCCACTGGTTCCAGGCCCATGACCACAAAGGCGAGATATCTCGCATTCACCGCATGCGATGGGCTTGGGGCGGCGATTCTGGAGGCAGTAGGTCGGTGGATCAGTTCGAGATGCAGGAGCTCGAGAAACTCGTGTTCGTGCAGCGCGCGCGCCTCGTTTCCGCCGAGCACGCGGCACAGAAGAAGGTGGCCAAAGTAAGCGGAGATTGCCCCATTGCATCGCGACGAAGAAAATCAAACGCGCGTTGGAAAAGCTAGGAAGTTTGAAGAGCGTGGGGCAGCAGCTGGCCAACAGTCGCATCTTTTCAGGAACATACGCCCTTGTCATCGTAGAGGGCTCCGGTAAGCGACTAATCCGGCCGATGTGCTATCAATGCAGCCCGGAGGCGATGCCCGAAAATATGATCTGCAGTATGCAGTACCCCGAGACATACAACGCCCGCGGGAACAATCTGGAAGGGTTCTAGGGAAGGACGTTCAGCTTCAAGCACGGGATCATTGTGGCCAGCACATTCAATTAGCACGTCGCCAAGTACGCGCTGGAGGGGGGGGACGAACTCGTCCCCGATGAAAAGAAGGAGGACATCATCCTCGAGTTTTCGCCCTAGCCGGGCAGGAGATGCTTATTGCATGTCTCTGGGAGGAGTGGAAAGGGCCGGAAGGAGCGGCTTCTTTCATTTGTTGTGATCTCGCGAGCTACCCCGGGCAGTGGCCGTGGCGGGCCGCGGTCACTGCAGCGTGCAGATCACGCATGAAAATGTTCACGGCACGTTGAATCCCGACCATAGAGGTTTTGCTGCCTGCTACACAATTCCGGATGATCGGGCGCGTCCCTATTAAGAGCAAAGGCTCGGTGTTTAGGACATGCCCTGCCTGGCCGGCGCATGCAGTGTGCATTGTTCGCCCACATGAGCGCCCTCGATCAGTCGCCCATTCACCGAAGGTGTTCCTTGAACTCTTCCGAGATTCGCAGCCGCGATGTCTTGCCTTCCATCCCCCATCGCCATATCACCTCAATTATTCACTCGCGGGAACGCCTTGCGCAGGTTGGCCCCCAACTCCCAATGAAAAGGCCTGGCACCGCGGCCGAGGTAGCCGACACCGTCATGTGGTTGCTCTCACCCGCGGCCAGCTATGTGGCGGGAACGAACGTGGGCGTGTCGGGCGCACGCTAAGGCGAATCGCCGAGGCCCCCGTGGAGAAACGACGCAAAGACAAATGCATGAGCGTACGTCTCGATGGGAGGGGGAGGAGCGTTCGCGAACGGACGGGCGAGGGGCTTACGGCGGCGTTCGTCCCGCCTGGACCCGCTCAGCTCGCCGCGATTCGATGACCGGTACGGAAGCCATGTGTCCGCGCCGACCACACGACCGTGGTTCCCAGCAAAGCCAACATCACTAGCGCCCACGGTAGGGCAGCGGGCCCAATGTGCTCCAGAAGGACCCCGCCCAAGGCGCCGCCACCTGCCACGGCGAGGTTGAAGACGGTCACTAGCATGGATTGCGCCACGTCGGTGCCGTCGCCGGCCGTATCCGCCAGGGCGGTTTGCAGCAAGGTCGGGGCGCCACCGAAGGTCAGCCCCCAGACGGCAATGCCCAGCAGCACGGCTGCGGGCGAACCGCCCGAAAGCCCCAGTACCAGGGCCGCGACAGCGAATGCCGTCAAACTGAGCAGCGTCAGTGCGCGCAGCCAGCGATCTACCAGCGCGCCGGTGATCCAGATACCCGCGATGGAAGCCACGCCGAACAACAGCAATACAGCATCGACACGATGCCCCAACCCGGCGGATGCAAGGAAGGGAGCGATATAGGTGTAGAGAATGTTGTGCGCCAGTATCCAGGCGAACAACGCCAACAGCACGGGCCGGATGCCCGGCGTCGTGGCGATGCGCCGAAGCGGCAGGCGCTGCCTGGCTGTCTGCCCCTCGAAGTCGGGCACCGCCAGCCGCACCCAGGCGAACAGCAGCAGCGCCACGGCCGACATGATCCAGAACACGCCGCGCCAATCGAACAGCATGCCCAGCCAGGTGCCCAGCGGCACACCGAGGCACAGCGCAATGGGCTGTCCCAATCCTGCCACCGCCAACGCCCGGCCCTGCAAGCGCTGCGGAACTATACGTCGCGCATAACCGGCCACCAGCCCCCACACCACGCCCGCGGCCATGCCTGCAGCAAAGCGCGCGGCCAGGATCAGCTCGTAATGCGTGGAAATGGCTGTGATGGAGTTGAACGCCAACAGCCCTGCGATGGCTGTCAGAAACAGAGGCCGGCGTTTCCAACTTCGCGTGGCGGCGATGACCGGGATGGCGGCCAGTACCGAACCCAAGGCATACAGCGTTACCAATTGGCCCGCCAGGGTTTCAGAAATTTCCAGGCCCGCGCTGATCTGCGGCAGCAGGCCGGCGGGCATCGTTTCGGTCATGATGGCGAGGAAGCCCGCCATCGTGAAAGCCAGCAGTCGCCACACCGGCAAGCGTCCGGCAGACGCGGGGTTTCCATGCAAATTCATGCGTGATGGCTCCATTGCCGCTCAGGCCAGATAGGATGCGGCCATGTCCTTACCGCCGTGCCCGGCCGCCAGGGCGCGCTCAAAGCGATGCAGGCCCGCTTGCGCCGCATCCAGTTGCACGCCGTTTTGCACGGCGGCATGCATGATCAGCCGCGCATCCTTGGCGGCATTGGCAATGGAGAAGCTGGCGGCGTAGTTGTCTGCCAGGATGGCGGCCGCCTTGGCCTGGAAGTAGCCGCTGTCCATCGGGCCGCCCGTGACCGCATCAATTACTAGCGCCGGATCGACGCCCAGCACCCTGGCCAGCGCCAGGCTTTCGGCCAGTCCGTGCGTCAGCGCAAAGGCCCAGTTGTTGAGCACAAGTTTCAGGCGGCTGCTCGCGCCTACCTGCTCCGATACCCACAGGGTGCGTTTGCCGATGGCGTCAAAGACAGGCTGCACGGCATCGCGCTGCGCGATGGGGCCAGACGCCAGGATGACCAGTTGCGCCTGTTCGGCGGGCTGGCGGGTGCCTTGCACAGGCGCGTCGTAGAACACCAATCCGTGCTGTTCGGCCAGCGCGGCCAGAGTATCGATGCCCTCGATGCCCACCGTGCTCAGTTGCGCCCAGATGGCGCCCTTGGCCAACGCCGACGCGGCCGCCTGTATCGCCTCCTGGACGCTCGGGCCGTCCTTGAGCACGGTCACGATGATGTCGGCGCCGCGCACCGCATCGGCCGGGCTATCGAATGCAAGGATGCCATCAGCGGCCAATGCCCGTGCCTTGGCCGGGCTGCGGTTCCAGGCCTGCACGGCGAACCCCCGTTTGTGAAGATTGCGGGCGACAGGCGCGCCGATCAGGCCGGTGCCGAGGACGGCTACGGTGGCTTTGTGGTCAGTGCTCATAGGAACTCCTTAGATGATGGATGAAGAATTCATAATCGGAACAATCGTTCCGTATATGGACAATAAAAACCCGCCGTCCCGGTGCGTAAGTCGCCGAGACGGCGGGATGAGGGCTGACTACAGCGTGTCTAACGCCACGTTGACCACGTCCAGCAGGCACTGGCGACGCAGGTGCGCGGGACTGCCTTTGCTCAACACCCGCAACCCCTGCATGGTGTTGACGAAGGATCGGGCGAGCGCCCGAGCGCTCTTGCCGGCAGCGACTTCGCCCGATTGCTGTCCACGCTGGATCAGCTTCTCCAGCGCCGTCTGCAAGCGTTGGAAATTGTGCGCCACCAACCCGGCCACCGCCTCATCCTGGCCCGCCAGTTCCAAAGAGGCATTCGCCACCAGGCAGCCACGCCGCTGCGGGTCGCCCAGTTCGTCCTCGACGATGCGCATCAGCAATTGTCCGATCAGCACCCTGGGAGAGCCGGGACCGGCCAGCAATTCCACATTGGCGGTGGTCACGGCCTGATAACGGTGCAGCGCCTGTTGATAAAGCCCCTGCTTATTCTCGAACGTGCTGTAAAGGCTGCTGCGCGACAGGCCGGTGCCTTCCACCAGGTCCTGCACGGAGGTCGCGGTGTAGCCACGCTGCCAGAACACCTCCATGGCGGCATCGGCAATCTCGTCAGGTTCAAATGCTTTTGTCCGCATGGCAACTCACTTAAATGGAATGATCGTTCCCGACAGTGTAGGATGCTGTTTATAGAGCGTCAAGAACAAGCCAACCCATGCAGCCATAGCTGGGCGCCATACTTCCGAAGAGAAATCATGCCTTTGTCCAAGCCAACCATCCTGCTCGCCTGCGATTTTTCCGTGCGCTTCAAAACCTTGCTCGGCAAGCAATACAGGGTGCTGGGGCCTCTGCCGCACTCGAATGCCGAGGCCTTGCCCGAAGGCGCAGCAGGCGTGCGTGCACTCGTCACGAAAGGCGGCCTAAAAACGGATCAGGCCTTGATCACGGCTCTTCCCAAACTCGGCATTGTTTCCTTCTTCGGGACGGGGTTCGAAGGCATCGACCTGGAAGCAGCAGCCCAGCGCCAACTGGCCATCACCCACAGCCCCGGCGCGAATGCGTCGAGCGTGGCGGATTTCGCCATGGGGCTGGTGCTCGCTTCCACACGCAAGATTATTTCCGCAGATCGTTTCGTGCGGGAGGGCAACTGGACCGGAAACAGTCTGGTCAGCATACCCGCCGTGCCGGGACTGACGGGCGCGCGGCTCGGCATTTATGGTTTGGGCTCGGTCGGCCGCAAGCTCGCCTTGCGGGCCGCCGCTTTCGAGATGGAGATCGCTTACCACAGCCGTGCCCTCAAGTCCGACGCGCCCTACGTCTATATGGATTGTGTCCAGGCCCTGGCGGAATGGTCGGACGTCCTCGTGGTCGCGGCCAGGGCCGTTCCATTCAATCGTCACATTATCGGCCCTTCTATTCTCTCCGCGCTCGGGCCGGACGGACATGTCGTCAATGTGGCACGCGGTTCGCTGATCGACCCGGAAGCGCTTGCAGATGCGCTGGAACGGGGAACGATTTCGGGCGCCGCGCTCGATGTCTTCGAGAATGAACCGGAGGTGCCCGAACGGCTCCTTCAAGCACCCAACCTTATCCTTTCTCCGCATATCGCCTTCGCGTCCGCCAGCGCGCGGAATGCTCAGGAAGATATGGTGCTCGCCAATCTGGAGGCATTCTTCGCGGCCCGGGAATTGCCAAATCCCATCGACCGCTTCTAACCGTCGCCGGATCGCCGATGCTCTCCTCTCTTATTTCGGATCTTTCCATCGCCCAACCGCTGGCTCGGATGGCGGCGACGGCTTTCGTCGTAGTTGGCGTTGCAATGACGGTCGGCCGGTTTGGGCCGGTCATCGGCGGTGCACTCGCGGGCTTGCCCATCGTTCTAGGGCCAGGCTTTCTCTTCCTGCTGATGCAGGCACCTCCCGGGTTTGCGTCGAATGCCGCGATCTATTCGCTTTTCTCACTTAGCGCGACGCAAATATTTCTCCTCGCGTACATTATCGCTGCCGAACGCGCAGGCCCGCTGGTCTCGTTACTTGGAGCGGTGGCCGCATGGGGCGCGGCCACCGCGCTGTTCCGATTGCTTCCGCCACAAGCGCTGGTCGGCATTGCTCTGTTTGCGGTTGTCACCGCAATCACGCGGAAACGAGGTGCGACGTTCGTTCGCGGGACGATTAAACGCGCTCGGGCAGACAACATCGGCCTACTTCTCCTGCGCGGAATTCTGGCCGGGCTTCTCGTGGCCGGCGTCACTGCGGCGGCAAACCAGCTCGGCGCCACCGCTTCGGGCCTACTACTGGCCTTCCCGATCGGATACACGGTACTTTCCATCACGATCCATGAAGAATTCGGCGCGCAAGCCGCGACCGCGACACTTCACTCAGCCATCTTCGGCACGATCAGTCTGGCCGGGTTCTGCGCCGTGTTGGCAATCGCAATTCCCAATATGCCGGTAGCATGGGCGTTCGTCTTTGCCGTGGCTGTCTCGCTGGTCATTACCGTTGCGCTCATCCTGATCTCCCGTTTCGCACGAAACGCTTCGTGATCGCCAACAGCTTCGCGAAGCAGTAGGGATAAGCATCCAATATTCGAATTGGATCAAAAACGATGGTCCCTAAGCCATCAACGAGAATCGGCGTTCTCGTGTCGTGAAGGAGATGCCTTGGCGCTAGAGCAGCCAGCATAGAGGAAGACCCATATCCGGTGTTTTCCGTCAATCGGTATATAGCGAGTCCGGCTTCGGGAGCACCCAAATTTGGGACGCTCTTCAGTTCGCCGGCGTTGACCTGCCCCCCAGACTTAGTACGGCATCGACATAGAATCCAGGTTCACCCGGAGCGCAGTTGCTCCCCGGTCTCAGGTTTGTGGGCCAAGGTTGCGGATACCTGCAACCCTCCCGAGGATCTGCGCCTGTCGTAGCACAGCATTCCATAGCATCTGCGCGGCTGGCGATAATGAACGGCCGGCCCGGCGGCACAATTCTATGCGGCGCACAGGAAATTCAGCTGTGAGCGGCACATAGCGCAAAGCAGGTAGACGCATCTGATGCAACACCAGCGCGGGTAGAATGGCCAGCGTGACGCCCTGCTCCAAAATGGCTGCCATGCTGCCCGTACCGTCTACAATGAATGATGGCTCCAGAAAGGCAGCGGGAACGTCTGACAGAGATGCGAGCGTGTCGTCGATTGAGGTGCGGGTATTGAGCGAGACGTATGGAAATTTTCCGGCATCGCGCAACTTAACTTCATCGACCTGAAGCGCCGGATGGTCGTGGCGTCCCACAAGTCCAAATCTGTCCTCGATCAAGGGAATGTGGTCGACATCGATCCCCGTGCCAGGGGGAAGCGAAGCCACGCAAAAATCTACCCTGCCTTCGCGCAACGCGGCCAGCATGTCCTGCGACAGGCCTGTACGCAGTTCCACTTTCAAGCGGGAAGATTCCCTCCACATCCCAGCCACGCACGGCGCAACCAGGCAGGATAGAGCCGATGTGGCCCCCATCACCCGGACATGGCCCGCGCTCAGATCGCGCAATTCGGCCACGTGCGTGACGCCATGATCCAGGAGTTGAAGCGAATTGCGCACATGCTCTAGGAAAGCATTCCCGGCCTGGGTCAGGGAAACACTCCGGGTCGAACGGTCGAACAGCCGCAGTCCGAGCTGCCGCTCCAGCGCCTTGATAGTTTCGGACAGGGCCGAAGGAGTCAGGTGCAGATGGCGCGCGGCTTCGACGAAGGAACCGCGGGTGGCTACTTCGTCCATAGCACGCAATTGCCTGAGAGAAAGATTATTCAATTTGTCCAACATAATCGCTCAATTAATTCTGATTGTTTGGGGTAAAGGCTACTCCTAGAATGCCTCCACGACAAAATAAAAGGAGACATTCCCATGCGACAGGTCGTCTGCTACGCCGGCTCGAACGTGTCTATCCCGGCTTTGATTGCTAGGAACCGGCAAGGCCCACCGAGCCGCTTACCGATGCGGCACTGGCGGACGATGTCGGACCGGTGGCTACTTGGTAGATTGATTCGGACATGAATGTCAGGTCGCCCGCCACATTCTTCGGCCTTGCCTCTCTTCTACTCCGCGAAATGCCTGGCCGCGATGTACCCAAAGGTCATGGCCGGACCTATGGTGATACCGGCGCCGGGATAGGCGCCGCCCATTACGCTGGTCATATCGTTGCCCACCGCATACAAGCCGGGAATTGGCGTTGCGTCGGTTTCGCGCAGGACGCGCGCATGTTCGTCGGTACGCAGGCCGCGGAAGGTGCCGAGGTCGCCGGGCTCCAGTCGAACCGCATAGTAGGGCCCCTGCTCGATTGGCGCGAGGTTGGGGTTGGGCTTGCGCCGCGAATCCCCACCGAAGTGATTGTAGACATTGGATCCTTTGCCGAACTCTGGATCGGTACCTTCGCGCGCAAACGCATTGTAGCGATCGACCGTATCTACGAGGCCTTGCGGATCCACATTCAGTTGCGTGGCGAGCACCGCCAAGGTCTGGCCGCGAACCAAATAGCCGGAATCAATATAGCGCCCTATCGGCATCGGAAAGGGAGGAACCACGCCCATGCCGTAACGCCTGATCGTGGTGTGGTCACAGATCAGGAATGATTCAACCCGTGGATCGTCGGCACAGGCCCGCACCATGGCCGGCACGAAGTCGTGGTAAGAGTCGGCCTCGTTGGCGAAGCGCTTGCCTCGGCGGTCAACGGCGATAAAACCTGGCTTGCAGCGGTCGATGAAGTGTGGATAGGGCGTGTATGTGCCGTCGCCGTTCGGCAACCGGGAAACCGGGGCCCAGGCCGCAGGGTTGGAGGCCCCGTCGGAAAGCGCTGCGCCGTGGGTCATGGCGAGATGTGCGCCATCGCCTGTATTGCCGGGGGGAGCGAGGAAAACATGGTTCTTCCCCTGCGCGACATGTGGGTAGTAGCGCCGGCGCCACTCTTCATTGCGCGGAAAACCGCCGCTGGCCAGGACCACAGCCTTGCGGGCCGTGATTTCCACAACGGCGCCGTTGCGTCGAACTTGCGCGCCGCTGACCCGCCCGTTGTCGGTGACGAGTGCGATCACGGGTGAATTGGTCCAAAGTGGGACGTTTTTCTCAAATAGCGAAAGAGCCAGGCGCCCGATGAGCGCGTTGCCGTTGGCAATCGCCGTGCCGCGAGGCCAGTTCAGACGGTCGCGGGCATAGCGGCCCAGCAGTTTCAGAACATGAATTGCCGAGCGCGGTGAGCGCGTGGCGTTGAAAAGATGTGGAATATCCGACCGAGAAACCGACATTCCTCCAAAAAGCATCATGGTGGATAACGGAGTCCTCAGCCGAGAGAAATCCCGCCCTAGCCTGCGGCCGTCGAACGGCTCGGGCAGTAGCGAGCGACCGCCACTGGACGCGCCCGGGCCGAGAGGATGGTAGTCCGCCCAATTGGGAATCAACTGATACCGCACGTGGCTGCGTTCAAGCATGAAGTCCAGCATCCGCGGCGCCTGCTCGACGTAGGCGCGGGCCTTCCGCTCATCGAAGAATTCGCCGGCTTCTGATGCCATATAGGCAAGTGCGCTCTCCTTACTGTCCGACAAGCCAGCGCGTTGCGCCAGCGTATTGCCCGGAATCCAGATCACGCCTGCTGAATAGGCCGTGGTGCCCCCAAAGGTTGCCTCTTTCTCCGCCACGATAACGTCCAAACCGCTGTCGGCGGCGGTAAATGCCGTCGTCAGTCCGGCTGCACCCGACCCCGCAACCAGGACGTCGCATTCAATCCGTTCCATTGTCATGTTCCTTCGTGCGTCAGAGACCCATCAGCTGGGCGATGATGTTGCGCTGGATTTCGTTCGCGCCGCCACCGACAGGACCGATGCGCGAATCGCGGAAGAACCGCTGCATATCGTGTTCCATCATGTAGCCGGCGCCGCCCATGATCTGCATGCCCAGGTTGGCGCAGTCGAAGTCGTTTTCGGTGGATACCACCTTCGCCATCGCGGTTTCAATTCGCGGCTCGATCCCGGCATCCAGCATTTCCGCCACGCGATAGGTCAGCAGGCGCGTCGTTTCAGCCTTGATACGCATGTCGGCAAATTTGTGTGCGACTGCCTGAAATTGCGAGATCGGCTGGCCGAATTGCACGCGCTGGGTGGCGTAATCTCTGGCGTAGTCAATGACGTGCTGCATGTTGCCCGCGCCGGCGGCTGCCAGGCAAAGCCGTTCCATGTTCAAGCATTTCATCAGGCCGCGCCAGCCCCGGTTTTCCTCCCCGATAAGGTTCTCGACCGGTACTTCGACATTGTCCAGGAAGATTTCGGTGGCACGCGTACTGCGGCGGCCCAGTGTGTCCAGCATTCGAATGGTCACGCCGGGGGCATCTGTCGGGATCAGCAGCATACTGATCCCGCGGTGTCCAGCATGGGCAGGGTCGTTCGCGGGCGCGGTGCGAACCGCGGCCACCAAATAGTGCGCAACATGGGCACAGGTAATGTACAGCTTCTGGCCGGAGACCACATAGCGGTCGCCGCACCGTTCAGCGCGGGTCGAAATGGCGGCGGCATCCGAACCAGCGCCGGGCTCGGTCAGTGCGATGGCCATTCGAATGCTGCCATCCATGATGCCGGGCAGATATGCACGCTTGAGATGGTCGCCGCCATGCAGCGCGATGTGCTGCCCGGCATAGATCACTGTTGTCAGGTAGGCGGTGGCGACGCTGGCATAATGGTAGGCCATTGCTTCCACCAGGACTGCCAGATCCTTGTGGGAACCGCCCGAGCCGCCCTGAGCTTCCGCGAATGGCAGGCTCATCCAGCCTGCATCCGCCAGAGACTGGTAGGCGTCGAGAGGGAATTCACCTGCGCGGTCGAGTTCGCGAATTTTCTCGGTCGGTAGTTTTGCTTGTAGCAGGTCCAGTACCGAGTCCCGGATCATGCATTGCTGCTCGGTCATGCCAAACGTATTCCAGTCTTGTCGCGCCATGGCGATATGTCTCCTAGTTAGAATTCATTTCAGGCGCGGGTGCGCACCAGCGTTGCGAACAGGCCGGATTGGACGACTTCGTCGCGTTGATTGAGTATTTGCATGCGACGCTTGATCACGCCCGCCTTGCGGTTCGACGCCAGGCGCTTTTCTTCCACGCTCCAGCGCAGGCGGATGCGATCGCCGAAGAAGACGGGTGCGTGGAAGTTCCATTCCTGCATTCCCAGGAACGCCAGCGCCGTGCCTTGCAACTGTCCGGCCTTGGCCGACAGTCCTGTGGCTATCGATAGGACCAGCAACCCGTGCGCAACGCGTTGGCCCATGGGGCTATTTTTTGCATACTCGGCATCTGTGTGCAGTGGGTTGTCATCGCCCGAGAGTGCTGCAAAGCCCAGTACGTCTGCCTCCGAGATTTCCTGTTCGGGGGTGATCACCGGCGCTGCGGCGGGATCGAAATCCTCGAAGTACCATCCCATCTCTTACTCCTGTGTTGGTGTTTCTTGCGTTTGGCGGCGTACAAAAAGCGCGTCCACGGCGATGAAGTCGGAGCCTCGGGCCATCACCGGGTTGAGATCGATTTCCTCGATTTCTTCCGCGAGATCCGCACACATGGCCGAGAAGCGCACCACCAGACCGGCCAATGCATCGAGATTCACGCCCGCCTTGCCCCGATAGCCTTGAAGCAAGCGGTGGCACTTCAGACGTCGCAGCATGTTCGCGGCGGCATACTGGTCTACCGGTGCGAGTTCGGTGGCCACGTCGCCAAAGATCTCCACCAGTTCACCGCCGAGGCCGACCATGATTAGCGGTCCGAACACCGGATCGCGCTTCATGCCCAGGACCAACTCGAAGTCGGCCTGTGCCTGCCGCTGCAGCAGAAATTGCCCCGCCAGGGATCCGGGCGCGCGCAGCTGGATCGACTCCAGCATCTGACGTGCGGCGACTTCGACTTCTTGCGCGTTTTCCAGTCCGACGCGAACTAGGCCCAGCTCGGTCTTATGCGCGATTCCCGGCACGTCGTACTTGAGAACGAGAGGGAACGACATGGATGCCATCGCACTCATTAACTGGTCGACGCCGGACACCGCGTGCTCCGTCACCACTGGCAGACCATACATCTGGGCGAGGCGTTTAGCGGCCTGCTCTGTGACTACGCGCGGTTGTTCGCTAAGTAGCGCGCGTGCCTGCGCACCAACGGCCGCATCCACGTCCTCGCCACGTGCCGAGCGCGGATTGCCGGCACGCCGGAGGTGCCATTCTTGCCAGGCAGCCAGGGTGCGAAAGCAGCGGTCCGTGTCCCGGAAGAAGCCGACATGTGCATCGCGGGCGTAAGTTGCCGCGCCGGGGCCCTCTAGCCAGTCACTAAGCCAGACTATGCATACCGGCTTGCCGGCTTCACTCGCCAGTGACGACACTAACGGGCAACGCAGATCGGCCATGGCCTGTCCAGCAGTGACTTGAGGTAGGACCAGCGCGCCGTAGTGGTTGTCGCGCAGTAGGGAACTGGCGCAAGCGCGGAACGCTTCCGGATTGTTAAGCACTTGGCCGGTGATGTCGCAAGGATTGCGCGCCGAGCCGAATTCGGGCACGTTCGCGTCCAGCACGGCCTGAGTTTCGGGGTGCGCCTGCGGCAGAACGATGCCGTGGTCGGCGCTTGCGTCTGCACACATGATTGCGGCGCCGCCGGAGGTAGCCATTACCGCAACGCCCGGAGCCTGGGGCGGGGGGGCCTTGGCGAAAAAGTCCGCCATCTCCGTCAATTCCGCCAGTGAGGCGGCTCGGATGAAGCCGCCTCGCCGCATGGCCGCCTCGAATGCCTGGGACGAGCCGGCCAGGCTGCCGGTATGAGATTGTGCGGCGGTTGCCGCAGCCTCACCCACTGCGGTCTTGTACACGATCACCGGCTTGGCACATGCGTGCGCTACATCCGATAGCTCCAGCAGACGTTCAGCGTCGCCTGCCGCCTCCAGTACACAGGCGACGCTGCGCGAATCCGCGTCATGAACCAGATAATTGGCCAGATCCAGCGTGTCGACGTCGCATGAATTTCCCGCCGTGAGCAAATGCGTGTACGCCATGCCGTGGTTGGCACCTTGCAGTAGGGCATAACCCAGGGCGCCAGATTGGCTGACTAGTCCGACTCTGCCGGGAGGATGCTGCAGCGCGGCATAACCCATCTGGAAGAGAAGGCCGGCGCCTAATTTGTTGTTGGCTATGCCCAGGCAGTTCGGGCCCAGGATTCGCATGCCGCTACCTCGTGCGATATCGCTCATGGCCGACTGCAAGGCGACGCGTTCAGCCAGGCCGGTTTCGGCGAAACCGGACGCATAGACTATGGCACCCCCTGCGCCCGCATCGGCAGCCTCGCGCACGGCATCCAAGGCGGCTTGCCAAGGTAGCGCAACAATTACGCAGTCAGGTGCCGATGGCAATGCCCGAAGGCTGGCGTGGCATGGACGGCCGCTGACCTCCGTGTAACGCGGATTGATCAGGTGGATTTCGCCCAAGTAGTTGGCGAGGTTCTCCAGCGTGCGGTTCGAGAAGGCGCCGGGCTTGGCACTGGCGCCGACGATTGCCACGCTGGCGGGGGCCAGCAGGCGACGTAAGGATTCCGGCGCATACAGGCGTCGATTGATAGTGGGCATGGCGTTATCAGGTTTGAGGAATCAGGCGGGCCGCGAACAGCGGGCCATCTTCATAGGCCAGCACGGCCAGTTCGACTTTGCGTCCCAGAGCCTGGGCCGTCGGCGTGTCGTCCAGCAGCCTTGTTGCGATGCGCAATCCGGCGTGCAGATCGACAATGCAGACCTGGTAGGGCGCTTCGGTGCGGAAAACCTTGGGCGCTGCGTGGACGGTCGTGGCGGAATAAATCACGCCGCGCGGAAGAATTTCGCGCCATTGCACGCTCCGATGCCAGCAATGCGGGCAGAACGGCTTGGGTGGAAAGGACAGCCGGTCACATTGTGGGCAATGTGTCGTCTGGAACCTGCCCGTGCCAAGCGCCCGCCAGAATTCGGCGGTAAATAGCGAAAGCGTTGGAGGATAAGGACGCGTGCCCGCCATCGTCAACGTTGGCATCGCGCCGTTTCCGATCGAATGGCTGTTCATGCTGCTGCCTCCAGGATGTGTACGAGCGCGGCGTTGTAGTTGCCAAGTTCGCAGGCGGCCATACCGATCGTTGCGTTGGGAACCTGGCGTTCGCCGGCGTGGTGTGTAAGTTGTTCGAAGACCTCCACGAAGGAGTAAAGCGGTGTGATGAACGGAGGGTGGCCTCGCGCGATCAATCCACCTGAGGTGCAGATGGGCATGCGGCCTCCCAACGCGGTTTCTCCAGCCGCGGCCTGGGCTGCGCCTTCGCCGCGCCGCGTCAAGCCCAGTGCTTCGCTGACCAGCACCTCGACAATGGTGCAGGGCGCATAGAGTTCGGCGAAGTCGATGTCCTGAGCGGTCACTCCGGCTTCCTGGTAGGCACGGTTGCCGGCCCGCACCGCGGCGTTGAAGCCGATCATGTCGGAGGGCACTTCGGAGATCTGGTGTGCGCCTTCGTGATGGAAGCCGCGTCCCAATAGACGTGCATAAGGTCGGTCCAAGTTGCGTGCGAATTCTTCGCTGGCCAGTACGATGCAGGCGGCGCCGTCAGAGCGCGGTGGCACTTCGTACAGACCGAAGGGTTCAACGATAGGGCGCTGCGCCAGCACATCGTCGAGCGTTACCGCTTCGCGATACTGGGCGAGTGGATTCAGTGCGGCATGGCGCCGGTTCTTGACCGCGACGCTGGCAATCTGCGCCCGCGTCGCGCCGGTTTCGTGCATGTAGCGCATCGCGTCCATGGCGTACCAGGAGATCGGCGTAAAGCCGAACGGCGTATGAAACGCCACATCGCCTGTAGCGCGCATTGAGCGGTTCATGTGCTCGGCACTGGCGACGGCGGTCTCGAAGTTCACGCCCAGGGCCAGGGCTACATCGGCCTTCCCGGTTTCTATCATCTGGGCGGCTTGGTCGAACGCCAAGCCACCTGTCATCCCATTGCCGACCACCTCCATGACGACACCGTCGGTAGCCAGCCGCAGGTAATTGGCCATGAACGTACCGAAATAGAGCTGTTCGGTGTACGGCCGTGGGTGGCAGAACACCATGGCGTCGATGGCTTCCTTGCCGATACCCGCATGCGCGATCGCGTCCAGCACACAGCCGGCAAGCACTTCGTGCTCTTGCAAGCGCAGGTTGGATTCCGGAGGGGTTTGCAGGCGGCCGCAGGGGATGGCGGCGGCGCCGATGACCGTGACTCTCTTATTTGTCATACGGATGCGCCTCTTATTGAGAATTCAGAAGGCCGGCACGTTCGACGAAGCGGCGTTCCTGCTTGTAGGCGTCAGCCGCCCATTCAGCGTATTGCTGAGGTGACCGGTACCAGGGGAGCTGGTACAGCGTGTCGAGCAGCGTCTGGTTGCCGGGGGCTTCCAGGGCGGCCTTGAACGCATCATGCAGCCGCCCCACGATAGCCGCAGGCATATTGCGCGGCCCCACCAGGCCGTAAGGGGAGCCATAGACGATGTCGTAGTCGAGCTCCTTGGCCGTAGGCACATCGGGCAGGCGCGACAGGCGCTGCGCGTCGAAGATCGCCAGGATTCGTGCTTTGTGCGCGTCGAACTGGCCGATCACGCTGCCTACGTTGTTCAGTGTGACCATGACATGGCCCCCGAGCATGGCGGTAGTGGTTTCGCCGCCGCCCTTGAAGGGAACATGCACGGCCTCGAAACCCGCCTGGCGGGCGAGCTCTTCCATCAGAAGATGCAGTGATGACCCTTGGCCGGGCGTGCCGTAGGTCAACCGTCCAGGGTTGGCCTTGGCCCAGGCAATCATTTCCTTTAACGTCTTGAAGGGCGAGTCCTCGCGTACCGCGACCGCGAACGTGTAGCCGCCTAGGCCAATGATCCAGGTAAATTCATCGAGGGGATTCCAGTCCACTTTCTGCATATGCGGCTGGCGCAGCAGCGATATCGTGCTGGCGGCAATCGTGTATCCGTCCGGTTTGGCCTTGCGCGCCATCTGAATGGGGCCGATAGTGCCATTGCCGCCGGGCTTATTTTCGACGATGACGGGCTGGCCCAGATGTTGCGAAGCCAGTTCAGCCAGTTTGCGGTACTGAGCATCGGTGGGCCCGGAGCTATATGGCACTACGAGCGTGATCGGGTGATTTGGGAAGTCCTGAGCCTGTGCAGCGCGCGGCCCAGTTAGCAATAGCGATGCGGCGCAGATGGCGCCAAGTAACTGTCTCATGATGTCTCCTTTTTTTAATCGACGACCGCCTAATCCGGGCAAGACGGCGCTGCGAATCAGGTTGGTAAGCACATATATGCAATAAGCGTGCCAGTTTTTCGCCTTGTGGTTAGACTTGTCGCGCGTAGAATGTGACCTTATTAAGAGCACTGGCCGTCCTCAATGACTACATCATCTAAAACTGTCTCAAATATAGACACTAATTCCAGTAGCGAAGCCGATGGAATATGGGTGCGGGATCCGGTATCGGCGACACTGTGTGTCCATGGCATTGCGCGGCAGGATGCAGTGCGGGCACGCATACTTCCGGCTCTTGAGGCGTGGCTGCTGAGGGGACAGGGGGCAGGACTGTTTCCCGTCGACGGCCAGCCCGCGCTGATCGTGGTGGTCAGGGTGGTGGAGTCGGCGCAATGGATGCTGATCAAATCCGCGCGCGATCGAGATGCCTTGCCGCAGTTTCTCACCAGCGTGCCGTTTGCCGCGTCCATACTCAATCATTTCCTGACCAGCACGCACGACGCCATCTCGGTAGTCGACAAAGAGGGCATTCTGCGATACATCAGTCCCACTCACGAACGATGGCTAGGCCTGAAGCCAGGCGAGGCTTTAGGGCAGCCATCCCAGGCAATCATTCCTAACTCGCGCATGACGGATGTGGTCGCCTCAGGCCTCGCGGAAATAGGTCATCCCTATTCGGCCGATGGCGTCGCCACGCGCATCGTCAGCCGGATCCCAATCCGTGAAATGGGAGAAGTGGTCGGAGTGGTGGGGCGGACCTTATTCAAAGGGCCCGAAGTGGTGCAACGCATGTACCGTGAAGTGTCGCGCTTGCAAAATGAAGTCGCCCGTTATCAGCGCACGCTGGGGGTGATGGAGCCTGAGCCTGAATCGCTTAGCCGACTAGTCGGGCATAGCGTGCCGATGCACGAACTTAAGAAGGATATCCGGCTAGTGGCCGAGCTGGATGTTCCGGTGCTGATTCTCGGCGAAAGCGGCACAGGGAAAGAACTCGTTGCCCAAGCCTTGCATGGGCTAAGTGCCCGTAGCGCCCGGCAAATGGTGTCGCTGAATCTTGCTGCCCTGCCATCAAGTTTGTTAGAGGCGGAATTGTTTGGCTATGCACCGGGCAGTTTCACCGGCAGTCACAAGCAGGGGCGCGTCGGCAAATTCGAACTTGCCGATCAAAGCACAGTATTCCTTGACGAGGTGGGTGATATTCCGGCGGATATCCAGGTGAAGTTGCTGCGGGTCCTGGAAGATCAGACCGTGGAGCGTCTGGGAGAGCATCGTTCGCGGAGAGTAGATTTCCGCCTCGTAGCCGCTACCCATCAGCATATGGATGAACTCATCTCGTCGGGTCAGTTCCGCCTAGATCTCTTCTATCGTCTGGCAGGCGTTACGCTTCATATTCCGCGGCTTTCGGATCGTACTGAAGATATTCCAGAACTACTGGCGCATTTCGTTCAGCGCTTCTGTGCCAGGAATCGTTGGGAATTGCCAGATGTCCATCCGGATGTCGCTCCCTTTCTGGCCCAACAGCCATGGCCAGGCAATGTGCGCCAGTTGCGCCAACGCGTTGAAGAAGCATTAGTCTTTTCTGCTGGCCGACAGCTCGAACGACGGCATTTCGAGCGTGGCGGATCGGCCGTCTTTGGACGCCCCGAGACGCCTTTCGTGGCATCCGTCCAGGTCGCGTCACCGTTTGGCACTCAGACGTTGCAAGAAACCATGCGTGTGGCGGTTCGGCGGGCAGTGGAGGACCACAGCGGTAACAAGCAGCGGGCCGCGCGTGCGCTGGGCATTTCTAGATCGTATCTCTACCGGCTGTTGGGCGATTATTAGCGCACCGCGTGTGGGTTCGCGCAAAAAAGCGGCGTTACCAGGATTTAGTAGAAAGGTTTGGCTTTTCATCATTGTGCGTATGGATGGCAACGCTGGTTTCGCCTTGAGCGAATCTTCGGGACCGAGGCGGAGGCAGAGTTAGGGGGCATGCTTGTTCGCCTTGGCCTGGGCCTGCCGCCATTGGGAGAGCCATTCCGCGGCCGCCGCCACGGATTCACACCTGGCCAGCACCTTCTGGAGGTGATCGGGCCTGTCGGGCTCTTGCACCACCAGGACAGTCTTTTCGTCCAATGACTGCAGGGGCTCCGCCCGTCCACGCTGCCATGCTCTTAATTTGCGTTCGGCAAGCGCGATTGCGGTGGCCGGGTCGTCGGTGCAGCCGAGTCAGGACGATCGATCCCACGTGCCGCCGTGAAGGCAGCGGACATCGCAAAAGGGACGACCCCACCATTCGTCCAGCTGTTTTCGACTTCGGCGTTCGTTCGATGTGTCATCGAAAGCTGCTGGCAACACAGGGTCCACCGGAAGCTTCATGGGTCGTGCTGTTGCTGGCAGCCGGTGGTGATGTGTGGCTCTTTTTCGGAGGCGTGCCAGGATGTGAAACCATGCCCCCGTGCAAATACCTTCTAGTGCTTGGTTATGCGGAATACCGTCACGTTTTGCGCGTTGCTTTGCTTCTCCTTTCACGCGCGCGAGGAGTCCTGAACTGGGGGAGGGCATTTTCAGTTCCTTAGAGCCGCACGCATGCCCACTTGCTTGCGTCAAGGAATGAAAATAGGGAAGGCGCTCATCACGCGGGGGGGGGAGGGGGGGGCGCCATGTGGGCTGCTTGCGCAGAAGGCGCGCGAGGACGCTAAGTGGAGCCGACCGGGGAACAAGGGAGAAGGATACGTCGGGGGGCGAGTTCACAAATGTTAGCGCCGTGAAAGGCCGGGGCCCTTCCAGGGCGAATCGGATCTAGTGTGGCATCATGTTCAGGACGAAGGCTCGGCGAGCTTTGTCGCAGGAAAATGGGAAACGTTGAAGAACTGCCAGCATGTCGTTTTCGAAGTCGGGGCCGGCTCCGGCTGGTCGTAGAAATCGAATCCCTTGCTTGCGACCGGCTCTGGCAAGGTTCACCAGAACTTCGCACCAGTCCTCTGACACCTCGAGAACCTGACGAAGCGCTGGCTCATTCTCAATGCGCACGTTGGCACTCTTCAGGATATCGAAAAGGGCATTCACATCGCTCCTCGCACGAGGATGGACTACTCGGGTGCCCGTCGGCATGGACGGATCATTCAGGATGCGGCTTTCCTGTTCGAATCGCTGGGCGAACTCGGGGTCGAAGCGGAGTGCCAGTTCTCGAGTCCCTTCGATGAATTCGAAACCCAGCCGTTCGAGGTGACGCTGGACGACGACGAACTTGTCGAACGGCAAGGTGCGATCCCCGGCTTCGATGCGGGCGAGCGTAGTGTGATGGATGCCTAATTCTTTGGCGAGTTGGGCCAACGTACGCGGGCGCAGGGTGCGCGCGACAGAAACCAATTGGCCGAATACTCTTTCGTCGACAGATTGCAGAATGCGCCGGGTCTTGATCGGCATGATTGTACGTTAAAGTATAGTTGATAGCATATTAAGTATACTTCGATGGGGCTGACAAGGGTGCTAGTGCTCGTGTGCAACGGCCCCAACCTGCATGACGCGGGCGCGGCGTTTGGGTCGTCGGCCTTGCTGATTGACTCTGCCTACCGGGGGTCGGTACATTTGGCAGTGCGTTGGCACGCGCATGACACCGTCTCCCAAAGCTCCTAGAGCAGTGCTTTTGATCTCCCTTCGGCCGATCCCTTCATTCGCGGCCTGCGGCAGTGCGACGGTGACGCTGTGCACGAGGCCTTGAGGACCGAAGCGCATGAATATCGCCAGCATTCGGCCGTCTACCGTGGATGGCATCAAGCAACTCGCTAAGAAAATTCACGGCGAGCAGAGAATCTCCTATGTCCTTGCCCTCGACGAGGCAAGCCGTCAAGCCGGCTACGACAACTTCGTGAACGCGAAGCGCCAGCTCGGCCGAGAACATGTGCCAGACCTTCATCCCGTCTATCTTTCCGTCCACTGGTGCAGCGGGCGCGCGAACAACGTTAAGCGAGCGCTTTCCGATCTAAGCTCCGGTCGGGAGCTCCTCCGATTGGATCTCTCTCGGCCGCTGCTTGAGATTGTGCCCAAGCACCGTGCCCCGCATGCCCGTGGTCTCTTCGGTTTTCGCATGGAGTACGAGGATCACTTGGAACACCGGCTGAACGTGGATGCACAGGATAAGGCTCGTCAGCTACTGCTGGGGGCGGCGCGGAGCCTGCGCTTTATGGAAGCGACAGGGCTGCAACCCGTAACGACCAGGAAGTATCAAAAACTCCAACGATTGATGACGCGATTGCCTGGTAGGGACCATGACTCAGACTGGTTCGACCCTGTCAGCGCCTCCTACGTATGTCTCAATGAGCCTGATGATCCCATTAGGGTGAGCTCACCGGAACGCGATCAGTGGCTCGCGCAGAACGGTTTGAGTTGTGTCGCGCCTGACTGGCCCGGAATTTACTGCCCTTGGTCATGCATGCCGTATCTGATAAGTCCGGACGGCGCATTGTTACAACGTGTAGCTAGCGCTCTCGTCCGGGTCAGGCCGATTAGGGCCCCTGGGTTCTGGCCACACGAGACTGGGATCTGCAACGATGAGTTTGTCAGTCCCAGGCGCCAGGCGGATGCAAAGCCGCGCCGACGGCGGCCCGGTCCGTTCTGGGTCGGACACTTGTGAAACGAGGAAAGAGCTTGTTGAATGTGGCGATGTGTTGGCTCGCAGCCAGCATATGGTCAGGATAGGAACGGAAATTGCTGGTGAGACTCCCCGCGTACAAAGAAGGGAGCTGAAATGACCGACGACCTAAAGAAGAGGGGCGCGCAGGATCGCTCACGTGTGAACGTCAATGAAGCGCATGAAGTGCAGTACTGGACGCGTGAACTGGGTGTCTCTGAGGCGCAGCTGAAAGCAGCCGTGCAGGCAGTGGGCGTCTCCGCCGACGCGATTAGACAATACTTGGCTAAGACTGCACGCTAGCCGAGACGGCACCAATGCCGGAGTCCCTCAAGAAGTATCGCGAAAAGCGAAATTTCGCGGTCACAAGCGAACCCGCCGGCGGCGGTGCCGCGAACGAGGCCGCGCGCGCTTTCGTAGTTCAAAAGCATTGGGCCAGTCGCCTTCATTACGATTTCCGCTTGGAGCTCGGAGGGGCCATGAAAAGCTGGGCGGTACCGAAAGGCCCCTGCTATGACCCATCGGTCAAGCGCATGGCGGTCCAGGTGGAGGACCACCCAATAGCCTACAACCAATTTGAAGGCACAATCCCTAAGGGCGAGTACGGCGCGGGCAAAGTCATCATCTGGGATGAGGGCACTTGGATGCCAATCGGCGACCCGGCCAAGGGTTATCGGGAAGGCCAACTGAAATTCGACTTAGCCGGCACCAAGCTGCGAGGCCGTTGGGCGCTTGTTCGGATCAAAGGCAAGGAATCGGAAAAGCAGCCGCCGTGGCTCCTCATCAAAGACAGAGATGAATTCGCGCGAGATGTGCGGGATTTCAGCGTAATCGACGAAATGCCGGATAGTGTGGTGCCTCTGCGGACTCCAAAGCAGCGAACAGGGCGCAGATCGCGGGAAGCTCCTGCAGCGAGCATAGGCGAAGGCAATCTGCCAGGCGAAGCGGCAGACCTCTTCGAGTCGCTAAAACCGCAACTGGCGACACTGGTGGATGGGATCCCGCGTCGTGGTGACGATTGGCTTTATGAGGTGAAGTTCGACGGGTACCGTATGCTGGCGCGCGTTGACGGCAAAGCTGTGAAGCTTCTGACCCGCAACGGCCACGACTGGAGCGCCAAGGTGCCGCACCTTGTTACCGCCATCCAGCATCTGAACGCGCAGTCGGCCTGGATCGACGGTGAAATCGTCGTACTTGCGGACAACGGGGTTCCGAGTTTTCAAGCACTCCAGAATGCTTTTGATGGGAAGCGGACGCGCGACATTGTTTTCTATGCGTTTGACCTGCCATATATCGCTGGGAGGGATTTGAGGCGCGAGCCTTTGCACGTGCGCAGAGCGCTGCTTGCACAGCTGGTGGCCCCAGGTGCGAACGACCAGGTGCGATTCAGCGAGTCCTTCGACGCGTCGCCTACTGACCTCATCGCTTCAGCCTGTCGCATGGGGCTCGAAGGCATAATGGCCAAGCGGCAATCGGCTGGCTATGTGTCCCGGCGTACGGACGATTGGGTCAAGATTAAATGCGCGAAGCGGCAGGAATTCGTGATCGTAGGTTACACGGCACCGAAGGGCGGGCGGCTCGGATTTGGCGCGCTGCTGTTGGGCGTTTACGAAGCGGACGGCTCGTTGCGCTACGCCGGCAGCGTGGGCACGGGGTTCGACGACCGCACGTTGTCGGACATAAAACGTAAGCTCGATCGCCTCGGGCGGAAGGTTAGTTCGCTGAAATCCGGGAAGCCGAAGGCAGGCCGCGACGTGCATTGGGTCCAACCCACGCTTGTCTGTGAGGTGTCATTCGCCGAATGGACCCAGGCGGGGCACGTGCGCCATGCGACCTTTCGGGGAATTCGGACGGATAAGTCGGCGCGCGCTATCACCCGAGAAATGTCGATCCCTGTCGCCGCAGTCGAAGCTTCGGACGCTGTGGCGCCAGCGCAAGCCGGGCCGCGTGCGCCGCTCCGAGTTCGATCCGGAAAACTCTCCAATCCAGACCGGGTTGTCGACCCCTCGACCGGCCTGACGAAGCTAGACCTGGCACGCTATTACGGCCTTGTCGCGCCGCTGCTGTTGGAACACCTTGCGAACCGGCCCGTGTCCTTTGTGCGCGCACCCAGCGGCATTCAAGGCACACTCTTTTTCCAGAAACACCTAGATGCGGCGATTCCAGGCGTGAAGGCGTTACCCGAGCGGCTGCATCCCGGTCATCCCGCGCTGCTGGAAGTGTCTACGCCGGAAGCCATCATGGCGGCGGCTCAGATGAACGTCGTTGAATTTCACACTTGGAACGCCGTCAAAAGCGCGATTGGCAAGCCGGACCGATTAATTCTTGACCTGGATCCGGGCGAGGGGGTGCCATGGGCGACAGTGCAGCAGGGCGCACAGCTGGTACGCGTGCTTCTGAAGGAAATCGGCTTGGAAGGGTGGCTCAAAACCAGCGGTGGCAAGGGGCTGCATGTCATGGTGCCGCTGCGGAAACAATATGACTGGGACACAGTGAAGGCTTTCTCCGAAGCGATGGTGCTGCATCTCGCCCGCACGTTGCCTCAACTCTTCGTGGCCAAAAGCGGGCCGAAGAATCGTGTGGGCAAGATTTTCGTGGACTATCTTCGTAACGGCTTCGGCGCGACAACGGTCGCGGCTTGGTCGGCGCGGGCCCGGCCAGGTCTCGGCGTATCGGTGCCCGTCGCTTGGGAAGAACTCCCGAAGCTGACCAGCGGCGCGCAATGGACGATCGCGAAAATACACCACCGGCTGGACGCGGCCAACGCCCCTTGGGAAGGTGTCGCACCGCAGGCGCTGGCGCGCCCGATGAAGGCGTTGGGATTCTTCCCCAAGTCTTGACGGCTTAACCTTACGATGTTGCCGGGCAGATGGGCTAGATGGGACGCCCCGCTCTTTGGCGAGGCTTGCGCTGGCTGGCTTTCGCGGCTTCCAGTTCAATTTGTCGGGCGGCCAACTCTTCCGGCGTGAGCAGCGTCGCGTCGGATGGTAGAAACCAGCCAACGACACATGTTTGGTCACGAACCGCAAGTTGAATGTGCGAGTCCAGTCGAAAGCCCGAATGCGGGCTCACTTCCTCACCCTGCCCGAAGGCTCCTCGAACCACCTGATACTCCGTCATGGCCCGTTCGCGACGAATTTCGTGCAGGTAGGTGAAAACAGCATTGTCCAATTGGCGCAGGATGAAGTCGCGATCATCCGGGTGCGATTGGTGATTGGTGGGTAGAGCGTGGCCCACTTGGCTCAACGCTTCATATGCGTTGGCAAATTCGACAATACCGGCCTGGGTTGTCATGTCGAGCCACTGCTGCACGCGCAAGACAGCCCCGACTACAGCCGGGGTAACGATCGGCTGTTTAGTATAAAGGCGTTCGGGATGTCGCTGCGAGGCATCGGCGAAGCGCAGCGCGCGCTCGGGATCGTTCTCGAAGAAGTAAACCCCTGGACCGAGCCAGTCGTACTTGTTCTGACTTTGCTTGAGAGCCCGCAGTTGTCCACCGACGAGCGCATCGCGCGTCACGATGTCGCATCCATGGTACGCCACGATCAGATGGCCGGCGCTCACTCGAAAGCTGCCGTCAGCTTCCCGGTGGCAGTGAAAATACCGGCGCGTTTTGCGACTTTAAGCGCTTCCTTGGGAGTACTGAGATAGGGGTTCGCCGGTTTGACCGACTTCAGAACAGTAATCGTGCCCTGCGGCTCCTTCCCCACCTGGGTCCGGGGACGTTTTGCTTCACTTCCCTTGGCTTTCGCCGGCACAGCTCGGCCCTTCGCCGACTTGGGGGCGGCACGGCCGGTGTCCACCACATAGCGCACGACCTTTGTGTCGCCCGCTCCGGTGGACGTTCGTTTGAGGACTTTGCTCATGACATTATTTTCGCACACCCCTGGCACTGGCGTAAGGTAGCAAGGGGCCAAACTCTCATTACGAGCAGCCAGCCAGCCCCCACTTTGACATCAGCCTCAGGGCACCGTTAAGAATACTGTATAGACGTACAGCATTAATATTCCAGCCCCTCTAGGCGCGAACCCCGCGCTTCGGAAAGGTCAAGCACGTCGCGTCGGCGCTCATTAGCCAAGTCGTGATGGCCGGATGTGGGCTCCTACTACACCGGAGTCCATTCCATGAGTCTTCACGATCACACGTCGGTTGGCGCCCCCCAGCAAAGCCGTATTCACTGCTCATTAGCGACCGGCCAAGTGGTCACACTCTCGATTCAAGGCCACTCCATCAGGGGGACCGGAGGCGAGAGCTTCAGCCAGACGGACGTCCAAAGCGAGGGCGAGGGCGCCTGCCCGCACCGGATGTGCGCGACCGCCGGGCTCGGGTCTTGGACAGCATGTAGAAGGCTCTGCCTCTGTTGGCGAGGCTTAAGGGGAGGTGCGAGTTCCAAACTTGCATTCAATCTCACGATTCTGGTGTGGACTTTTTGAAACGCCATGCCTATAGGTTGACTTCGGACAACGGGGGCCGGTACATTGCGAATTGCGCTGGCACGCGCACGACACCGTCTTCCAAAGCTCCTAGAGCAGTGCTGATGTTTTCATTTGGCCGATGCTTTTATCCCCGGCCTACAGTAGCAGTGGCGACGGTGACGCTGTGATCTAGGCTTTGAGGATCGAAGCATATGAACATCGCCAGCATTCGGCCGTCCACCCCGGGCGGCATCAAGCAACTCGCCAAGAAACTCTCGCGCGAGCACAACATCCCCCATACCCGCGCACTCGACGAAGCCAGCCGCCAGGCAGGTTTCGAGAACTACGTCCATGCGAGGCGTGAGCTCGCCGGCGCAGTCGTACCGTATCCTTATCCGGTCTATTTGTCCGTGCACTGGTTTGCTCCACGCGGGCGCAAGGACGAACCCATGCCCGGCGCCCTAAGGGCTGGGCGCGAGATCCTACGCGTGGATCTCGCCCGGCCGCTGCCCGACATTGTGGCCAAGCACCGCGTCGGGTACGGACGTGGCCTGTACGGCTTCCGGATGGAGTACGTCGATCATTTGGAACATCGTACGAACGTGGAAGGTCAGGACGAGGCTCGCAGCCGTTTGCTTGGGGCTGCGCGCGCCCTGCGCTTCATGGAAGCGACGGGCCTGCAACCCGTGACGACCAAGCAGTTTCAGCATCTCGCGCAAATGCTGGAGCAATTGCCTGGCGGAGACCACGACTCAGACTGGTTTGATCCTGTGACGGGAGGCTATGTTTGCCTCGACGAGCCCTATGACGCTGCGATCAAAAGCGTCGCTGCGACGCGCACACAGTGGCTCGAACGCAATGGTTTGAAGATGGTCGCTCCCGCATGGGAAGGCATTTACTATGCTGGCGAGTGCGTGCCGTTCCTGATAAGCCCGGACGGCGCACTGTTGGCGCGTGCCGCGGATGCGCTGGCCAAGGTGCAGGCCGTGACGACGCCTGAAACATGGCCGCACGAAAAGGGAGTGTGCAATGACGATTTTGTCAGTCCCCAGCGCCAAGCCGATGCAAAGCCGCGACGGCCGCGGCCCGGCCCGTCCTGGCGGGACCACCAGGGCGCTACGCCTTACGGCGGAGCGCCCGGTATCCCCTCGCGCTGGCGTCCGACAAAGCCAATGGCCTTCTCCCTGCACCAGCAACTGGGTCCCCTGATGCAAGGGATCTGCTCCGCAGCCTGGCCCTGGCGCGTGCGCCAGAAGCTGTCGTCCGCCCGTTCAGAGCTGGAGGAATGGTCCATCAAAGAACATAGTGTGCAACAGGGCAGAGCCGTGTACGACATCTACTACGGTGGTTCGCACACGGTGTACGCCAATTCAGCCGCTGAGCTTATGGCGATGCTGACGACCGCTCGAGCCATTGTCGAGCGGGGATACGGCGACTGCAAGCCTCGGCGGAACTTGCTCGCAGCCTTCGATGCGGCGCTCAACGAGATGGGAAAGGCGCAGGCCAAACAGGCGAAAAGCCGCGCTCCAGGCCCGCAGCCTGAGCGCGCCGACAAGTAGCAGCCCGCGCCGGAACCACACGGATGCCCCCTTGGGGCATTTTCTTGGGCGGCGCCGGCGCGTGGCCGACGACAGGTGCCACCTGGCCGCGCACGGCGCCCCCAACCAACCAGATTCCGCTGCCCCAGGATGCTCACACCGCCGGCCTGGCTTCAGTGCTTCGTCGCGGTGATAGACGGGATCGTGCTTGACGTCTGCAAGCACGCAACCTCTAGCGTCTTATCCAGCATCCGGCGCACCGCTTCGTGCTGGCGTTGGAGATATGCGGGGATGGATTTCGGGTTCGCTTTGGCCTCTTGAAGCTCGGCGTCCTCGATGATGGCATTGCATTGATCTACGCATTCGTCGCAAATCAGTACAGCCAGGCCGGCAATGAGCTTGCGTACTTCGTGCTGAGTTTTGTCGCAGAAGGAGCAGCGCAAGATTTCCGGCTGCTTTTTGTGGCGGCGGCGCTTCTTGGGCTCGTCCATCTGAATCAGGCCGGCGCAACGGAGTGCGGATGCGGTACCAGCTGGCCGTGTGGCAGGAGCGGATCCATGTCCAGCTCCTCGTCACCAGAGAACTCCAGCGCCTCGTTGGGATCGTCGGTCCACACCGGTTCGTACCCGATGAAGCCGTTCATATCCTTGAGGTAGCGTGCGGACGTCGCGGCCGGAACATCGGCCCAGCTGGCGCTTCCCAGCCATTCCAGCAGCTCGTCAGCTGTCTGGTTCGCTTGATGTGCCAAGGCGCTAAGACCGCCCGAAAGACGGGTGATGAAGTAGTGCAGCCCGTTGTCGAAGCACTCAAAATCTTCGTCCCGTGGTGGCGGACCACACAATTCGAAGCGCTTGTTTTCCACGTCATTCCAGAGGTCGGCGGTGAAATACCTGTATTTCGTTCCGTAGAGCCAATGCTCGCGCCAGGCCGCAGGCAGGCGCAGCGCGTGCTCAAGCGAGGTCGTCAAGCTGTGCTCATTCGGCAGGCCGACGTCGGAGTTGTCGTAGACGCTCCAATACACGGGACCCAGAACAGGATGAGAGGCACATACGTGCACACCACCGACAACGGTTTGCATGAGGACGAACCGTGGCGACAGCGATTCACTGGTCGGGCAAGGGGTCACGGGTGTTTCTCCTGAGCATATCGGGGGGGAAAGCCTATCCGTGGCCTGGCCCGAGGTCAATACGGCCAGCCAGGGCGGTCAAGCCAAAGCGGGCCGCAGCCATGTATGGCAATCGTGACCCACGTCGCAGACGAAGGCGTCATCGGCCCGGTCGGGCCGCGCTTCGCAGTGCTGGGCGTGACCGACGACCGAACTTCTGCCAGTGCTGCGGACGCCAGGGCCTCAAGCGCGTGGTCTGGGTCGAGGAAGGCGAGAGTAGGGAGGTGCAGCACTTCGGCGTCGTGTGCATCACGGTGGTGGCCGCCCGCGGTTTCGGCATAACGCTGGCCGCCAAGGTCGCGATCGCCTGATTCCAAGACGGCGTCGACCATAAATTTCGCCATGGCCACAGACGTCAGCATGATGGCGAAATTTGTATTACGTTTCGTGTTTGCCCGAGGGCCGCGCCGGCTCTTCTCCATCCCTCGACCTAAGGAACCACATGCAGACGAGTTTTTCCCGCCGCCATGGCTTGGACTTGGCCACTGGCCCGTTGACCTACAACGCGCTTCCCGACGCGTTGCGTCTGGAGCTGTTCGGAATGCTGCAGGCTGGCATTTGTGCAGCAGGCGACCAAGAATCGGCCTATACGCGTGAATATGCGGTCTACCGTGACCTTTGCATCCACATCCATCGGACACCGGCGGTGCTATGTGGCGACGAGGACGACGTTGCTGAGCGCTATCGCCACGAACACCTGCTCCAATTGCTGACCACGGCCGCGTGGCACCAAGTCTTGAGCATGGTTGAGCTCGTTGTGCCGGACATCCTGCCAGCTCGTGCGATAAATGATCTATTTAAGGCCCACCGTGTTGGATATCGCGTGCGACGCAATGCAGACAGTGGCAGGATGGCTGTCGAAAACTTTTATGAAGGTGATGCTCAGCCCGTGAGAGAGGAGGGCAGCGCTTTGACGGAGCATCCGGACATCCGGGAAATGCTGGAGCAAGCGCGTCGTGACCTGGTCAGTCCCACCAGCGTGAACGCTGCGCGCGCAGCCGCTTCGGCCGTTCAGGCCTTGGAATCCTATCTCAAGCGATGGATTGCTCACAGCGGCCAGAAGGCGCCGGCGACGTTGGGAGATGCGATCAAAGCGCTACGCACTAAATTTGCTCTGGATCCGCAGTTCTTGAATGCGCTGGAGCAGATTTATATCTGGCGGAATCGCACGCCCGGCGTCGGCCACGGAGGGGCAACGCCCCCGGCTACTTCTGTCGCGGAGGTCCTTTTCGTCATTGACCAAGCCTGCTGCTTTGTGAACTATTTTTCCCGCCAAGGGAAACCGGCGCCGGCGACCTCTGGCGAGCTCGAGGCTGAAGCAAAGGCTGAAACAGCGGAAGGCGCCGATTAGGCGTCAGCACGTCCGGTACCGATCCCTTCTGGCCAGGAGCCGCGCGGAGTCGAAGGCGCCAGCCAAACCGTACGGCTCAGCCTGGCGCCGGATGGTCGAGCTCTTGGAGCTGGAGCTGCAATCCACCCACCGCGAGAGCCGTCCATAACGCTGTCGCCCGGCCGCGTTCAAGATCAGTTGTCAGCAAGAGCTGCTCGCCCCGCAGCAGTGCCTCCACAAGCACTTCCCCAATTGGCGTGTAGGCCCGTGCTATAAGCCCTTCATCGGGAAGAGCCTCGTCGGCACGCACGAGTGCGTTCTCCAGTTCCTGGATCATCGCGCGTGTCTCCGGGACTCGTGGAAGCCGCTCCAGATAGGTAATCGCGCTCTGGAGTGCGGTGCGCAGGATAATCGCTTCGTTCAATTTCACTTTGTCGGGCACGGTGACTTAACTTTCAATTTAGAACGCGGCGCCGGCAATTCGTGGCCGGCGATGTAGTGCAGGTCTCACGCAATAGGGGGGGCACGGATAGGTCAGGACGAAGGATCGCCCGGTTCGTCTTCCAGCAAGCGCCCAGCCCGCGATGACACTGCGGCCCCGGCTCGATGGTAGCCCACAACACTCGCGACGCTGACATGACCGGACATCGCCATGGTTTCGCCCAGCGGCACCCCTTGTCGGCCGGCTTCGGTAATAAAGCCCGAGCGCAGACTGTGGGCTGAGAAGTCTCCCTCCAAGCCGGCCAGCGCCGCGCGTGCCTTCACGATCTTGCGCACTGCCTCTTCGCTTAACCGTTCACCAATCACGCCCCCGCGGCGCACGCGCCGAAATATTGGCCCGGACGAGATGTTGGCGGCCGTCAGCCATGCTTCCAACGCCTGGGCCGCGCGCCCCACAATCGGCTTGTGTTGGTCAGACCGCTCGACCCCTTCCTGATTGGTCTTGGACTGCCCCATCGTATAGAGAAACCCTTCGGGCACGCGCCGCGTGTTCTCGAGCGAGGCGCGCACCACTTCTGAACGGCGGCGCCCGCCGCTCGCCCATGCAAAGAGAAGAAGCGCGCGATCGCGCAGACCGCTAAGAGAGTCGTCGCACGTGGCTAGCAATTCCTCCAGCGGCTGTTTGGTGATCGCGTCCTTGCGTGCCGGCCGTACGCCACGCTTGGTATAGGCGCTACGGGTCCGTTCCATCACGATCTGGACCGCACGAGTCCGACAGGGGTTCGGGAGGCCCTGCGTTTCGTGGGCCTCGGAAAGCACGGCCAGACGATGGCGCACTGTGGCCAGCTTGAATGGACCGGGGAAGCGTTTGACGCGGGCGGCAATTAGGGCCGCGTCGACTTCCGGCGGCAGGTCATGGACGAGAGTGTCCTGGTCGGTCGTGTGTTCGACGTGGTCGGCTATGAACTGCAGCACCGTCTTAACCGGAACGGGCAGCGCAAACGGATGCCCGAGACGCAGTTGATGCCAAGCCGCCCAGTACTGAATTGCCGCGCGGTACGAGGCCAGCGTGTTTGCCGAACTGCCTTCGTGCAGCAACGCCTGAATCGAGGCGTCGCTAGCGCCGAGGCCTTCCTGAAGCGCGTTCACTACTGCGAGGCGGTCCGCGAGGGCGTTCGAAGGGCTTTTCGGGGCGTTCTTCATAAAGTCCTGGCAGTCCTATCGATGAATCATTAAAATATTTACGTAATACATAAAATTAAATAAGGTACGGCCGATATAGATCGGATAACACCTTATTATCCGCTCTAATTTGAGGAAATGGTATTTCGCGGCGCGGCCCGGGTACCGAGTGAACACGGCTGTTGCCGAAAATAGAGGAATAGCGATGTCGCAGGGAAAGACGACTGCAGTGGTGGAAAACGAACTATTCGCGCTTACTGCAGGGGACTGGTGGTCGATGAGTCGCAAGCCCTTGCACTGGGGGCTGTACGAGGTGCGGCGCCGCGACGGGTCAGGGATCGAGCGGGTTCACTTCGGAGAAAATGGCTGGGAAGGCGGCACTACCGCGCAGTGGGATCGGTGGCGCGGCCAGGTGATGCTCACGGTCCTCACTCCCCAGCCGGTGAGCGTGGAGGAAGAAGCAGTGCGTCGGGCGACGCTCTCCGCCTACATGGGTAACGATCCGGCCACTCACGCCCCCGCCGCTCACGCAGCTTGGTGGCTGGCCCGGCGCGCGGCGTCTCTCGCGGATAACAAGGAGGCGTTCCGTCTATACATGGTGGCGAATCGCATTGCGCCGAGCCTGTTGGCGGAGGTGGATCGCACCTGGCAGCGGCGATGCCGCACGTGGCCGCAGAACGCAAAACATCCCGAAAAGTTCGACCTGGTGGAGGCACAGGTCGAGGCTTTTTTTGCCGCGCGAGGTGAGGCGGATGCACTCGGTAGTCCGGCTGGCAATCCCAAGCTCGTCGCGGAGGATCTCGTCGTGGCAGAGTCGATTCACGGAACCTACTTCTACCACCTGGCGCGGCAAACCGCGACTGCACAGAGCCTCTGCGGTGCGCGAACGATGCCAACGAGCATGGAACTGTCGCAATGGGGAGGCAGCGGGCATCTGAATGAGCGCTACTGCACTGACTGCGTCCAGATTTTGCCCGCCGGTGAGGCGTCTAAGTTGGGATCCGCGTCATGACAGTCGATCGCACGTCTTCGACACTGCGTCGGTTTGACAACTGAGGGGCGCCCCATGGCAAAAGGAATTACCGAATCGGACGTCCATGAAGCCGCGGACGCGGTGCTCGCGGCCGGCGAACGTCCAACCATTGAGCGCGTGCGTGCACAGATGGGCAATACCGGTTCGCCGAATACCATTACGCGGTATCTGGAATCCTGGTTCACCGGGCTGTCGGAGCGCATGGCCAACTTGACCGCCGGCGCCGTTGCGATTCCCGACCCTGTCCATCGGATCGCCGCCGGTGTCTGGCAGGAAGCCCTCCAGTTCGCCGGCCGCGAACATCAGGCTCGTCTGCAGGCCGAACGTGACGCCTTGGCCAAGGCCCAGCGGGACGCCGAAGAGCAGATGGCCGCCGCGGTGGACATGCGCGAGCAGATGCGAGTGCGTGTCGTGGACCTCGAAGCGACTATTGAGGTGGCGCGGGAGGGAATGGCCGCTGCCGAAAGTCGCCTGGCGGCCGCCGAGGTGCAGATTCGCGAGCGTGACGCGCGAACCGCCCAGCTTGAGGCTCAGGTGGCCTCGCTTGGCCAGGAACGGGAAGTCATGCTCGAGGAGGCGAGCAGAGAGCGACAGGCACATGCCGTGGCACTTCAGGAGGAGCAATCTCGGCACGCGGCCCATGAGCGTCGGTGGTTGAATGAGCTTGATGTCGAGCGAGCAACGGTCAAACAGCTGCGCAATGAGCTGGAGTCTGCACGCGCCAAAGCCGTGCAGGAGGCGCGCCACGCGGCCGAAACCGCCAAGGCAAGTGAGGCGGCGCTGGCCGTCTGTGCGCGTGAGCGTGATGTCCTGCAAGTCAAGCTGCAAGGCGTCGAAAGATCAGAGCAGCAGCTGCAGCTGCGCATTGGCATGTTGCAGACCGAGCTTGACACGTTGCGCGACGAACGGAGAGGGGCTCAGTTGACCATTGCCGAGCTTCGTGAGCGCGGCGCGGGCCTAGTGGCGACAGTCGCGCAGCAGCAGGCTGCGTACGATAGCCTCTTCGCCCAGCTGCGGGTCAAGGATGACCAGATCGCGCTTCTCACGACAGCCTCGACCAAGCGGAGCAGCCCCCGGGCGGGCTGAGGTCAAGCATCCTCGAGGGGACGAGAGCCGTTCCTCGGATCTTGCGAGGTGGTGCAGCCTCGCCAACGGACCCTATGCTCGCGGTTCTGGGCGCCTGATGCGGTCGCTAGCCGCGCGGCCTGGGCGTCTTCTAGGTTAGGACAAAATTGAGGTACCAGAACACGTAGAGGGCGCACGAAAACACACATGCGGCATCGCAGATTAGCCGAAAGAGGACCCGCAATAGATGCTGTGTGAGTTTGATGGCAGCGAAACCGCCCACCAAATAGACAATGACGCTATCCAACACTGAGAATCTCCAAAGAAGAGTTGCATAAGAGGAGTCTCGGAGTTGTGCGACCTGCATCTGTGAGTTTCGAGCCCCATATTTGAATATAGGCTGGGGCTCTGGTCATGTTTGGCGCGAATTCAAGCCCGGGGGCGATTCATGTACAAAACCCGCCGTGAAATGGCACAGATATTTTTTTTCTGCGGCCTCAGTTGTTGAGCTGGCTGACCAAACGGTCCCTAGCGTTCGGCCAGAGGCGAAATGTCGCTAGGTCGTGATCAGGTTTTGGTCGGAGCGTCGTGCCCAAAGTCGGCCCGCAAGAGCGCATTTGTCCTTTGGAGTTCCTGCAGCCTCCTGGCCTGCTGATAGGCCGCACAATCCTGGTGCCAGACAGACCATTTCACAAACTCTTGAACGAAAGCGGGGCGTAACTTCATGAGAAAGAACCCCCCGCTCAGGAGCACCAAGCCGTCCATTAGTTCAGGAAGCATCCATGGCACGTTGCCAGGAAGCAAGGAGCTTAAGGCCCATGTGAGCATTCCTACGAGCAGCGGAATGCTGGCCGCGCCAAGTGGGGCAACAATCAGCCCTCGATAGTTGACGACGGGTTTATTCTGTTGGGGGTCTTGAAGTGCAATTTCTGTTGGTGGATTCACTTGATCCATGTTCGGATCCTCTCACGTGTAAGGGCGCCGTGGATGGAAGCCGGCTTTTGCAAATTCTATCGCGTCGAGCATGGGCTGTGGATAAATTGTGCCCGCGGTATCCCATCGGAAGGAATCGTTCGGATGTCCAACTCAGAAGCTTGCTTCCATCGGTAGGTCCGCTCGTTCCGTCGCGGCAAGGGCATTGATGATGGCCATTTGCATGACGGAGCCATCCAAGAGGGGAACTGTTGCTGGCGTCCCGTCGCGGGCGAGTTCCAGCCGTACGGTGGCCGCGCGAGTTCCGACAACCGGCCGTAGAACCTCGGCGCCGGGTCCGAGAACACAGTCGGGGCTGGTGGCCACATCGATGCTGTGAACTGTCTGGACCTTTGTTTTCACTTCGAAAGTCATGAAGCTCTCGTTCGCGTTCACGCTGGCGATCGACAGCTGGAGACCCAGGTTCACTTTGCTCTGCTCGATGAACTCTGCGCTGCATTCAAAGAGGTAAACGTGCGAGATATGCTCAGAGGTGTAGGCATGGCCATGGAGAGGTACCGAGAGCGTGCCTGACCAGGTACGTAGGCTCGGGAGTGCGGCCTCGGCAGTCGCATTGCCCACGGGGGCGCCGGTGTACTGCACATGCATCGCAACGGTCGGTATTGCCAGGTCGCTCGATGCGACTGCGGGAGGACTGCTTGCTAGCGCGCCAAGCGCTGCGATGATGAGCTTGGTGGCATCGAAAGTGGCTTTCATGAGTGACCCTCCTTGCCATGGGAAGTTGAAGTTGGAGGAAGCCCGCTCGCAAGGAGGACGTCCTTCACAATGACCAAAAGTACGACTGCTCCGGCTAGCCAGAGGGCGTTTAGGTCTAAGCGCTGAAGCAGTTCGAACAACTGGGTCGGCTGAGTGGCAATCTCTCCTGCTAGCTGATGCAGATCTACGGCACCGGACTTCATCATCCAAATCAATGCACCAGGGGCGAGTCCCAGGAATGCGGCATAGGCGACGGCCGGCCAGACCATCATGCGCGCTACGGTGCTACCCAATCTCGACATAAGGCGGGGGCTCTTGAAATAGTTTCTGCCGTTTGCGCGTAAGCACGTCAGGGCAGCGATAAAAGTTTCAGTTGCAAATTTCCGACGCTCTTTCATGAGTTGCTCCTTAGAAAATTACGGAATTTTTGCTGTAGGCGCGCTCGATATATCGGCTGGACTGGCGTGCAGCTTGCACGGCATCTTCAACGAGCCGTTGGCTCAACCCAGAGTCCGCAGCACGCTGGACGAGAAGTTCGATATCTACCGTTTGCGTGCCTGGATAGACATAGTCTTGGCAGTCGCGGATAACTTGGTCCGCTGCGATACCTCTGATCTCCAAGGGCAGACTCACCTCATGGGCCCTGTTCACTCCAAAGCGAAGTCCGTGTGCGTTAAGGGTGCGTTCGACCGAGGCAATCAACTCCGCAGATCGCTCGCGCGCGTCGGTGACCGTGGGTGCATCGGGTACCGCTGCTTTGAGTTGGAGATATCGGCCCTGGCTCCGCATGGACCAAATTGCCTCATCGACGAGCTTTAAGCTTTCCCCGGTGAGCCAGGAATGATGAATCAGGTCGAGCACGTCGGTTGAGTCGCCCGGAAAGAGCTCCTCCCGGCATGCGCGAACAAGCTCATCCGCGGCGAGCATTTGGATGACAGGCGGCAAGCTGGCCTCGCGTGCTCTGCTGTCTCCAAAAGTAAACCCGTAAGCACCGATGGCGCGCTCGACGATCTGTCCGTGACGATTCACTCGCTCTTTGGCATCCTCGATAGCCTTAGCGAGCGTGATCGAAAAATTGCGGCCGGCAGGATCCTCAATGGAGGAACAGAGGCTTGCCCAAAGGCTATATAGCGCCTCGGCGCTCTGGATCTGTCCAAGCCTCAGCTGATGGCCAATGTGATGGCCGGTTTCAGCGGTTAGCGTGCTGTAAGTCAAGGTCGGAAGAGGGGCGGCATCGGATGCGTCGTGGTGCGATTCATCGGACGGCGTGGTACTCACATCATCTGTGGCACGCGACCACAGTTTCCGATAGGCACGTACCAAGTACGGTTTGCTGACAAGAAGCAGCAGGCAAAGGGACGACAGAAATCCGGCGACCCGCGCGGCTCGATCCAATTGATCTGGGTGGGCATCCAGCCCGACTGCTGCCAGCACGACCATTGCAATCAATGCCAACAGGATCAGGGGAGGGCGCGTCGACTGCTGCTCGGGAGGGGGTGTGTTCGGAGTCATCGTCGTTACTGTTTCTGGGGTGAGGGTGGGTGGGTTGAGGCCGGCTTTGCCTAATCACCGATTTTCGAAAGCACGCCATTGAGCTTTGGCGGATCGTCATTGCGAGTTCAGCTAGTGGCACGTTGAGAAAGAGAAATCACCGTGCCGGAGTCGGGTGCGTCGCAGTCCAGCATCGTGAAATATCCCTTCCCCGAATGGTGGTCGTAATGGACTAGGTAACAGTCGCCGTGCCATTCCTGGAGCAATTGATCCATCGCCTCTTTCGAGGGTATTTCGCCTTCAGTGACGCGAAATTCTGCGCCATCGCTGCCGCAACCAGGGAAAAAGTGGCTAGGCAAGTTTGGTTCCGAGGCCTTGTCTACAGAAGCAATTGTGACTTGACAGACAATGCGCGGTCCGCCGTCGCAGTCAGCCTGGGCAGTACGTGCCTCATAGCCTGCCTTAATTGCGATGAGGTTGTGGAGCGCTGCGGCTTCCTCTATCAGCTCATGCAAGATATGGCCATCAAGATGATCTTTGTTGTAGCAGTGGGTACCCTTCAACATTGCTAGACGGAAGCTGATGGACCACGCTTGCTGGTGTTCCGCGTTGTCTGGAATCGGTTGCTCGCCAGCCTCGCGGACAGCGCCTTCAGATGAGGTCGCTGTCACCACGTCGGCGTGGACAGCTGTCATCTTGAACAGGCGTTTAAGAAGAACTATGGGCTTATTCATCACAAATTCCGCAGCTCTTCATCATCCCTGGCCATCATTCGCGCCTTTCCAGTTTCCACACTTATCCGCACTCACGATCCAAGCGCCCAGAGTTTCAGAGCCTGGCACGGGCAATTTCGACACGAGTACATCGCATCCGGAGTCGCTGGTGTCCCCCTTCCGACGCACGGAGACAACCACCGACCTGGGCGACAGCACAGTCGGTTCTCCCACGTCCAGCGTTTTGCGCACCGCATACCGCGCTACGGCCTGGCGGATCTCGTAACTGTCCGAGGTTTGAAGGACCTGCTGTGCGTTCTCAGAGCGGCCGCTCATCAAGCCTGAGAAGTACGAGGTCAAAATCGCCGCTCCCAACAAGAGCAACTTGCCAACCACGGCCCACCGTGCTGCGGGACGGGCGGGGTTTTCGTGACGGTAGGAAGAATTAATCAACATTGTGTTTTCCATAAATTTTGCTTTACATAAGATACATTATGTGTCAGAACGATACTAAAAGTAACTTGAAACGATAGTGCTCGCTGCGCCGCTTTTCAAATTCACCGTCCGAGGCCTTTACTCGGTTGAGCGCCGGTGTCATTTCCGCTTCCGAGCCGCGTTTGCTCATCAGGGCCAGAGGCTCCCGTGCCTCTGATTTCCGTCCAGAATTGATGCTCCCGATAGTCTGAAATTGCCTTCGCCGCCCACCAAAACGTGGCTGAGGCGATGACCGCGAGGAACACCGTGACGAGCGCGGTCGGAAAGACAGCTGCGAACCCGGCCCCGTGGGCCTTTTTCGAGACGGGGCCCATATTGAAGCCGCCCCCGACACCAACCGTAGGTGCCGCGAGACAAGGTGCGGCGGAATGAAAACCCGGGCTGGCCAACCGGGTCGGTGGCGGCGGGTTAGCTGCAATCATGGCGCGATAGTGGTAATGATCTAAACAAAGCCTGCCTTGATCGCAACCTAGCGCTTTGTCAAAACCGGGTAACTCCCGTTCCAGGTATTGCGTCATTTGCTCTCGCGCAGCAATCGACACACCGGCTGTGCGTTCCATGAGTTCAAAGTACTCAGGAAGAGTGGGCACGAGTCCGCGTTCTGTGGCGCCCGACCACCAGGCCAGAGAATTAGGTGCAGTATTCCGAGCCTCCTGAAGCGCCAATCCGTAGGATTGGACGAAGCGCTGCGCACGTCGTAGCCACGCGCTTTCGGAACAGCTTTGCCGGCAGGATTCTGCATTGCACGAGCAGCGCGTGGCGAACAGCGTTCCGAACAGTTCATGTATGGCGGGACAATCTTTCATCTGGTCTTTCCTTTTTCCCAAGTCAGTCGGCCACCACCTGGGCGGCACATTTACGCGTCCGGGCATGGCTCGATCCGGAGTCAGTGGCGTCCACAAACACAACTCGGGCGGGTTCCAGCATCCGTCGCGCCTCGGCTGCAATCGTGGCGAAGACCTCTCGGAATGCGCCCCCCTGGCGCTCGCCCGCGTCCTTGTCGTAACCGGTCGCGTAACGCTCCAGGAAGGCCTCCATTTGCTGGGACGCCGTCGGCGAGATGCCGGATGTCTCCCGCATAAGCTGGAAGTACTCCAGCCAAGAAGGAATGTGGGGGGCGCTGTTGGGCGCCATCCAACCCAGATCTGAGGGAGGAAGAGCCACTTGGGCTTGAGCCAGGGACAGCCGAAAAGATGCCACGAAGGCGAATTTGCGGTTCCGCAGTGTGGAGGACATCACGGTCCTCTGTGAAAATCGTCGCAATGGTCCCCGTTTCATCTCACCCATCGCCTCAGCTCCGCATGCCGCCATGCTGCGGGGCGGAGCTTCCGCCAGACGTCACAGCCATTTCGATCTGTTCGGCGCGAAGCGCGGCATCCAATATCATCGGGGACATTTTGGTTAGATAAAATGAATCAGCATATTAACGCATACTAAAAAATGTAGGGAAAAAATAGCGCACAGCCCGCTTTCTGCCATTGGTCTCTCCCCTTTCCTGCGAATTCTTTGGCGCGCATGCGGCACTTGATAGGCTGGTCCCAGTAGCATTTGGAGGACACCTAGAATGACGTCGAAATACAAATCGCAGCTGGAAACTCGCGAGGCAGCGGAGCATCGCGCTCTGATGGATCGCACAGAGCAACTGCCAGGCGGACGAGAGGAACTATTGGCTGTGGCTCGAAAAGCCATTGATCGACTGAATGAAGCTGTGATGGCTGGAGACGCGTCGGGGATCGCAGACGCATTCCGCACTTATGACGCCGTGGTGTGGAGGCTCAATGGCAATACGTTCTTCGCGAGCCGGGATTGTTGCAACCCTAAGGCGGCCGGCCATGTGGTGGATCGACACTGCGCGGCGACGCCCGGCCAAGAACCCCTGTGGGGTCAAAAAGGCGAGTTCCTTATCTCCGTGCAGGGTATGCGTGCTCGGGTTGAGATCAAAGAAGGTTTTGGCCCGCAGCACGTGAGCTTCCACTTCCATGCCGTCGACGTACACCGGCCATTCATCAGCGAAACAGGCTTCTTGTCCGCCTTCGACAAGGTGCGTTTGGGGAAGTCGCCACGTGAGTCGGCGGAGGCGATTTTTCAGGAGAGGATGAGCAAGAGGCCTATCTACCTTACGCCCTCCGCCGTTCGAAGCTGCTCTTCGAATCCAGTTCCCGACTGGTTGGAAAGGCAGCTCGGTGACTTCGCGTGCGCGCCCGTTGAGGACGCAGCAGGGCAACTGGGTCTCGGCTTCTAGGACCTTCGCGGAAACCCGGCCCCGGGCCGGGCGCGACCCGGGCGGAAATTTTCGCCGCAGGTATCAGCTCGGTAGGATGGTGCTCACCTGAACACGAGGAGCATCCATGAGCAATGATACTGGCAAGGCGGCGCCCACCACGGCATCGAATCTGATCGCGTATGGCGAGTTGGTACGGAAAATTTCAGTCGGCGCCCCCCTGCCCCAAGACCTCGGACTTGGTCGCGAGTGCTTGACGGACGTGGCCGATTTCTACTCTACGGCCATGCAGATCACAGCTTTAGGGGGCATCGTGTTGAGTGTGGTCGAGCGTGAAGACCTCACCATCGAGGTGATCTTCCTCTGTGCGAAAGCAGCGCACGCTCTGCAGCTGGCGAAGATGGAGGTGGACCATGACGCAGATTGATTCCCGCATGGCGCTGGGGCAGTTCCCCACGCCCGGGTGGGCGGCTGAGGCCCTGTACGAACGCCACTTTTCTCACCTGGGTCGGGGCGACGTGGTCTGGGAGCCGACCTGCGGGCCCGGCTCCTTCCTGGCTGTGGTGCCGCCTGAGGTGGACGCCTTCGGATCGGAGCTCGACCCTGCCCTGGCCCACGCTGCAGCTGCTGCCACCGGTCGGCTCGTGCTGCAGGGAGATTTTGAGACCGTCGCTCTGCCACTATCTCCCACGGCAGTGATTGGCAACCCTCCCTTTCAGCTGGACCTGATTGATCGCCTGCTTCGGCGCGTCCATAGCGTCCTGCCGTCTGGCGGCCAAGCGGCGTTCTTGTTGCCCGCCTACGCATTTCAGACGGCCGCGCGTGTTGCGGGGTATGCCGAGAGCTGGTCGATCGAGCAGGAAATGATCCCGCGTAATATCTATCCGGGGTTGAAGCTGCCATTGGTGTTCGCGACCTTCACGAAGGATGGCCGCAGGCGCTTGTTCGGCTTCGCGCTCTATCGTGAAACGGCCGACGTGCAGCAGTTCCCGCGCAGCGTTCGCGCAGAACTGGACGGTCACCGGGGCCCGGTCTGGGCCCGGGCAGTGGAAGCCGTATTGCGTCTGCTGGGGGGTGAGGCAGACTTGACCTCGATCTACGAAGCGTTGGCGCCGGCGCGCGCCAGGCCGTCGGCAAACCCCTGGTGGAAAGAGAAGGTTCGCCAGACCTTGCGCCGGTATGAGCGCTTCCGGACGATTGGCCCATCGCGCTACGCGCTGGCCGGCGCAGAGCCAGCGCGTGGCCAACAGCTGGCGCTGATCTAGAGCGCGCGCAGCCGAATCACCCGCCCATGCTCTGCGAGGAGCGCTCGCGTTCGTAGGAGCGCGCTTGCTCGGCGGGAGCGGCGGCTTGAAGGATGATCACCTGTTGCAGCCGCTCAATCGTGCGCTGTAGAGCCGCGGGATCGACCGCCGCCACGGGCTTGGGCGCCCCCAGGTGATAGAAGTACTCCTTCTTCTTATGCTCCGTCGTACGGTCATCCAGGAAGGTTTGCCATGAGTTGACCTCCTCCGCGTGCGTGCGCGGAGGCTCGCCACGCTGGGCGATCGCGAGGCGTGATTGCTGCATCGCTCGATCGAACCCTTCCAGCGCTTCCGCAGCCCAGTACAAGCCTCCGATAAGCTGAGCTTTCTCGTTGGGCGTCATGGACGACATCTCAGCCATATCGAACTGGGGCATGATTCTGTCGCGCAGCGTCGCCTCGTCGAGGCCAATGCTGTCGCGAATTTTCACCAGATCGGTGAATCTCATGCTGCCCAAACTCACGTACTGCTGAGCCTCGGTTTGGGTAGCCACGTTGGCCTTGTCTTGCGCTGCATAAGCTTGCGTCGGCGCCTGCGCCAAATTGACAGTCGCCACCAGTCCGCATGCGACCGCGGCCGTGGCGAACGAGCGAACCGCCTTCGACCACAGCGGACTCTCGGTGCCATTGCCCGAGGTCAGATCGATCTTGGCGTCAGGCCGGAAGAACGCCCGCGCGCGCGCGCTGAGCGTCTCCGCCATATCCACCTTCATGGAATCAAAAATTTTGACGCCTTTTGTGCGGTTCATTGAGTTGTTCTCCCTGTGGGGTGCTATGCGAACTTGAGGACGAAATCCGAGGCGGGCATGCCGCTCTCGCTGATAGGAACCACGAGCAACTCCCCTGCTTCCTCGATCTTTGCCGCCAGGGTGTCGGGCAAGGGGCTGCCCACTTGCTCGATCAAGCCGTCGGCCGCGACCCAGTGAAGGATGCCGGCAAGCAGCCGGGCGCGCTCAGGCACCCCGCGGCCAGGTCGATCCGCCACGAGCAAGCATTCAGCTCCTGTCGTCTTGTCCGAGGCGATTCGGTACGGGACCTGCATGGGTTCTGTCATCTAGGGCTCCAGGCCGAAATTAGAAAAATGAATTATAGGAATAAAACATTCTTTTGATGTTTCTCGAATGTCGATTTAGGACTCCGTCGGAATGCGCACTTTGGTTGTTCGCATTCTTTTAAATTCCGCAATAGATCGCGTAAAATTTAATCTAATGCGGAAATACTGGAAGAAGCGATGCGCGGCGATGGTCCTTTGAAGCGGATGAACACCACTCTGGCTAGGGGAGCCCCACTCGGCGTGGAGGAGTTGGCGAGCGTCGGTGTTTCGCCGGCCCTGGCCAACTACTACGTCAAGACGGATTGGCTGCTTCGGCTCGGCCGCGGGACATTTGCCTTTCCTGCAGACGAACTAGTGCCGTACAGGTGCATCGCGTTCCTTCAGGCCAAATGGCCGCAGATCCACCTGGCCGGGGGCGCCGCGCTCCGCGCGCGCGGTCTGGCCACGCCGTGGGAGCAGGATGAGGTCTTCGATTTTTGGGGGGGCGATGCAATTCGGCTGCCCGGGTGGTTCACGGATCGATTCCCGGCGCGCTACCAGCAGCGCGGCGCCCCCGCAGCTGGTACGCCTGGGCCAGGCCTGGGCACATCGTTGGTGGAGGTCGGGGGGGCCTTGGTGATGGCTTCTGAGCCGGAGCGTGCTGTCTTAGAAGTGCTTTCGCAGGGCGCCCGTGTCAGCCCGGCCGGCATGAGATCGCTGGTGCAATCAATCCGAGCAGCGGTGCCATTGCGCTCTGATGTGCTGGGCATAGAGATTGCGCAATGGCCACGGGCTGGGGTGCGCGCCGCGGCGGCCGCTCTCCAACTCGTCGCGGCATGACTTTCAGAATTAGTTGGTCAATTGCCAGTAGGCGATCGCTGCCATCAGGGTGATCACGCCGGGAATGACAAGGGATTGCCACCCCTGTCGCAACGCCCACCTGAATGGTTTTAGTTGCGCAATTTGAAGCTCGCGAGCCTGGTCCTGCACGGTCTTGTTCAAGTAGCTAAGCTCGTCTTCCGTCTCCCTCGCCGTGGAGAACTGGCGCGCAAGCACGGTGGGCAGTTCATGGACGGTGATGTTCTGTTCCCAAGCCCTGCACTCCACAAGCTCTCCGGCGGGCATGGGGATGGACATCCCCGCCAGTCTCTCTTCCGTTGTGTAGTCGAAGCGCAGGCCGAATTGCTCGTAAAAGCGATTGCGGCGGAGACCGGCCTCGCCCTTCCCTTGATCCGCCTGAAGTTTGATCGATTCCACAATGGCATCCGGCCATTGCCGGGCCCAGTGGACGACATAGTCCATGAGGTAGGTACCGATACGATGCCCGCGCAGCTCACCTGGATCGACGAAAACTGCACCCCCGCCAAGGTCTAATCCGGTGAGTTTGACGGCGTTAAACATGCGCCAATATCGCGCGGTGAACGTGAACGTGCCATGGGGGGGCGGATACGTGGGCGAAACAGGCTGACACTTCAGTCGCAGTGAAGCTTCGTGCGTGACACCCCCGCTGATACTGGGTTCTTCTTCGATTTCAACGAGGATCCAGGCTAAGCCTTTATCTGGGGCTGTCCGCTGGCGGACCTCAAGCAGATGGATGCGTGGCACGCTGTAGTTATCGCGGGGGTATGAGCGTTCCAGAGAAGGTAGCATTGGCGACGAAACAGACAGGGTTGGATGGCGGCGCACCAGAGGCGGCCACCGTCAGCGGTGTGGGCCGGGGGGGCCGGCACCTATGCGCGAGCGCATGGCGCCAGCGTGCGGCCGGGCTTAGGCGGCCATTCGGCTGTTTGGGCCCAGGACTTTGGCGTCCGGTGCCAAGTAGGCCGCCCAGGCCACGTCTTCATGATATCCGTCGGTAGGCTTTCGGGTCAGCTCAACGTACCGCTGCAGCGCCGGGTGCGGGAGGTAGGAGACAATGCCGCCGCGCATGCCCATTGTGACCTCTCCCAGGCTGCGCGAGTTTGCCATGGGCATCCATAGATACTGCGGTTCCCAGGTGACCATGGTCTTCCCGCCATCCTGTGCATCGAGTAATTGGGCCTTGAGCCGTAACGTGTTCGTGGTGACGTCGAAGATGCTTTCCCCCATGCGCAGCCAGGCATGGAAAAACGCGGCGCCGGCACCGACGGTGGTGTTGCTCGACGGAAAATGGGAAATAACGTCCCCGCCCCCGGGCCCAACTCGCCATGCGGCGTAGCCGATGACGATTTCCGCATGCACGCCGAGGCGTTGCAAGACGCTCTGAGCCAAGAGAGCTTGGTCGAAGCAGTCGACCCCTAGATTGCCACTTGCCGCCGCGCATACGCGTTGCACCGCCCCCGCGACGCGCGCCAGGTCGATCTCGTTGAAGAGCGCGTTCACTCGTTCTTGCGCCATGCGGCGTTGCTTTGCCTGCCCCATCATGCTCACCTCAGATTGAATAGTCGTAAATCCATCCTACACACCGAGCAGGCCATCCCAAAGAATTCTGCGGAGCGGCTGCAGATGCGAATTCTTTGGAGTTGGTGGGGGGCTTGATAGTTTGGAATTGCGGTCGTTAATACCAATGACCGAGGGTATGATCCCTACGGAGATTCAGGAAAAATGAACCAGATCAAAGTGATTTTCGCTCTAAGCATGTTGGTAGGCGGGGTTGGCACCGGCTGCATTTTTGGTTGGGCACTAGAAGCTGAAGGCATCAATTTCGCGGCCCTTGTTGTGGGCTTCACCGTGTTCAACTTGATTGGGGGCGCGATTCTCTTCGAGGCGAGCTCCAGCGCAGCCCGGTGGTTCAAGCGATGAAAGTCAATTCATTTTGGTCCATCATCGGTGGCTTGGCGCTGTGGTTCTTTAGTATGGATCTCGCACTTCAGTACGGATCTATCTGGGACTCGCAAGCCAACCCCACCCCGGGTGTCACGGTGGTGATGAACGACGGGGAAGAAATCTCTGGGGAGTTACGGCGTACATGGTCCAAGGAATGGATGTTGACCACGAAAGATGGGACCAGATTTGCCTTGAGCTCGTTTAGCCATATGCGAATTGAACGTCCCTTAGAGCCCAGAACGTTGTCTTCGGCATGGCGATCTTGGTTCCCGATCGCATTAATTAACTTGCTCTTCATCGCATACTTTTCTTTTGGAATGTTCCTGCGACCAAATCGACGATCCAATAAGGACCGCCGATAAACAGACTAAAGGCCGGCATAGTGCCGGCCTTTTTGCATTTGTCTAGTTTATAAGTGGGGCGTTCAGATTCTCGGGGCGAAAACGATGCTGCTGTCTTTTGACAGCTCTTCAATCCGTGCCGCCAGTGTGCTATCGATCTGCTTGCGATACTCACTAGCAGGAAACATTGGCATACACGGGCGAACGCAGCGCAGCGCCCAGAGATAGGCCGAAGCGGGATCGCCTTTCATTTTGAGGTGCAGGGTTAGATCGCGGGCTGCATCAGCCTTGCCGCCGGTCCAAGCCTTTGAAAGGAGCTGCACAGCATCCTGGTTTGCGTAAGGAACAGCCTCGCCCGCGATTACCACTTGGCCGGCCAGATTCAGCAATTCGGCGTTGTTCGCAGTACCAGGCATCGTCAACGCCTTCGCGACTAAGCGCTTAAGCTGTTCGTCGCTGAACAATCTGATGACGATCCGATCCCCGCCCGGCAACAAGCCTTTCAGCTCATTGAGCGCTGCAACGTCCCCTGCGGCGACCGCCGCGGTGAGTTCCTCACTGCGTCGATCGCTGCTGGGCGCGCCAGTGGCTTCAGGAGGGTGGACTGGCGACGCCTGAGCGCGCAAAGGGTTGGAGGCCCATTCGGCGTACCCATTTTCAACGAGAGACGAGAACATTGCGGCACCCGAGAGCGCAAACACGAGGACATAGATCCCTGCGACGATGGCATATCGCTTGGCCTTCTCGCGATCATTGTCGCAGTTACATCGGCAATAACATTGGCACATGAACCGGTCTCTGTAAGGTGACGAAACACAAAACTCGCCGAGCCTGGAACCGGCTCGCCGATCGATAAAAGAATTGATGGTAATGTTAATTCATACTGAAAAATATGAAAAGAGAGGCAGAATCTCGCAGCGTGCCGGCCGACGGGAACGTCAGGTGCTCGTCGGCCAGCCTGCTGGAACACGGGTACGGTCTGAATGCTCAGAGAACGCGGGGTTTCGTGTTGGGTACGGGCCGCCAGAGCCCGCGCCGACGGTGATGTCACTAGAAAAGTGATGCAGCTAAGGAGCCGCTCCCGGCCGGCCCTACGCAGGATTTTCCATTTAGGAGGGAGAACGCCCGAAATTTTGGTCTACCCTTTGACGTCAGTACCATGGTTTGCACAGAACAGAAGAGAGCAAAAGCATGGATACGTCGAAGCTGGATATCGCAAAGGACCCCTTTTTGTCCCCGAGCGTTGAGAATTCGGAATTGGTCCGCCACGTCGCCCCGCCGGATGGAGCAGACCCCGTGCGGATGGTGGCGATGTTTGAAGGGTTGGCGTCCCAATGGGTGTCCGTCGCTGGTGCAGCGAACGAAATCCATCCCCGTGGATCGGGGGCGCTGCGGGCACAGCTACCGCACGAGCTGCAGAGCAGTCTCGTCTATTGGCGCCGGCGGCTGCTATCCTGCGACCCGAACTTTCACGCGGTCATCAAGTTGAAGTGGGCGCCCCCTCCGCCAGACCTCCCTGGACACCCTGGTACTTGGCTCTACTCCGTCCACGTCGACGGAGTCCGCGCAATCGGCGGCACCTCTTTCGGTTCGGACAAGGCGCGCGCGACTCAGCGCGCGACGCAAGTGGCGGTAGACGCTGGCATTTTTGCCTGGGCCTTTGAGGACTGACGCGAGGCTCTCGAGCGCTTGTTGAATGCGGCTGGGATGGGCGCCCTTTGGGCACACTCCAGCCACATCGCTTCCGGGCATTGCCTTGTGCTTCAAAGTTATGGAGCGGCCGGCGCCAGGCATAGCATGGTGTGGAACAACCAGGGGGTGACACACCATGAAGAAACTCAAGCTGACCATCCGCATTGACCACGCCATTCCCGCGGACGGGCAAGACAATAGCGGCGTGACCGCGGATCTCGTCGGACAAATCCGGATTCTGGCAGATCACATCGAGAAGGTTGGCCTCACTGGTCAGCATTCGCACCTCCCCGGCCAAGTCGACGAATTGGGCTACCCGCGCACGCGCTACGTGCTTCTTGAAGACCAAGGTCCGCATAACACCAAGATCGTGCCGGGCCCGAAATGCCCACCGCCGCCTGTCGCCGATGCACAAATCAACCGCGTTATGGGCGTTCTGGACTCGCTCATGCTCGCACTGGACTGTGTATTCCCGCAGGATCTGTATTCGGCGGCGAACACCCACGCCGCGGCCACGGGCGATCGCTCCGCCCTGGAAGTTGCAGACGACTTCGCCTCGACCAGGAATCGCGATCGGTTGACCCTGCTCTGCAAATATCAATCGGCATATAGCCACGGGCTGGGCACCGAGAAAACGGTGATCGCCCGGGCCTTGGCCACCCAACGTATGTGCTGCGCGTGATCCATTCGCGGCTTAAGGGCGCGCGTCTTTGGTCGATTCTTGAGCTCGAGCGCGCATCTGGCGAAATTCTTTGGTGCGCCAGCTCGGTCTGATAGTATGGCTGTGGGGTGTGATCTGCGTCCCGCCGTTGGCAACTGGCAAAGGCTGTGCCGTCAGATCTGTATTTCGCTTAGGCCTCTGAGTCGCAATTCCACACTCTTCGCGCCAGCTGCGGCAAGCCAACTCCCGTGACTCCGTGCGCAATAGGAGCTATTGGAATGCGTATTCCCGTCACCGCCTACGACCTCTCGTCGGGGCTTTTTACCCGGTCGGCCCGCTTGTTGGGCAAGCGCTGGCCAGCGAAGCTTCGCGGCCTGGCGCACCAGCAGAATATTCTGGCGGTCGCCATGGGGTACCGCGATTATCACGACCTGCAGACTGCCGCGCACGCAGGCAGACAAACTCTCGAATTGTTGACCGTAGAGGAGCGTCAGCGTGCACTCGTGGCTAACCTCACCCGCGATCAACTGCTCGAAGAAGCTGCTGCGATGAATCTGGCTTTGGCGCTGCCGTTGGCGAAGTTCGGTTCGAAGGACCCATCATCCAGTGAGTCTGCGCAGAGCCCGTTCCTCGTTGTGCTGGACGAGATGGGTTACTACATGGCGAACCATGATGACGGTCTCATTGCAGAATTGCGCGTGATCGACGGCATACCCAACGCGACGTACCTGGTCAAGGATGGGCGCGTATTCGTGTTCGAAAAGCTGGTGCAGCTCGTCAAGGAATACAGAGCGCGCGAGACGACCGTGGCGCTGGAAGATCTCGCTCGAGGCCTAGTCAACGAAGCCATCGTTCCCGCGAAGGAAGCGGTGGAGTCTTGGGGCGTCGTGCCAAACCCCTATGAAATGGTCGAATCTCCCGCCGGCGCGCTCATGATCAGGCATGTCGCGTTCAACGCACGCCTCCCAGGCGACTTTCATGTGGAAGGCGAGGTGCGGGACGCTTTCGCCGGCCTGCTGTTGGGAATTGTCCAATCGGGGCTTGGCGAGTTTGTTTACCGTGGGCAGCCCATGTCACTTTGCGAGCCCCTAGACTTGGCGCTATTGCCTCCCCGCCCCACCTTTCAGTGCATGGAGGAGCCCGCGGGCTGGGACTTCACAGCCTTGGGCGGCGTTACATACGTCGCAGGCTTCGAGCCGGTTTCTGAGGCGCTATTTAACGATGTCAAGGAACGGGAGGCGACCTGGTCCGACGAACGCGCTCGGGCTCGGCGCTATGTTCAAGCGCACGTTGCGACGATCTGGGCCCAAGCGGCGACGCTTCGGCTTGCGGCCCTTGACGAACCGACCAACGAAGTGCCCGACTACGGGCGGGAAGAATTTGCCGCGTTGCGGCTCCTTTACCCCGAACTTACCATGCTATCGGACGGAACCCTCTACGCGTGGTTTGACTCGTATCAGGTTGAGTGTTGCTACATCAACGGCTGGACCCCTGATCGTGACGACGATTTTCTGTATTACCTGTTAGGCAAGGTTGCTGGTCGAAACCTTGGATCGGAGGAGACTAAAGAGGTCGGGCAATGGACGGCCTATGCCCTGCTCCACTGTGAACTGCTGGATGAGGCTTTCGCCTTTGGGCGGGCTGTGTTCATGTACAACCGCAGCCTGTCCAACTTGGCAAACAGGATTGCTCGAGCTTTGGGCTTTGTTGCCGAGGACCAGGAGTCCGCAGGTCTGCGTGGGAAGCCTTTGGTGACGATGCAGGATATGTTCAGACTGAGCCGGAAATTCAACGTCAAGAGTACGCCTGTTGAACAGAACCTCTCCAATCTGCTGGGAGCGGCTGGCGCGGAGATCGGGGCGAAGCCGCGGCCTTGAGTTTTTTCATAGGCGCGTCGAAGGGAGGAGCCTTCTGTATCCCGACGATGTGCAGCCTAGAGGAGTTTTGGCGAGCCGGTCACAGAGATCGAGCGCGTCTAGGCCGGGCAATTGAGATGTGTGCTGGGGGCGTATCGCCCCGTCGTGGCCGGCGCTGGCGCCAACTGCCCCTCCCGTAGTCGGAATCACTGCTCGGCGATTTCTTGCGTCCGCCCCGGCAGCCATTCATAATTGGTGCATGGCATTGGATAGATGCCTGCCGCCCGCGATGGCAAAGCTGACGCACTATCTTCTTGAATCAATCATCCTTGGAACCGAAGTCGGTTTCTCGGAGCGGGCCACAGAAATTCCCGACGAGGTGACAACGATGATGCAAATCAATGCCCTGGCGATCGAATCGCTGAAGCGCGACGCCAAACTCGCCCGTAGGCGTGACCCCTCCCTTACCCATGCCCAACATCTGAATGCGCTGGCTGCGCAACGATTTGGCGTTCGCAACTACCACGAGCTGCTGCAGCGTGTTGGCACCGAGGTGCCCAGCCAGCATTCTCGAGGACGGATTGTTGTAATCGGCTCTACCGGGATGGGAACAGGAAAATCGACCATTCTGTTGAACCTAGCTGCCCAGTTGGCTCGACTCGGCGGCGCCGCGGGCTCAAATCGGGTTCTTCTCGTGGACCTCGACCAGGGGCCGGCATCGGCCGCCAGCTGGCAGCTGGGCCGCGCGTCAGAAGCGGCCGCGTTACCGTTTACGCTAAAGAGGTTGACGCTACCCGAGTTTGCGGCGCAGGTCGAATCCTTGCGAGGTAATTTTGACTTCGTCCTCGTTGACTTGCCTCCGAACGGCGCTGAATCCATTGTCGGCCCTATGGCGGATATCGTGCTCTTGCCCACAAACGCGACGGCCGCAGGAAAGAGCAGAGCCGTGAAGTGGCGTTTAGCTGCATGGCCAAGTGAGGGTCTGTCTGCGCGATTTTTCTTGTTCGGGGCACGGGCGGGCACTCAGGACCGGGTAATGCAGAGCGTCAGGGAAATTGCTGCAGACCCACTTCCGCTCTCCACCCCGCTCCAGGTATTGTCCGTGTGCTTACCGGAGCATAGAGCAATTGCACTCGCGAACTCTCGCGGCGAGCTTGTCACCGAGATGGCGCGCCCCCCAGCTGCCTTTCTCGCTGGGATTGCGGAGCTGGTGAACGTTTGCGCAGGTGCATCTGCGCAGGCGGATACAGCGGATGGTGCCGATGTGCAGGCATCTCCGAAGGGGGTGGATCCTTCGCAAGGTGGCCCGGTCACACCGATTGACCGTGTGGGGAACAGATTGGGCGGGACCGCCCATAGGATTTTGCGAACCGGCCGCCTTGCTGGGCAAGGCGATGACTTCAAGGGAATGAAGGTGATCTATCCTGATGCCGACTCGGGCCCGAATCCATTCTCGAAGAAGTAGTGCGGCGCCGCGCCGTCGCCAGGATCGACGACGCGCGCATGGGTCTGCTTTACCGGTTCCCGCCCTACTCCCCGCCGGCACCCGCTCGCGCCCACTTTCGGCCGGGCGCCATGCGCCGATGCGCGGCAGGTACTGCTCCGCGCGCGTAGGAGCGGCTCGGCCAGTACTAGGCCCGCGCCTTTAGGGTCATCCTGGCGATGATCGCCTTCAAAGCGTAGGCGGCAGAAAAGACCATCACCGCGGTGATGGCGTGGGCCAACAGGAGCATGAGCAGTTGGAGCAGGCCGTTCACCGTTGGCATGACGCCCCCTTGAGACGGCTCCAGCAGGGATGCTCCTGGATCTGCCATGAATACGCCGGGGGCGCATAAGAACCAACCGACGACGCCGATGAGGAACACTGTGACCAGGAACCGTAATCTCAAGAAGATCCCGCCCAGCAGCGTCATCATGGCAGCAATTGCCGCAATGGTCGCTACGCCAGATCCAGAGGCCAGGTGGGCCACATAGCCCGTGACGCCCGGGATCGCGAAGATCAAGGCCAGCGACATCCAGTCGCCCCCGGTGGGACGCTCGGAGTTAGAACTTGCCATAGCCGAATAGCCAGTTGGAGAGGGCCATGGCCGCGGTGATCGTAATGGCTGGCACCAGGAACACCCCGAGAACCACCATAGAGGATGCGCCTTGATTGGGACCTGTTGCCTGATGGGCATCCGTTTTCACGGCGCGCGCAATCCCCGAAAAGATAGAGATGGCCAAGACGAAGATGAATGGCGTCCAGGCGATATAGAGCGTGACGTTCCTCACGCCCATGGTGACCTGTTCAGCTCTCTCGCTCGAGGGGCCCGGCCCGATGGCAATGAAGATGAGTGCAGCAACTTGTACCAGGGTAGCAATCAGAAAGAGAGGCATAACAGGATCTTCTCGAGAAGGGAGGTAGAAAATGACCGAACGGCGTTGAAGGTCCTAGCTCATGCGATCCTGGGCGTCTCCCCAAGGCAGGCCGCGCGCGAAGAGGTCGGCCGGGAATTCGCAAAACATGCCCTTCACTTCTGGTTTCCCGCATGTGAAGCACCATTGCCCCATGCGTCCTCCGCCATGCGCATCCCCACCCGCGCATACACATAGAAGACGCAGGCCAAAAACGCTCCAAACGCAATCAAGAGGAGGAGCGCAGGAGCTCGGTGCCACAGCACGAAAAAAGGAAGAGCGAACGCGTCGATCGACACGCCTGGTGCCATCGCCAGTACCAATCCCAGGCCCGCGAACGCGCCAATTATCAAATAAATGCCGAATCGCACCCAGATCCATCCCGTACAAACCCAGCTCTTTCTCTCGCCGCAAAAGACTCGCCACATCTGAGCTTCGATCGCCCGGTACCGCGCATGACGTTCGCGAAAGGACTGCGCAAGTTGACGGACATTTCTCATTTGGTTGTATTTCCTAGGGTGATTTGGAGATGGACGTCGCCGGACCCGGCTTTGCCCTCGGTTGCCCGTGCGCCAGCTCACCTGAGGCTGCGTGGCGTGCGGGCCATGGTGACGAGACCCGGCCAGAGGCCGAGGTAAGTCGCCCCTGCCCAAGTGCGAACCTAGTCAGCGGAATTTCACCTTGCCGGATCCAGCGACGCTGTGGTCGCGCTGCTGGGGATTTCCGAGGACGACGATATCGCCCGAACCAGCAACGCGTGCGTGCACGGAGGAGCGGACGAAGGCTTCGATGTCCCCCGAACCGGCGATCGATAGACTTGCGTTGGTCGTGATGAGATCTCGAGCATCGACGTCGCCGGAGCCGGCAACGTCCACAGAAAGGCTGGTTGCCGTTCCAGACGCAGTGACGTTGCCCGATCCTTTGATGCTGACTGCCAGGGCATGCTGTTTGAGGTCGATTAGGCCAATATCGCCGTTGCCCTGGAGGCTGATGCTGGGGGCCTCAGGTAAGCCGAGGCCAACGATCACTTTTCCTTGACTGATGACTGTGGTCGATTTGCTATCTGCAGCATGGCCCTGCTGCGCCGACCCAATTCGCGTTCCGTTGACCACGACGTTACCGGATCCATTGATCGTGACGCTTCCACCAGAAAAATTGAAGGTAGAACCCTCTCGTTCAATGATCAGGCGATCTCCCTCGTAGTGGGTCTTGACTGAGGCCACGGCTTCGGCGGTCTCGCCTGCGACATAGAACGTTGGTGTGGAACTGCGGCGGAACACGACATCCACCGCCCCATTGACCGCGAGTTTGCTGATCTGTTGGAGTGGGCGATTTTCTGTGATGTAGCTCGCGGGCACGGTCCATTCAGGGTCATCGAGTGCCGTCTTGGGCGGATTACCCTGCTCACGTGATTGCATAGAAGATGGAGTCATATTTGCCTTTGCATTCTGTGAAGTCGAGGGAGCCGTTCGATCGAAGGCATGAGCCAATCCGGCGAAGTTGATGAGGATGCCAAGTAGGAAGTATGCGGACGGCTTCATGTGGTCAAGGTCTCCTGAGGTATCAGATCCGTAAAGGCAGGGAAAAAGTGTCGTTGGCTATCGGTGCCCGCATACTCCCACTTCCGTTAATTGTAATAATGAATCGTAATTATGACTCATCACAATGAATTATTTTCTCGAAACGCGGCTCCGCTAGCTATTCGCTGCGGCCAGTGGCAATGCGCCAGGCGGTGTGCAGGCGCAAAGCGGAATCGTCCAGGAAGTAGCCCATACGCTCCTGGACGTCTTCTCTCGGCAGGCCGCGCGCGAAGAGGTCGGCCGCGAAGCTGTTGCGAAGCAGCTGAGGTGTGATCCGACTGTCGTCGGCGTCACCCTGGCGCGCAAAGCCTTCGAAAAAGCCCTCCACCAGGTACTCGACGGATCGCACGGAGAGCTGGCCGCCGGCGGTGCCGCGGGGAAAGAGCGGGAAACCATCGGCGCCGGCGCCCGGAGCGGTGGCGCGCAGCATGATCATCCACCTGGTCAGCGCTTCGGACGCGTACGCCGGCAGGCGCAAACGCCGCTCTCGGGTGGTCGACGTGCCGCGCACCAGTAGAATCAGCTCGAGAGTTGCGCCGGAATCAGAACAATACTCTTCGTTAACAGCCGGGATGACATCGGCCGACGTTACCTCAACGGAGCTCGAATCTTCGCTGGATTCGACTTCCAGCAGACGCCTCTGAATGTCATTCGATGCACTGCCCGTCCCCTGCCCTTGCTGACTAGAACAATAAACTTCGTTAACGGCCAGTTCGCGGAGCTCGGACGGTTTGAGCCCCCCTGAGAGAAGAACTGCGCATGCCGCTCTGTTTCTGCTGAAAACCCAGGCGCGCGGAGCGCGCCCCCTGGACACCCCAGAGTTCGCTGAAGGCCGTTTTACCTGAGGAGCCTGGGCGGACCCGATCCAATCGATCGCGCTCTTGTGGTCGGACTCGTCCAAAAAGTCCGTATCGTCGTTGCGCTCTGCGAGGCGCCAGCTATGGCGCCTGGCCACGGCGGCAGATGCCGCCGGGTTGGTGGCGGCGACGTGGGTGCTGGTAATGGCATTAAAGGCGCGTTCGATCAAGCGGTGAATGCGTTCACGCTGTTCTAACTTCAGGTCGGTACCTTCCAGGTAGGTTCGGATAAGGGTCGAATCCACCCGGTCGAATCCGACCCCGTGCGTATCCAGGTATTGGATGAATCCAGCCCATTGGGAGCGGTAAACGACCCTGGATGAATCCGCCAAACGGCGCGAATCCATCCAAACTTCGAATGCGTCCTTGGGCGAATCCGCCCATGCCGAGAGCGAACCATGCAGGAGGTCACCGGTCAGGCTGGGCAGGGAGTCTCTCGAGCGTTCAGGGTGGGTCATCGGGGCCAAGCTCCATGGCTGTTAACGAACCTTAATGAATTTTAGAGAGGGCGATCTCCCCCCGCAAGGCCTGAGGCTGGCTTTCGTCGCCTGGCTGTTAACGAAGGGTAGTGATCTCGCTTGCTGCGCCCACGCGCCGGCGCTTGGTGGGATCTCCGCCCAAGCAAGATCAGCTGCAGGCGCCGCACCTGGTGTGCCAGTGCCTCGAGCCGGCCATCCGGCCGGCGGGTCCCGCCCCAGTTGGATAGCCTTGCCTTGCCTTGGGAAGGCCTGTAGAGTACGGATCCGCAGCACGGGCCTGAGACATCGCCACCGGCGAAGCCCTCGGCCTCCAGTCCGCCGCCGCCAGAGGGCGCTTCGGACACGCTGGGCTCTCAAGTTGTGGTCGACTTTCAGAGTCCTCTAGGTACCGTTTCGTCGGCGCCAACGCTGCTTCTGCTTTGCCTCTGCTTGCCCGTGGTTTCCCTTTCCAACGGCTGGCGAATTAAACGACCGACTTCTCCAGCACACGTACGGAAGTTGAAATCATGCAAGGCAAACCCTCGCCTATTCAGGCACGCAATACCATTCTCGCCCGCGACATCGCGGACAAACTGTCGGCCCAGGTCAGGGGTGCCATTTCGGTGCCCACCGTCCTCGAGCTTGTTGCCGCTGCCCGTGGCTATGCCAGCTACGCGGCGTACACCGCGGCGGTCAAGGACAAGACCGAGCCGGCGGATTTCAAGATGGCGCAACTTTGGCTGTTCGATTCCAAGATCGTGCAGCCCCGCATCGATAAACTGGGTCTGGCCGAGAAAATTGATACGGCCGGATTGGCTTTCCTCCTGCAGGGCGCGATCAACGACTTGATGAAGCAGTTCCCTGACCGCCAGCTCGTCGCGGCCAACTCGCTGGAGGGATTTTTCGCGGACGTCCAAGAGACGATCGTCTGCGAGGCAATCAACAAGGCACTCAACCCCCGGCCGAAGCCGGGCGAGGTTTTTGGCGACGAGGAACACGAGCTGAATGTGGTGCCTAAGACCCTGTCGGTCGCCAAGATCGGCCCCCTGCCCCAGAAAGTTGGCGGCTGGCTGCGCGCTTCTTTCTACGGAGATGCAGAAGTCGACGACTCCGCCGGGGGCGATTTTGCTGAGCCCAAAGACGAGGATGTGCACGGCTTTGTCGCGCGACTCCGGCTGCGCCGCATGGGCAAGCAGTTGTACACCGGCTGCCAGGCCGAGATCCTCATTTTGAACGACCTGGTCGCCCATGGCATTAAGTCGGACTTCGGTTCCGATCCTGATGATTTCGCCGACTTGATCGCTGCCGGCGACCCCAGTCAGGAGAGCCAGCTCAGGGGGCTCAAGTTGCTCAGAAACCTGGAGCAGTCGGGCCGCGTGCCGACCCTGGGGGAAACCGACAGCATTGTCGATTCGTTCAGCAGCTACCCGTCTGAGCAGCTGGAACTCATCGAAACCTACGCCGGGGCACTCGCAGTCCGCCTGATCAATATGAAGAGAGGTCTGCCTCCTCAGCAAGGCGTGCGAATCCTTGAGGCGCTAGTGGCCAACGGTTGCCAGTTCTCCAAGTTGTCACTGGCTCACGCGCTATTCAACGGCTGGGGGTGTGACGAGGACAGCGCGCGCGCGCGTTCGCTCGTGGCTGAGCTTCTCGCGTTGGTGCGCAGTGGCAAAGTCGATTTTCTGGAGCCCGCTTCGTACGCGGAGCTCTATTCGCTTGGCGCCAAACTCTCCATGCAGGCGGGCGATCGGAGGCAAGCGTTCGAGCTGTACCGCAGCGCGGCCGCTGAAGGTCATGGTCCATCGGCCCTCATCTTGGTGTCATTCCTGATGCCGCGGCCGGCGGGCGATGCGCCTGATGAATTCTCTGGTGTGGTCGAACCCAATCTGAAGTTGGCGGAAGCCTACTATCTACAGGCAATGCGCGCGGGCTACAACCCCGCCACTCAACAATTCAACCCGCAAGAGGTGAAGTAATGGCCATCCCTTCGGCAATCGAAACGGGTTACCGGGCCGGCATGGCCGCGGACCTCGAGCCAGATGCGTTCGAAATGTCGTCCTATGCAGCTGAGTACACGCTCGGTTTCATCATGGGCTACAGCGAGTCTTTGTCCATCCAGATGGCGAACCCCGACGTGGCGGTATGGACCGCCGCTGAGCTGGCCTACCGCTACAACGTGTCGGTCAGGGATCTGCTGAGCCACATGGGCTTTGATCGTGAGCAGACCCAACGCTTTCACGATGCGTACGAGGAAGAGCGCGGGAACTCATCCGGGTTGGATTACTGACTGAACCTGGCGCCAGGGCCGGTGTGCCATGGCGCCGGGACGCAGCCCGCCGGCCGCCGTCCTACTCTAAGTCGAATTCAAGCCCATTCGCCTGCAGCAGCGCCCGCAGTTCGACGGCCTGGTCGGCGGTGACGGGCCCCACCTCCACTCGCCAGTCCACGCTGCCCTGCGCGTCGGTGCGACGCACGATCGCGATGCGGTCATTGGGGGCGCCCTTGGCGAGAAGAGCCTTGGCCAACCGCTCGGCCGCCTGGCCATCCCCATAAGCACTGGAGATAAGCCAGCTTTCCGCCGGCGAGGCCGGCTGCCCTAGTTCGAGATCCCGCGCCCCCGCATTGGCCTCGAGCGGCCGCAGCTCATTCGGCCGCAGAGGGGCCAACTGTCCGCCAGCCAGACCCGCGTTAGGGTCGAGGTGCAGGACTTGCTCATCGGACGGGCCTAGGGAATCCGGATCTGCTGTCCGCAGGTCCGGGGGGCGCTCAGTGGCCAGGGAATACACAACCAGCGCCGCAGCGCCGGCGCCGGCCGCCGCAATCACTAAAGCCAGGATCCAGGCCAGTGCCCTCATAGCAACCGCAGGAAGGGCAATTCAATACCGGCCAGCTTCAAGATGGCTAGGATGGCACCGGTAATGGCCAGCGCCGGCCCAAACGCCATAGTTCCACCTCGGCGCATGACCAGCTGCGCGAACACCTGCAACACGCACGAGCCCAATATGACGGCGGGCAATTCGCCCACACCGAGCCACGCCGACAGGCCGGCGATCATCTTGAGATCTCCGTGGCCGATGGCCGCCATGCGCCGGCAGACGCAGTAGCCCGCGGTAACCAGCCAAATCGCCCCATAGCCCGCGACTACGCCGATCACGGCGGTTTCGATGGAACCTCCCCAGGGCACAATGCCCGCCCATTGTGCAATCAGTCCTCCCCACACGAGTGATCCAGTGATCTCGTCTGGGAGGACCTGGGAATTGGCGTCTACGAACGCACCAGCCGCCAGCATGGTCAGAAAGAAGGCAAGGGCCACGGTGTTCGCCGGCGCCAGCGGGGCAATGGCACACGCAATCCAGATGGCCAGCAGGGTCGCGCGCACCGCCAGCCCACCAGCCACCGGGCGAAAGCCGCCGGCGAAGAGCATTTGCAGCGTCGCCCCCGGATAGCATTCCGCGTCGAGAATCCGCTCCATGCGTTGGCGCAGGCGCAAAACTGCCTCCCCTGCCCCAATTCCCACGACGGCCATTGCGGCCAATGTAATCGGCGTCGTCATTTGAGGGTGTCCTAGTGAACCGTGGCGCCGCGTGTGCGCAGGCTGCCCATGTCACCAAGGCTCACGCTTGCTTCGATCAAGACCGAATCCGGGGAAGAGTCGCTGGCCAGCCGACGTCCTTGCTGCCGAAAGCACTCTTTCACTCGTTCATTCATCCGATCGGAGACGCTGGCCGGGAGCAGCCCCTGGACCGCACCGGTGTTGCGGATCGCGTCCAAGCGAACATACGCCGTCAGCAGCCCCAGGCCCGAATCACTCACCTGCAGATCCTGCACACCCTTCATCCAGAGGCGAACAAGGCCTATGGCCTCGGGCTTCCAGTCCAGTTCATCGTGGCGAGTGCGGGTGAAGTGGCAGAACGCTTGGCCGTAGGGCAGCTGGCTCTCATTGAGCGAGGTCAACGGGGTGGATGCGATACGGGCGCCGCCGGCGGCGCTGCTGGTTTCGGACTGGTGATTCGCGTGACTGGCAGACATTCGAGGAGCTCCAAGCAATGGCGGAAGGGATCAGCGCGGCTTCACGGCGTCGAATGCCGAGGCCGTGACGGTGAAAAGGTCGTAGATATCGCGGGGGGCCGGGGGCGCTTCGAGCCATCGTTGCAAGAAGGCTGACCGGGAAGCAGGCTCGTAGTGGTCGTTTTCTGCTGTGGTCGGAGTTAGCGCCTCCTGGAGCTTCAAGATGGCCTTGGCCGCCCGGGGATTGCCGCTGCCCAGCGCGTAGCCCATTGCGAACATATCCGCGAACGCCTCTTCTTCTCGGCCGCTCATCGGTCCGATTCGGCCGAGATAGCGCTGATGGGCCAGGAAGCAGTGGCCAGACTCGTGCATCACCGCGTATGCGAGCCAATCGGCACGGCTTTCGAACAGTGAGCTGCTCAGGGTGCCGGCGCGGCTTCCATTGAAGAGGATGAAGCAGAACGGCATGCGGACCTTGTTCACCTCCACCTGGGGGTAGAACTGCATGGCCATGAAGTAGTTGGAGAAGTTCGACAGCGGACGTCCCGTGCTGGTGCTCAGCGCCCGGCCGAGCAACGGGTGCTCGATGTCAAACACCTGCGCCTGCAGAGGGGCTCTCTCCTTCAGGGCGTAGCTGGCCAGCGCGCCGCGAAGCAGATCCTGTGCCTCACGCACGAAATCTTCGCGTTCGGCCGCGCCCATCGCCGAGCCAAACCGGGTCACCTCTCGCAAGTGGCCGTCGGCCGGCTGCTGGCGCGCAATGGGCTTGGGGTAGGGTTCCGCATTGGACGACGACAAGATTTCCAGCTCGACCGTCTGAGCGAGGACAGGCCCAGCTAAAAACGTCCCGACCATCGCCAGACCAGCCACCGCCGCCGTCACTGTTGCGCGCCGCAGCGGCCGAGTGCCATCTCGGAATTGAAAAATTTGCCCCAGGCTCACAAGGGCCTCCGTTTATATTTGCGATTTATTAGTATGAATCATTATACTGATTCATATCTAAACCTAAAATTTTTCCCCCCCTTCGGAGAACAGCAATGTCCATGGCCATCAATACCGTGTGGCACTTCAATCAGGAAGACTTGGTGGTCCAGTGGGTCGGGGGCCGCGTTGTAGCAGTGAAGGCGGTAAGCCAGAAAAGCCAGATGCGACGCGGCCACCCCTCGGCATCCAACTCCACGCGGCATTCACTGCCCTCCCGCAAGCCCGCTGCAGCGCCCCCCGAACAGCGCATCGCCGCCTAAACGCCCCCCTTTCCTGAATCGACCATATCCCCGAACCAATGTTCAAAAATCTGACTCTCTATCGACTGCTCCCAGAATGGACTATCAACGCCGAGCAGCTGCAGGAACGCCTCAGCCAACACGGCCTCCCGGAGGCTGGTCTGGAAATGCAGCAATTCGGATGGGTCCCGCCCCGCAAGGGTGGCGAACTTTGCGTGACCAGCGGTGGCGACCAGATCCTCTTCGCGCTTCGCGCACAAAAGCGGCTGCTCCCGTCCACGGTGGTGAATCAGGTCGCGGCCGTTCGCATCGACGAGGTCACGGAGCGCCAGGGCTATCGCCCCGGCAAAAAACAGCGCAAGGAAATCACCGAGCGCGTGCACGACGAGCTTTTGCCGAAGGCATTCCTTGTTCACCGCGACACGCAGGTGTGGATCGACCTCAAGAACCGCTGGATGGCCATCGACACCGCCACTTCCTCTAAAGCTGACGAAGTGGTCGGTTTCTTGGCCAAGTGCGTCGATCCATTCCCAATCCAGAACCTTTACGTCGCCCAATCACCTGCCTCGGCCATGACAGGTTGGCTAGCGGAAGACGAAGCGCCCCCCAACTTTTCCATCGACCAAGACACCGAGCTTCGGTCCTCGGGGGAGAGCGGCGCTGCCATCCGCTACGTCAAGCACTCGATTGACGCCGACGACGCCCGCCGCCACATTCAGTCCGGTAAGCAGTGCACGCGCCTGGCCATGACTTGGGCTGACCGCATTTCCTTCGTGCTGACAGAGAACTTCGTCCTGAAATCGATCAGGCCCCTGGACGTCCTTCGGGAAAACCAGGAACAGGCGGACAACGAAGAGGAGCGTTTCCTTTCGAACTTCACGCTCATGAGCGGAGAGTACAACCGCATGCTCACCGAACTGGTCGACGCTCACGGCGGCGCGCGCGACTGATCCACAACCATTGCTGACATCGATCATGACTAGCCTCGATATACGCACCTGCAGTGAATCGTCCAATGACTGCGACCTCATGCCAGATGACCCAACCCTTGACTACCTCGCGCCAGATGTAGCGAGGGAGGCCATCTTCGAGCGCCAGCCCAGTGGGGCTGCCGCCCGGAAAAAGCTCGAAGGCGCTATCGGAAAGACACTTTCTGTCGCGTTCTACTTTTACCGCGGCGAGCTAATTGGTGACCCGAACAAGGAAGCCCTCCCGATGAAACTGACAGGCTGCGAGTTTCGACCTGCCACGAAGGGCTCCAAGAAGGGCCGTTGGATCGTTCCAGTACCTGGCACTGAGCGCTCTGTCGTCGTGACGCCCGAAGATGTCAGCGCATTTGAGGCTGCCCAGGAATCCACTCGCGCAGCCGAACGGCCGTGACAAGGCGATACCGCATGAATCCAGCGTCGGCGCTCGCGCTGGCGCAGTTCTATGTGATCGACGCCGTTGCCGGCGACGTCTGGTACCGCGTGCTGCCCGGTGACCAATGGGCGGGCGTTGAAGGCCAGGCCGTCGCCAGAATCTCACTCCCTCACCTTGTCGGCCACGAGGTAGTACTGCGAGCGCGCGATGGCTCCCTGCGCGCATTTTCGCCATCAATGATTCAGCACTGCCCGGCGGCTTCGAACGGCGCACCAGAGCAGGCTTTGCCTGATCTTGAAGCGCTCGAGGAAAGCCACCAATAACGCCCAGGCATCTCCTCCGTACCCTTGGCTATGGCGCACCCGCAATTCCCCACGGCAAAGTTTTCGCCGAGATGGCCGCTTCGATAGGCTGATCCATACCAATCCATCAACCTGGAGATCTGCCGTGCCCCCGCTTTCCCCCCAAGCGATTCATCGACTCGAAGAACCCCACATCCTCTGGGGTGCGGCTGCACAGGAGGCACGGACATGAAGTGCGTGACCAATGCAGGGGCCTCCAACAGCCTCTTTTCCGGCGGCATTCCCCAGCTGGACACGAAGGCAACGCATTTTGACTCACGACGCTCCCGCCGCGCGCGCGGGAACTACCAGCCGAGCCGTTCGAAACGCGATGAGCGACATTGGGCTAAACCCAACCTCTCGCTCGACCTCGGTGACGAGCTAATCATCGACAACTTCGCCGGCGGTGGCGGCACAAGCGAGGGTCTCGAACAGGCGTTCGGGCGGCCGGTCGATATCGCAATCAATCATGACCCAGCGGCCATTTGCCTTCACGCGATCAATCATCCCTGGACGAAGCACTACTGCGAATCGGTTTGGGACATCGACCCCATCAAGGTGACGGGTAACCGCCCTGTAGGTTTGGTGTGGCTTAGCCCTGATTGCAGGCACTTCAGCAAAGCGAAGGGAGGTACCCCCGTCGAGAAGCATATCCGTGGTCTCGCGTGGATCGCGTTGCGATGGGTGGCCAAGTGCAAGCCCCGAGTCGTTCTGCTCGAGAACGTGGTCGAAATGACGAGCTGGTCGAAGTTGATTCGGAAAGAGGATGGCAAGCAGTATCCCGACCCGAAGCACAAAGGAAAAACGTTCCAAAGCTACATCCGCCAACTGCGCGCTCATGGGTATACCGTGGAGTGGCGGGAACTGCGCGCTAGTGACCATGACACTCCAACGATTCGAAAGCGCCTCTTTCTGGTCGCGCGCAGAGATGGACGTCCTATTGTCTGGCCGGATGCTACTCATGGTGCACCGGACTCTCCCGCCGTCAAGCAAGGACTGTTACGCCCCTGGCGCGCAGCTGCAGAGTGTATCGACTTCAGTATCGCTGCCACTTCAATGTTCGAGCGCGAACGCCCTCTTGCGGAGAACACACTACGCCGCGTCGCGAAAGGAACTTGGCGTCACGTGCTGGCCAACCCAAGTCCATTCATTGTTCCGCAGGACACCGGCGCGCGTGTTGGCGACCTTGTTGCGCCCATGATCGCCCCCTTGCGTGGCACCCAGGAAGCTCACCTGCAGGGCGATAGCGCGCGCAGCCCAGTTTCTACGATCTCTGCGGGCGGAACGCATCACGCTCTATCCAGCGCTCATCTGGTTCGGCTTGAGCTTGACCCACGATCCGGCCGGGAACTGAATGTGCCCGCCTTGCGTGCTAACCCGCACACCGACATTTCTCATCAAAGGCGCTCAGTGGTTGCGGCCCATTTGACCCATTTGACCCACCATGGCCATCGCCCCGGGACACGACCTGACGCCCCCCTCCCCACAGTCACGGGGGCCAACCGTGGCGAGCAGGTGATCGTGGCGGCCTGCCTGGAACAGGCAAATGGCGGATTCTACGAAGGGAACGGACGCTCCTTGGACGCCCCTCTGTCTACGCTTATGGGCTCTGGCTCGCAACAGCGCTTGGTGGCTGCCCACCTGATCAAGTACTACGGCGAGGGCGGTCAGTGGGCTTCGGCCGCCGACCCCATGCATACGCTGACGACGAAAGATCGCGTCGGCCTCGTCGAAACGGTACAGATCCGTCAAGACTCCTTGCCCGCGAATATGCTGGCTAAAGCGAAACGCTGCGCTCGATATTTTCATAAGTACCTTCCGGAGCAATTCCCCGTAAAGTGTGGCCTCATCATCGTGGATGGGTGGGTCCTGGTCGATATCACGCTACGCATGCTGGTCCCGCGCGAGCTCTATCTGGCCCAAGGATTCCCGGCAGACTATGTCATCGACGAAATCCCCGATCCGAAGTTGCTCTTTGTAAATGGAGAGCAAGTACCTGGTGACCCCCGTCTGATCCCGCGAATTCCGCTGACAAAGACCGACCAGGTACGAATGTGTGGAAATAGCGTGTGCCCCCCGGTTGCCAAGGCTCTCATCGAGGCCAATTTCACTCACGAACGACACATCGCGGAACGCCTGGCCGCGTGAGGATCGGCCGGCGGAAGCCACAACCATTGAATCGCCTCACCGTGTCCTTTCGGGACCTGGTGGAGGAGAAAGGCGGGTCGACAGAGCCGCTACCCGAGGCGAGCTTCAAATCATCGGGAACGATGGTGAACACCGTCATCGTCGTTATCCCCGCCTAAACCGGTGCCTGAGTTCCTCCGGCGGAGCCGACAAGCGCTCCGCCGTCCTTCCAAGCCCACGCGGAATGTTTTGGCAGTGCATGCCCTGTCCGTAGACTGAGTGCTGGCTATTTGGAGAACCTGATGCAGACCTACATTGTCCAGTACCGAATCAACGGTGGCAGTCTTCACACTTTCGACACGGTCAAGGCGAAAAGCCCCGCGGGAGCGATCGGGATGGCCGCTCGGCACCTCACCGACGTCGAGGGAACCCTCGACATCATCGCCACTCCCCAGTAACCCTCCTGCGCACCCGCGACGCCGCCACCGGAGCGGCGTGTGGTGCACAGAAGCAGGCGCGACGGCCGCGTAGACCGCGGTCGCCCCCTCTTCCATCAACATGCCGGCATGTGCAGAAGACATCCCGCACGCAGCCCGCACTCCCAAACTCCCTTCAAGGACATGAAAATGCAAGCCGCCCATTCCTATTCCAGCGCATCGAAAGGCGACACTTCCCACGACCGTTGTGCCGCAAAGGCAAGCGACTTGTCCCGGCCTGGTCAATGTGGGAATGCTCCGGTGGTCGGTCACGAGTACATGTTCGATGTGCGTCTCTTCGCTTCCATTCGAGTTCGGGCGACTTGCCCCGCTGAGGCGCGCAAGATGCTCGCGAACTCGCTGGATTGCGAGACGGTCACGCTTGGAAAGTGGCCGGATGGCAGCCCCATCGCCGCCGAGGTGAGTGCTGACGATGACGCCGACCTCATCCAGGTCGATGGAATCGAAGTGACCTAGGCCATTTGGGGGGAATCAGCGCAAATTTTCGCGCGCTTGGCCACTTGCGTAGAGTGGTTTCATCTCCCCCAACAACACAACGAGGTAAAGAATGTCCACTCCCGATACCCCGCCGTCCTTGGAACAGGATCAGGCGACGTTGCTGCGAGAATGCCGAGCCGCAATTCAGTGTCTTCTTGACCAGCGCCCAGGCCTCAGTTCTCTTGTGTGTGGAAGCACCACGCTGGGCAACCTGCGCGCATCCTTGGCGGGATACCGCGACTTCTCTGCTGTAGTGATGCCTACGTCCACCATGGGCAATGATGCCCCGCAGAATGCCCTCAACCGTCAGACGTTGAAGGGATCCGAAATGGCCACTCTATTGCGGGACTCGGTTCAACATTATGGTGACCATCCCGTCTTCTTCACCGATGGGTTCTTTCGCTACGGGGTGGCCCTCTACCCGGCATGCGCCCCTAACCACGACCGTCCCAATGCCCTGCTGGTCCGGGCTTTCAGCCTGGTGACCGGCCGCGACGGCCCGTGGGCACCGATCCAGCTCGAACACGAATAGCCCACGGCTCGCCGGCGACACGGGCCTTTCCGTTCCGCCGATCGAGGTTTCGAATCAGATATCCAGGAGCAGCTGATGTTGACCCAAGCACAGATCGCCGCCGCGACAGGGAAAATCTTCGAGGTTCCGCGCGTTATCAACGGCTGCGCGCGCGTTCAATTCGTTGGCATATGGCCAACCGGCAATGTCGCCGTAAAGCGCGCCTCTGACCCTGAGATGTTCGGGCCTCTGACAGTCTCGAGCGAAGTGGCAGCTCCCTTGATGGAGGCTATTCAACGGCGATTCAACCGGCGCGGCCAGCCCTGCGTCTAGCAGCGCTCTCTCGTTCGCGGCACGCTTCGCCCGACCCTTCGCTCAGTCCCATTATCTGTGTGGAGCTTTGGCGCATCCCCCCCTCTGCGTAGACTGAATTCATGGGACATCATCGACCGCAAGGCACGCCGGGCGGTGATTCCCAGAATCCTCACCCCAAGTAGCGAGCCGACGAGCGAGAAAGACATGACCGAGATCACCCTCACAATCCGCGTTCGCGTTGACGACGAGACCGCCCTCCGGGTCGCCGCGAGAAAGCGGTCTATCGCGGACGGCGACTCGCAGGTCGCAGCGAACGAGTACCTCAAACCCGACCTTACGCAGCTCACAGACTGCGCGTTTATGGTGCTTCATCCTGACTACATCCCCCCCTCGGGGATGACGATTCTCGAGTCCGGGGCGGCCTGAGCTTTTTGACGTTGGGTGAATACCGCGCGTTTAAGTCGCGCTTAGCCGCCCCCCTTCGCTGGGCGCCAGCGTGGAGCCGGGCCGGAATCCTTTGGCGATGAGTGCCTCATCCGTAGACTGGACTCACCATCAACCACTCTCGCCCGGCCAAGAGGCGAGCCAGACAGACGAAGGAAAAGGAAACCATGACAATCCGATATAGCCACGCATACTCAGTGGGCTTCGAAGTCTCATCCAGCCAATCCGACGGCGAAGACGTCACGGGCAACCAGCTGCGAATGGCGATCATCAATCGGTTGAGCAAGCTGACCGATTCGGAACTTGCCGAAGCCTGCGGCGCTCCCTTCGATACCCACGAGGTGGAGTGAGGCCACCGGCTTCGCACGCCGCAAGTTGATCACTAGGGCAGCGGCCATCCATTTCGTTCGACCGGCCCCACAACATCTGCCCAATCAGCTACGACAAAAGTTTTGGCACGCGTGCTCAGGTGCGTATTGTGATTCTCAGATCATGCAACGCACCTGGAGCACCTTCATGACAGCCCCCCTTCCCGTCTCCCCGCTAACGCCCAAGGCTGTATTCCTTGCAGCGCTGGCAGCCGGCCGCACTGTGCCGGAAGACGAAACCCACGTGATCTTTGCCAACTGCATCGTGGAGCAGATCTACAAATTGGGTTACCAGCTCTCGGCTGCCGACGGCTTCAAACAGCCTGAGCGTGTCTCGAGCGAACTAGCCGCCCGCGACGCCTGCGCCACGTTCCGGCCTCTCCAGGGCCACTCCCTGGCCCAAACGCAGCCCCTGCACCCGCCGGCGTTCGTTAGCATCGATGTGGAAACCTTGGGTGAAGTCTGGCGCGCATGCTTGGAAGCGGTGGCGCAGCGCGTGGTCGGGATGGACCCGGCCGGATTCACGCCGACCAGCTGCGCGAGCGCCCTGCTCGCCCTGGTCCGCACCTCGAACCTGGCGCGCATGACGTGCACCGACCGAATTGAGGTTGCCCAATGACCATCAGCACTCGCAAGGCCCATCTGCCCGGCAAGTGCCATAGCTCCGAGCAGCTCGACCTCTTCCAGCACGTGCTTGCCTCCTACGAGGCTGCAGGCGACCAGCCGCTCCTGAATGCCGACCTGTACCAGGCCGTGGCTCGTCGGGCCGGCGTGGCGGCCACGGACGCAAACCGTACGGTTGAAATCTCCGGCGGCCAGCACAGCCCCTTCAAGCGCTCGGTAAGGTGGGTGCAGCAGACAATGAAGCACCTTGGCCTCCTGGAACGTAGGCCCGGCCAGCGCGGCGTGTGGAATCTGGCTCAACGGAACAAGGACGGGTTGACCAGCGCGCCGGCCGGCAAACGACTGGTGGCGTTCTCCACGAACCTCGGCATCGCGATCTGGGGAGACAGCACGCGCAATTTCCCTCAGCTCGGTGAACCGATCTCCCTCGTTGTGACCAGCCCCCCCTACCTGCTCAGGCGGCCACGCGCTTATGGCAATCCGCTCACAGAGCAAGCTTATGTCGATTTCATCTGCTCCGCCCTGGAGCCAATCGTCGCGCAGATGGCTCCCGGCGGGTCGATCTGTCTGAACCTGACCAATGACAGCTTCGTGCCCGGTTCACCCGCCAGGTCCGTCGCGAAGGAAAGGCTTGTTCTGGCCCTAGTGGACCGTCTCGGCCTGGAATTGATGGACACGCTTATCTGGCACAACCCGTCTAAGCCGCCGGGCCCGATCCAATACGCGAGCAAGCGGCGCGTCCAACTCAATACCAGCTACGAGCCGGTCTATTGGTTCACCACCGATTCCTCGCGCGTCTACAGCGACAATCGCCGAGTGCTGCAGCCGCACTCGGATCGGCACAAGCAATGGCTGCGCCAGGTGCAGGAGGCTGGGGCGTGTCCGCGCACTGGCGTGTACGGTGATGGCGCCTATCGCCTCAGGCCCAGCTCATACATGAACGAGACGGAGGGCCGCATCCCAAAGAATGTTTTGCCGATCGGACACGCCTGCGCCGATACGCGTCAGTATCGGCGCGACGCCGCCGGGCTGGGCCTACCAATCCATGGCGCGATGATGCCGCTAGCCCTGGCGCGCTTCCTGATCGAATTCTTGTCTCTCCCTGGCCAACTGGTTCTGGACCTCTTCGGCGGTACGGCAAAGACGGCAATGGCGGCCGAGGTGCTCGACCGGCGCTGGATGATCTTCGAACTCTTCGCAGAATACCTCCGCGGGGGCGCGCAACGGTTCCAGCGGATGCCGGGGTTCCAGATCGGCAAGGAATTCTCCCTCGGCTTTCCTGGTGACCGCTTCAAGCTGCAGAGCTGGAGTGCCCAATGAAGTTGTCGGCTCGCGAACTGGCTGCCCTTGGCAAAGACCATCCCCTGGTCCGGCAGCTGCGGGCGAAGGGCGTCCTGCCCAGCTCGGGGAACTCCACCGCCACAGCCAAATCCGGCCCCGTCCGCGGTTCGCCCAGTAAGGGGGAGGAGGAGTTTGTCCTGCAGCTGCGCGCGCTGCGTCTGCCTGCTCCTGAACGCGAATTCCGGTTCCATCCAAACCGGGCCTTCCGTTTCGATTTCGCATGGCCAAAGTTGCCCTGCGGTAGACGCCTTGCCGTCGAGATTGAAGGGGGAATTCATAGCGGAGGGCGTCACGTGCGCCCCCAAGGATACAAGCGGGACTTGGAGAAGTACAACAGCGCGGTCGCGCTGGGGTGGACGCTCCTTCGGTTCTCCTCCTCAATGGTATTCAATGGGGAGGCGGTGCAGGTCGTTCAGAGCTGGTTCCTAGCCGGCAGCGCTTCAGAATAGCGAATATCTGCGGTCAGCCCAGCCCGTAGCGCACGTCCGTCCTCCAATGTTGCTAGGTGGGCTCATAGTCGCCCTTCGGAAAGAATCCCACCGCGGTCGTCTACAGCTCGGCGAAACCGCTCTGAGCCGCCACTTCGCGCATGCCGTACACTTGGCCGCAATTCGGCGCCATTGGCGCGCTGCTTCCAGGCAGTTTGGAACAATGAGGCGGGTCTTTGATCGGCTGAAATTCCACATCTCATGGAACTCGATCTGTCACACGCATAGCCCTAAAGTTAAGAGTATGTCGAAATTGACTCGTGACAATAAGCCGAAGCGCAATAGCGCCGCTAAACGTCGAAAGGATTTTAGCCCGAGCACACGAGAGCATATTGCGAAAGCGGCCGGCTATCTGTGTTCAATTCGCGGCTGCCTAAGACCGTCTACGTGCATCAAAACCAAACCAAACGGTGACGTTGGTAGCGCCAATCTGGGAAGAGCGTCGCACATCTATGCTGCAGCGGAAAATGGGCCGCGGCCGGCTCCGATAGGTATGGCTCTCGAACTAATTTCCCACCATTCCAATGGGATCTGGACTTGTAATGATTGCGGCATCAAGGTTGACGTATTGGAGTCCGAGTTCACCCCCGACGACCTGAAGCAAATGAAGCGGGTGCGCGAAAAAGCGGCGCACATGGCCGTCACCGACCCAGAAGTTAGTGCGTGTGCGGCCTACATCGCCGCGATCCAATTCGACGAGGTCTTCTGGAACCATCTGCCTGACCTAGACAGCGTCAGTATTCGCGACGCCCTGCTAGTGCTCAAAGCATCGGCAATTCTGCTCAATCGTCCGGGTTCGGTCCCACAGACCCCGAAGGAGTTCGCATTAAGCACTCTTGCGAACGCGATCAAGGCGCTCACAGAGAGTGCCATGGATGAGCCCGCTTTCACGATGAGCCGTCCTACTACATTGGACCGCCCAAACAGCCTCCGTCTTCCCGACAGCGCCAAGGTTCGGCGACGCGCGGCACAGATCGTAGACGCTTGGGCGGAGTGCATTCCAAGCGACCATCCGTTCCATAAGGCTCCGGGTGAGATGCACCGTGGTGAGGTGAACGTACAAATCACGGCGCGCCATCCCAGTACCAAGGTTGAACATGAGTCGTCCATCTGGGTTGTTGCCACGGGACATGGTAGACATTCTCACTCCACCAAAGAGGGAGAAATGCTTCGCCTCTACCTGCATTGGACGACCAATGCAGTAAACAATCTCGAATGGGAGCTTGAAGTCGTTGCCGAGGATGGAAGGACGCGTGTAACAAGCGACCTACGAGTATTGAACCCCACTTCCATTCCCAATTTCTACACCCGAGATTGGGACGAGGAATTAAGCGCCTATGAGCACGTCCTACGGGCACTGGCGGACGATTGGGAACCAATAGGTTATGTCGATATGAATCGCGGCACTCCTCGGATCGACGCTCAAATGCATCCAGAGCCCTTTGAGATTGAACTGAAGATGTCCAAGTCCAAAATCGAAGAGTGCCTTTATCGCTGTGGCAAGATCAGGCTCGGACTGGAGCTTCAGGCGCAATGGGGCGACTGGGAGTTTAAAGCCACCCCGGAGTATTTCGAGCATCTCCTAGACCACGCTTTGATCCAGGAAGCTTCAGACGAACTACGGCACCGGCTAGGTCCCCCTCCTTACTACTGGAAGGGCGAATCGGCGCCACTGCTGAGCAATGACAAGTGGGATATTAGGCTCGTCGCACGACACGGCAGTGTCGCGTTCAAAACGGTAGAGCGTCGCAAATCGCCTGCTCGCTAAACTGAAGTCAGCATACAAGCGGGCGGGGTGCGGCAATGCCAAACGGCGCGGCTTCAGTATCGGGGGCGCGGCAATCGGAGCTTAGCTAGGTCGCCGCCCCCCGGGAATGGGTCCACGCCTGCGACCGCCCGTAACTCAGCCAGGCTAAGTTCCCGATGAGCCTGGTGGGGTGCATTTGCGACCAGATATGCGGCCCCCGCGCGGGCGGACGGTTCATAGACTGCCTTGTACAGATACGCCGGCACGCGGACTCGACCACGTCCCACGGTCTGGGCGTTGTGCGGCTCCCAGATAACGCCTGTGACGACGTAAATTTGTCGATGCTTGGCCATCGCACGTACGCCCTTCTCAATCGCCGCCCAAAGATTTCGGTTCAGATGAGGATCCTGAGGAACGATGTTCGTCAGCAGAAAGCTTTCGCTGTCGGCTTTCGGCGAGTCCATATCCGCCGACGGGGCCAGGTGACCGCGGTCAAACCCTGAACCGCGGAAATCTTCGAGCGATGCGCGCGCGCGGCGTGCGACACGCTCGTCAGGCCGGAAGTCATTGGAGCGCCCCTGATGGTCGTAGGCGCGGCGCACACGCTCGGGAGATAGGTGCTCTGCCGCGAAGATAGGCGATTTCGCCTCGGTGGAGTAGAGAATGCCGTATCCCTCGGAGCAAAGTTCCGCCGCGCCGCTAGCGACGGCCGCATCCAAGATGGCTGGCGGCTGCGCGCCTGCATAGTGCGACGGGCAGCGGCTTTCGAATGCCGCAGCGGTGGATGCCACGAAGGCGGAACACAGTGCTGCGGCAAGACGGCTGGGCCATGCTTTGATCATTCTGGAATGTTCCTGAAAGTATGAATTGTTCGGTCAATTCATACTATCAAACAGCATTGCCGTCCCAAAGCATTTACGCGACTGCCGCGGCGCTATGCCGACATGTCGTCGTCGAAGAAACCAGTGTCCCTTTCGAACGACCCTGCCGCACCTGAATCGGTCGCATCGAGCTCGTGCGGCTCACTGAGATTGGCTTGGCCAGCGGAGGCATGACGCGTGACGCCTTCCTCCACATTCTCCGGGATGTAAAGATCATCCGGATCCGGAATCCACATGTCGCCGGTCCCGTAGTCCCGAAGGTCCTGCAGCGCTGCCGCCGGCGTGAGCGAGTCGAGGGTGAAGGGCGACTCCCCATAACGGAGGATGGCGTGTGCATCCTGCTGTTCTCGATACCAAGCGCGGGGGCGCGGGCAAAGGTGGACTCCATTGATGGCCACCATGCTGCGGCGGGGCGTCACTGCAACATCCACAATCTGCGGGATCTGGGTTACCCAGCCGTACGCATGGAGCACGTGCGCCCCCAGGACCACTGCGTCCGGGTACAGGCGGCCCACCGCCTCGAGGAGATTGTCCTGAGGCGAGCTCGGGTACCGCAGAACATTGAAGTAGAGCGCGGCGCGCGGCCCAACGAACTGGATCAGCCCAGTGCGTGCCATCCGCTTGACCCAGACCTTGGCTGCTTCGGCGGACATCTCTTGCAGGCGGCAGAGATCCGCCAGCGAGAAGACCGCCGGCAGCTCTGTGAGGCGCGTGACCGCCGAAACCCGGCGGCTAGGTCCCTTTTCGGTCTCTTCGAGGTATGGGATCGTCTCAATGCCCATATCAGCCCCGCGGCGATTCCCTGGCGGGCGCAGGCCTGGAGCGATCCCCCTCAACGTCTCCAACAATCTCCTCTAGCGCGTCAGCGCACCGCAGCGCCATCGCGCCGGCGTCGTCGATCATCGTCGACACCTGGCCTTTCCAGTAGGTCTCCCACAAATGCATCCCACCCATGGAGTCCACGAGGAACGTCTTCAGCTCGGTTTGAGCCTTTACGAGGTACTCCGGCGTTTGAATGGAATCTACCCACGTCCGCAGGGCCCCAGCCATGGAATAGGCGAGCTTCTGGTCGGAGGTGAATTCCAGTTTGGGCGCATGCGCCTGCTCAGGATCCATGGGGGCGTCATAGGCGCTGGCATGAACCAGTACATCCCTGGCCATCTGTTCGGGAGTCGGCCGCTCGAAGCTTCGCTCCTGCTGGATCCAGTACATGTCGAAGATATCGCGAGCCTTGAAGTAGGGGCGGTTCGCAACAGCCACAAGCTTGTCGCACATCACAGCGTTCAGTGTGGCCATGGGCATCATCGAGCTCACACGGACGAAGTAGCCGGCCTGCGCCAGTTCCTGAGGAGGTTCCGGGAGCCGCAAGGCGGAGGGGTAGCGTTCAAGGTAGCTGTCCTCGACGCCCCAGAACTCTGCCTTGACCATTGCCTTGCCAAGGAGCCCGGGCTTGCTCATTGACACGGCGTAGCGCGCCATCCGGTTGGTCGTCTTGCCACTCACTTCGACCTGCAGCGCGGCGTCAATTCGCGCCAGGTGCGCGCGGGCGAACGCCACAGCGCTCTGAATATGCTGCTCGGCCTCCTGCAGATGGTCCTTCTTCAACAGGAAATCCAGATCCTCAGACCACCGGGGGCTGCCCCAACCGAGCTTCAGGCTGGTCCCACCGTGGAAGACGGCCTCAGATCGCGTCCAGCGAGACCGTTCGACAAATCCAGCAATCAAGAGCGTCTGCAGCAGCACAGACCATTGGTGCTTCGTAGTGGTGGGGAGCGGTTGGCGTTTGAGCGGGGAACCGCCGGCGGGTGGCTTGAGGTTCATTTGTAATTTAAGGGATCAATTATGTTCCCTTATATTACCCCGCGCCGCCAAAATGCCAAAGAATCGAGGCCTCACTTGGCAACTGCAGACTCGCCTAACCCAGGAATTGGATCCGCCTGGTTCGCTTTTCCAAGGTACGACACCAGCTATCCGTTGCGCCGATTTCCTATCGTCTCCCCTCGAGCCTTGAGTAGTCCGAACGGACTCACGTGTCTGTCTGTGATATTTGCTTCAGCGCAGCTCGGTAATCGGCAATGATGGAATCAAGGATCTTGTGCTCACCCAAGTACGTGCTTTCCTTGCAATAGAGCAAGAATTTGAGTCGCGTGGCGATGTCGGCAGCGGAAACCCCTTCATGCCTGTACGGCAGCCGCCCGCCGCTCAAGAGGCGGTACATCTTCGCCTCCGCAGCTTGGTCGGGCTCTAGCCAATACTTAAACTCGCCTCGGGGTCCGGCAGATTCATCGAAAGCCTTATTGACCCGCCCGCCGGCTGCCTGCGACGACAACACTCTATGCACGTCGTCAGGCTTCATTTTGGTCGCGGTGCGCACGACTCTCCCTGAAACAGCATTCGTACGCCCAACGGCCCGGTCCAGCAGATACAGCATCACCAGTGCCGTTTTCGACCGGCGTGGCGGCTTCTCAACGAGAACATCAAGTCCACTGGGGGCGGCTGGCGCAAGGAGCAGAGACGCTACCATCGGAAATCACGGCTGGATGCAGAGCGCAGTTTGGACAAAGGTGATGATCGGCTGACTGCCTTCTCCTGACCCGGACTGCCAGCTGCCATACCCCACAGGCGTAAATACCCCAGCGGGACACGCCGTCGACTGCCAGCACCCGCCGCCGATCTGACACGTCCTGTAGCCGTAGCGCGACGAGTCCTGATCGCCGGACATCGTGTAAAGGACAGTTCCACGCGCTACCGAGGGCAAAGCCACACACTCGCCCTGAAGATCGGACCATGGGTCCGCCTGCGACACACCGTTGGTGAAGGTCTTGACAAGGCGCGTCTGAAAGCGGGCGCCCGCATAACCGGCTCCGCAAGCCCAAGTGACAGTTTCGGTACGGGCGTTCGAAATCGATATCGGGATCTGTTGACGCACCGACTCGACGTCCTGTTTCCAGGGCGCACCGGAGTTGCCGACAGCAGCCCCCGGTCCCGTGGAGTCATCACGCGGCAGCTGCGTCGTGTCGGCGGCCCAGGCGGTGGCCAGGGACCCGCACATATACAGGACGATAGCCGCGCGCATCCGCCGGCCGAATTTTGATTGCATAGTCGTGCACCTCGAAATCGATTCGGCACTCCTGAGAGAAGTATCGAATCTATTAATCGTTATGGCTCGTAAGTATTGTACATACTAGAAAAACACCTTCGCGACAGAGCGACGACGAATTTCCCCGGGAAAACATGGGCGTAGACTCCACTTCAGTGGAGTCCTCACGCCTCAAGCGGCAATGGCCGCGGACTGTTCCAGCGCACGCGCTGCGATCTCACGGCCAACTGTCACGGTTAGCCCACCGTCCTCCACCTCATCCTCGCCGCTCATCCGCAGCTTCCGCGCCTCAATCAATGTGCGGGCAGAACCACTGGGTAGTTGCTCGGTCAAGGCTAGAAGCGCCTTCCAATAGTCGCCGCCCAGCTGCTCCGCCACTTGATTGCGAACTGCGGCGTCGATGGCGGAACTGTTAAAAGCCCACAATTCCAAAGGGGACGCAGTGTGGTATAGCAACTGACTCACCGGCCCCTTAACCGTCTTGAAGTAGGCGAAGATTGGGCTTCCCGTCGACGTCGGCCCCAAACACTTCGTCATGATGCAATGGCGCTCAGAATCGGTCAGATTCAACGCCTGCTGAATCTCTTTACCCTCCTCTTCGCTACCGGCCCCCAGAATAAAGACCGATGCGATCGACTTCAGCATCGCCGGAGGTACGTCGCTAAATTGCTGGGAAACAAGGAATGGGAAGACCTGGTACTTTCGGCCCGTCCGATAGTCCGAGTCGATCAGCCCTTCCAAAGCCTCCACGTTCTTCGCAAAGTGGAACTCGTCGTATTCGAGGAATTTCGGAGACGTGTAGATCTCCTGTACGCGCGTCATGTGGTACCGCCTGTAGCGGTCGGGGCAAGTCGTATCGAGCTCATCCCAGCGAAGGAAGTAGTTACGTGCGCCGACATTGCGCCCGAACATCATCATCACGGCAGCGCGACGGCGAGATTCTTCGTCTTCGCCTCCAGAAACAAGTTCTTCCAGGTCGATCGCGACAACGCGAGCGTGGTCCAGATCAAACTGCGTCACCGTGGCGAGCAATGCATAATCCTTCGCCGCGGCGCTAATAGCTCGGGTGAATACTGCCACAATCGCTTCGCCAGATTTCGACGGTGTGGGCTCGCCAGGGCGGTCATATTGGTCACGGACGGACTGCGCACGCGCCGCGCTGATCAAGTCATAGAGCACGGGAACTGCGTAGCGCTGAACAACGATCGCCTCATGGACCTTGCCATGATCGAACAATTCGTCAACCAGGTCATAGACGCGACGCCCCTCGGATTGAATGCCCAGACTGTCCATCACGCGGGTCATTTCGTGGTGATTAGCCCGTTGCCAACGCTTCACCTCCGGACTTCCCCGTGAGAACATCTCATATGCAGCGTCAATCACTGCGCCAATGAACTTGCCTCCCTCGTCACCGAGGTTCGGCGACATCGCCGAAATGACATACCGCTGAAAATCCCGCTCTCGTTCCGTGGGACGGTCGAAACCCAGTTGAGTATCAAACGGGTTACTCGCAAACTTCGCCTCATTTCGCACGCGGACGGAAACTGCCTGGTGCCGCTTGTGCTCAGGCAGAATCGACTTCAATAGGGCAATGTTTAGCGCCGAGCTCATCCCGAAGTCGGTGATTGTGATGTACGGCAAGTCCTGCAGCCCGGGACCCATCGCAACGCTGAAGTTGAGCGAATTGAGCAGAAGGGATTTACCGCGACCAGGCGGGGCGATCACACATCCACCCGTATTGGCCTGGACCGTCGAACCAAATGCGATCGGGAACAGCTTTCCGAACTCCGTGCGCAGCAGTAGCTCCCCAGAGCGCCAGGGAGAGGCGGCACGAAAGAGGGGAAGCGCTCGCACGGCCGCGGCCAAAGGGGTCGGTACAAATGGAAGGGGCGAGCGCGCCGAGAGCCCCGGCGCCGCGGCAAAGCAAAGCTCGGCCGGCGCACCGGATTCATTGCTGACCGTAGAGCCTCCCCAGTTCTGCACCTTGCTCTTCAACTGTGACGCGCGTGCAAACGCTTCTGCCTGCGACTTATGGGACCAGGTGGTGAAAACACCCCGAAGGGCCACATCGATTGATCGATGGTTCCTCAAGGCATCCCAGGCAAGCTTGATGGATTTGTTGTAGTCGCCCATGCCACCGAGGAACGACGCCATCGTGGCGCTGGCCTTCTTGTACCGCTGTCCATCCGGGAACAGTTCGAAGGAGGCTGTATAAGGAAGACGGGCTCCATCGCTCCCCCCGACATCGCTCACGCTTCGTGCAAACGCGTTGAACCCTGGCGCGGGGTCTTCCGAGGGGAATACGTCGAGCGAAAATCCGACATGCACGGACCCTTCCCTCGTTATCCCTTCATAGTCCTTAAAGAACTCGTGCGTCGCCGCAGTATGGACTTGACGCCCAATCCCCAAAGGCAGAAGGTCCGCCGCATCATCGCCGCGGCGGCCGACGGTAGCCGGCCCTCCCCGCCCTCCAAGCAGCGCGGGCTTCCAGCCTTCTGGAGCGGCTCGTCCTTCAAGGAACGAGCGAAGAATCGGAAGCGATTCCTCGCTCGATATCACTTCACCGATCAGACCAATCCCCGCTTCATGATCCGTCAGGTTCTTTACCAGCGTGTTCAGAGCAGCTTGGTGGCGCATCGCCAGCAGCGGAGGAATACCAATCGCATTTTGGGAGAACTGAGAGTTTGCCCCTCGAACCGCGTCTCGTCCCGAGCCCGCACGTGCCTTCGCCAATTCATCAGAGGCACGGGCAGCTTCGTCAGCTGACAGACCACTACGCAAGGTGAACAGCCCCACAATAATGCTCTCATCAACGATGACACCAGAGAGCGCCTGGGCCTTTCGCTCCAACCAAATCTCCAGGCCCTGTCCGGCACCCATACGGCGACCTGTCGCTAGCGCCGGCTGGAAGGCCTTGTTCAACACCTGCGCGGCCCCCTCGGGATCCGACCGAAACCCAATGACAAGCCTGTGCTGCCTGGCAGCTCCAGCTCCGAGCACATGTTCGAGCGCGGTCTCAAGCTGCTCCACCAGCTTGTCGAACTCGGCAGGGCCAATGTATCGCCCCCGACCTTCGATGCGAATATAGGAAACGAGATCGCGACTCTTGGAGATCAAGGTCTTCTTGTCAAAGTTCGACACGAGGGACACGGTGCCTTCGACGTCGTTTCGCCAGACCATGCCGATAAAGTGCAGGATCGTCGCTTCGATGGCTTCGCGTTTTTTTAAGCAGACGGCCAGGAAGCCCACCTGAATCGACATGAAAGCGATTAATAGAACAATTGTGGTGGTACTCACTCAGCTGAACCTCAAACGTGAATTTTTACTTTGATGCCGTGTTTCGGGACTTTGCGACGTCTCGGAGCGGTAAAACTCTCTGAATGGTCTCGTGGGTTGGATGTAGGCCGTCCAACCCCAGGTACAGCTTCGTTAGAGCCACTATTGCGCCTACTGCGTCTTCCATCGCCACGCACTCATCCAACTCCATTTGGATGCTGGCGCCCCCCCGTCGAAACTTCTCCACGAGCGGCCCAAAGGGAGGTTCGATCGCGGCTGCAGGCACGAACTTAAAGCTCGGCAACGGCGGCAGCGACGTCACTGGAACTGCCCCGGACCGCCTGCGGGATACTGAAACCCTTCGAGCTCCCAAAACCGCTGGGCAATCTGCAGGTCCGAATCTTGCAACCGCAGCACGATGGCCCCTTCGCCGTAAGCCTCAACGTGCAGTCCGTCTTGGTGGGCACGGAGCGCCACTTCGTGCATGAGCGCCCTATCCATTGCCCGAAGCCAAATACTCCATATGTCGGCGTGCTCCACCTCACGGTCCGCCACCGGGCGCGCCGTGGCCAGCGCCAGCCAGTGGCAATGAGCCACCAAGCCATACGCATAGGAGAGCGCTCGCTCCGCGCGCCCAGTCAGCGCTTCGGGGAGCTGGGCACGAGAGGGAAGCGGTCGAGTCCCATCCTCATCGAGAAGGAAGCCTTCAGCCTTCACTTCCATGAACTCGCTCAATTTTGCGAGCTCAGGCTGGGAGAACCACCCTCTGCGCCGCGCATTGCGGGCCCCGTCAAACCCAAGAGCGGCGAGTGTTACGGGCGACGTGTCCTCCATGCCCTGCCGTAGCGACGCTTCAGCGCGCACCAGACACGGGCGAGCCAGCATTTCGCCGAGTAGCTCCACACCGGCGGTGCCCTGGACGTGAACCCAGTTCTTGCCCACTGGAAATTGCATCTGCAGCATCTGCCGCGCATACGCGAGACGATTGAACCGAAGCGTCACAAACCGAGTGCCCGGCCCGAGGGGCCATTCACCCCATTGCGGAATTGCTCGGACCTGATATGCGGAGGACAACACTTCACGCTGGCGTGGGAAGCTCTCCACGCCGCTCAATGGGCCCCTGGGTAGATCGCGACCAATATCCTGGTGTAAATACTCGCCCTTCAATCCGTGAACCCAGCGATACGCCGATCCCGCACCGTAGGCGCTCGCGCCTGCTCGAAGTGCACGATCGAGGACGCCTGCCACATGCGCCGCGGCGCCGTCTGGCAAACGTCCATCCGGCTGTACGTCAAGACCCAAATCTCGGGCGATTTCCTGTACGCTCGCGCCGATGAAGGCGGAGCAGCGGAGGTTCCCCTTGCGCCGCACGGGTTCGTCGCCAGTACTAAGGTTGGTAATCCACAGCACGGCCTGGTCGAGATCCCCGACGTGTTCGAAGCGGCGAACCTCCCCATCGGGAGAGAAGAGTTTTCCGCTGGTGCCGGAGTTAGGATCGTCGAACTGTGCATATCCGGAGAGCGGAATTACTCCCGCGTCCACGCGTACCGACACCGCATCTTCACCAAGAATTGCCAAGATCCTCTCCTCTATTTCGCCTCGGCCTCACCGGGCCCTTCAGTCATCCGCCGCCTGGTTTCTTGGGTGAGTGAATCCCACCGATCGCAGTCCGCGAAAGCCGCATGCACATCACCCATCGTTCCCTGCAGATCCCGCATCAGCGCAGGGGAAAAGACCATCCGGAGCTCAGTAACGTCGCGCATCGCATACTCACCATCGGACAGAAAGCGCATGGCTTGTCCGTAGGCGGCTGATTTCATGGAGCCGTATCCGCTTTTCGCGTCGAAAATTCGAGCCTGAAGACGTTGAGATACCTGCGTTGCACGCTCGCGTTCCGTTGGGTGCTCCATCGCGGCTGCCATAGCCCAATGAAGCAAATTCAGATCCGTACCCGACAGCTCAGGAATGACCGCGACGAGGCTATGAGCGGCCATATCCCGGCCGCGGCCACACGGATCGTTTTCGCCCACCGCGGAGTAGCTCGCGCACAGTTCGCACTTGTGCTCCTTTCCCTTCTCGCCGAATCGCGTCGAGAACGAACTTGGAACGGAAACACCACAGTCCGCACACTGCACAGACTGCAGGCCGCTATCCTTTGTGGTCGCAGCGGCTCTGCCAGACTTCTGCTGCCGAGAAGGCGCATCTTCTGCATCCCCGCGGCGAATGGAAAGGAATAAGTCCTTCACTGTGCGCACTCCATAGGCTCGTTGGTAAAAGCCGTCAGAACAGGTTCTTGCCGATGTCCCCGGCGCCCGCCCCGAATGTCTCGGTCACGGCGCCGATAACGAACCCGATCACAATGAGACCGCATCCACCGAACAGCGCCAAAAAGATCCGGGCCGCAGTGACGTCTTCGCCACGTTCGCCTGCCTTCTTGCGCATCAGACTGAATGCATAGATGACGGAAGCGACACCAATGAGCACCGCGGCAGCAACGAACAACTGCGTGCCCACCTTGACCAGGTCAATACCCCGGTTACCCATCTCGATCAGGTCGGCGTGCGCAGTGGCCATCAACGCCAACTGCGCCACAACCACGGCAAGACTCCGCGCCGTACCGGATTTCCAGATTTTCTTCATATCTCTTTCCTAAAAATGGCCCGAAGTTTCGAGCGACAGTTCCTGTGAATTCACCTACTTACACGAGATCATCCCCCTCAGAACAACCCTCCTATGTTCAAAGCGATCGTCCCGAAGACGATGTGCCAAAACCCTCGCCACATTAGGTCGCCCGGTTGATTTGGGCTGCCGTTTGACATCTCCCGCCAAAGCAGCAAGCCGCGGAACACGGCAATCGCGCCAAACATCGCTACCCAACTGACAATGGCGAGCGCGACGCGACTCCAGAAGCTACTTTGAGAAACCTGCGCCGGCAGGTAAGACAGCGCGCTGGCCGGTGCCTGCGGTGCGCTACCCATCAAAAGCTGCGTCACATCGGTGGAGAACCCAGCCAAGCGGAGAAAGAAGTAGCCAATCAGAACGTGGGCAACCACTGGGCCAAACAGCGGTCTTCCTTCACGTTGGCCCTGCGACTGGGCAACACACATGCGAAGCGCCAGATAGATGCATATCAATCCCGCGAGCACGCTCAGCCCCATGAACACCAACCGCATGATGTTCTGGGTGAACTCGAGCGAGCCGCTCAGGAAGGCGTCCAAGTCCATTTCAGGCTGCCGCTAGCGAGGTTGGATTGTTCCGGCCGTCGTGATCACCTTCATGCCATCGAATCCAGTGACGCGCGCGCCGCGCACAACAGCGCCTACCCTTACCGTGGCTTCGAGCTGGTTCTGCTCATTCATCACCCATGCGATCTGTGTGTCGCCACCAGTGGTCGGATATGCGCCCTTGACCCACAAACCGGCGAGCTTTCCGCTCTTCGCCTCGCCACTGGTCGCAGTCCGCTTGGGTCCAGCCGCCGCCGCAGTTGCTCTGGCCGGCTTCGGCTCCACGACTCGTGCAGGCGCCTTTGCGGCCGCAGGATTCGACTGCACCTTCTCGGGAATCTTATCGGCGACCTGGCTTAGTTTCGCCAGGATTGCCGCCTGGCCACCCTCCATAGCGGCGAGGCGCCCCTGCAAGATTTCCATCTGCTTGTTCAACTCGACAACGTTGGCCGCCACTAGGTCGACTTTGCCACCAAGATCGCGAGCGCTCGAAGCTGTCGCACTTCCCTGCATGTTGGTCGACGCCACTCCCAGAACTGCGGGCGGCACCACGTCCAAGGCCTGACGGGGATCCGCGGCTCGGTCGCTGTTCACATGGCCGTCCTCGAACTCGGCCCCTCCAAGTTCCGATTCCTGGACGCGGCCGCCAAACTCGAAATCCTGCTGCGTTGGCTGGCCCTGCTGACGTTCGGCTGGGGTGGAGACTGAAGTTGGCGTGGGAGCTGCCGCTGCAGGCGCCATTGCGGGCACCGTAGCTGCAGTGGCGGAGGCTGGAGCCGTGGGAGCCTTTGCAGGGACCGGAGTTCGGATGCTCGATTCGGCGAGTTGGGCGGAGGGCTCGCTCGGAGCGGACGGCCTCAGGAAGAGGTAGCCACCCACCACCACGGCGCAGACAAACACCGCACTTCCAATGCGAAAGATCCAGTCCGCGCGCTTGCGGCGCTTTGCCTTTTCCTCGGGGTCTTCTTCGTCGAATTGACCCTCCTCGCTGCCCCGTTCAAGGTCTCCATCCGGGTCGTGATGCTCAGGGTGCAGCCGATCTTCTGGAGGAAGCTGCCCTTCAGGATCTCCATCCTGGTGTGAGGCCGTAGCCCAGGCGTCCGGCTGCCCTGCTTCGGGACCGGGTTGGGAGTCGGATGTCGTATCCGAAGGCAGATCAACCTGCCCCGAATCGCGATGAGTGTCAGTGGTCATTCAGAGTTTCTCCGTTTTTTCGGCTGATAGCCCGTCTTTCGGTCTACTTGGCGTCCTTCGCGTACACCGGTTGGTCGAATCGAATTCCGATCGGCGTAAATTGAGGCAAGGTCATACGGTTCTTCTTGTTGGCGCGGCGCTGAATCTCTGCTTCCGTGATTTGTTGAGCTTTCGAGACGCCCGCGCCAATACCGGTGTTCTTCGCGTCTTCCTTTGACGCACGTTCGTCGCTCACAACGATGTCGCCGCCGATTCCTGTGGGCACATACCGCTGCGCGGTACGGCCACGCTCAGTAAAGTAAGTCGCAACGCCCCACATTCCCGACGAGAGGACGGGCATGACGTATCGATCCCAGAAGCGATGGTCGACGTCAGCTCCCATTGCGCGAGACGCGGTCTGCTCGTTCACTCCCACCGCCTTGACGGGAAAGAACTTTCCGTTGAACCGCATAGAATCGAAGCCGATAGAGAAGTCCTCTTCAAACACCACCAGCTTGCCGACGAAGGTAGCGCCTGCCAGCGGCCCCCCCGTGATCTTGGCCGTCACCTCATCCGTCTTGTCTGTGTCGATCGGACTCAGCAGCTCGGCAGCGTGGATCTCTTGGCCCTGGGTAAGATCTGCGCCGCGAGAGGCGCTCGCATCGACACTATTGGCAGTCGAATTGGCCGCAGCCAGCGCAACTGGCGCGCCCCTTTGCCTTACTTCGGCGTCTTCCCTTTGGAATTGCTGCACGGCGACCGCCTTGACTTCCATGCCGTCCATAATCCGCTCGACCTGGCGCATCAGCCCCTGATTATCTTGAGCGCGCTGAGCATTAGGATTACCCGTCGCGTTTCGAACGACTGGTCGCCCCACCTCAGCCGCAGTGGAAGGCTGAAGGAGATCGACTGGCTCCGAGGGGCCCAGAGTTCCTTCGTTTGGAATGTACGTTTTGCCGTACTTTCTTGCCGCGTCTGCCTCCTCGCGGAAAATGCGGTCCTGCTTTTCTTGCATAGCTGGACTCAGTTCTCTGCGAACTTCACCATTACCCGTAGGATTTATCGGCCCGATGGCGGACGCCGGCGCGCTACTTTTGTTGCTTCCGGCCTGAACCCACCAGACGAGGCCCATTGCAGTAAAGATGGCCAGGATCAGCAGGCCACCAATAAGCATCAGGTTGCGCTTGAAGCCCCGCGCAACTGGGCGCGATTGTGGCTTCTCGGAAGCCTCGGAATCACTCTTCGTTGTCATTTATCAGTCTCGATCGTCATTGGTGGCGCCAAGCTTTGTCTGAGGCAGCGACGGTCGGCTGCAGACCCTTGATCCGCACCGTATGGGATACACCGTCATCAGTGGCGACGGCCACAATAGGAGTGGGGGGCAGTTCGTACACTGCCGTGCCGTCCGCGGCGGGCATGCGCTCATACCAGGCAGGTGACGACACGAGACCGGCGATTCGAAGGACCAACTTTCCATCCGGCGACTGCCATGCCCGCGCCCCCGGCACACCCGTCACCTCGAGGCGCCGCGCCCCTTCAGGCGTGCCTCCATACAAGTAGCCATCCAATTTCGCGCCTACTGTAGGCAAACCACTGGCTCGACCAATCTTCGTCACGGACCCCGGCGATAGAGATGGCAATCGGAGGTCGACCCGGACATCGGTGGTGACTTGAGCGGGGATGACCGTAAACGACCACGCGACGCTCATCCCTTCGAGCAGGACGCCCACGGAAGCGATCTTATGGTTGCTAAGCCCTTCGATTGAAAGCGTGCTTGGACCCATACGCTCTACCTTGATGGCCCCTTCGTTGTAGTTCTTCACCGAACTGACGGGCCACCCATTGCCTTCCCGGTCGATGATGTTGACCAGCGCACCCTGACCAGGGGTGACCTGCACCACTTGGGGCCGCGCACCGGGTGAAAGATCAATGTCATAGGTAACAGAGACGGGAATCAGATCGGAACGGAGTGGCTGCACTTCTGCCGCTTGCCTTTCGTCGATCGACTTGCGGAATTTGAGAATCTCACTGGGATTCAATGGCGCGACTTGATCCACAGCCGTGGTGACCATGTCCATGCGAGGTGAAGGAAGAGGAGCATCGGTTGCGACCGACTGCTCGCTTCCGCCAGGCCCCTTTGAGGCAGTTGGAGAGGGATTCTGGCCAGGTGCCGACTTGGCAGGCTGCAGAGCCGCACCGGTCGGCTGCTGCCCCGCCGGCGCCTGAGCCACTTCGGCGCCGTCATCTCCGACATACTTCGCATTACTCACCTGGGGAGCGTTGGAGACCGCCTTAGCGCCCCTTCCGAGAACAGGGCCAGTGTTTGGCGCTCCCGCAGCTTGTGGCTCGCCCTGGGTGGTTTGCGGTGCGGGCTGTGCCTGAATGTTCAAGCCAATGGCGCTTACTAGGGCAGCGACGACGGTCCATCGCCCCCGGCCGGATTTCGTGATCAGAATACTCATAGTTTCCCTACTCGCGAGGCGTCAAGGGCCGCACGACCGGAGCCACGCTTCGCCCCGATCGAACCGCTTCGTCGTAGGCACTGAAGAGGCCGCAGACGACGCCGCACGCGAAGTCATTAGGCGCTTGGTGAAACCAGACTTCCCAATCCTCGAAATCCGGGCCGAACTCGGGCTGATCGAGGTCGGCAAATGCACTGTGCTTGATTGCAAGCTCGTTGTTGTGATGGTCGATCGCTCCCATGACCTGGAGCCCGAGTTGGCTGTCGACCATGTCATCCGCCGTGAGCTGATTCAAGTTTGTTCGCGCCGTGTACAAACCAAAGGCAAAGCCAAGGGCGAGGTCACTGGGAGCCGAATGCATCAGCTCCATCGCCGTGCCCTCTGAACGCATTCCGGAGCCGTTCAAGCCACCCACTGCTCGCCACCACTTGGACCAATGCTTGCCCACTGTGGGTTGGATGCGAGACATGACGATGGCCCGCATCTTGAAAATGCCCTGGTGATTCACGCTCACTCTTTACTCCTTTTGCTTCCGGCCCATTCGGCCGCGTCGCCTGTGTGTTCTTTCATCTCAAGTGCCTGAGGAGCGCCCGAGGCTCCTTTTTCGCGTAGGCTCAGGTACTCACAATGCACTTTCTCTTTCGCTACTGACGTGTTTTTCGTGCGGGCTCGAGCTGGATCGTGTGAACAGAAATGCCGCGGGCATGTTCTTCCGGCGGTACTTGAACAACCTGTATTCGGGCGATTCGCTCACGAGGTGAGTACGAGGCGCGTTGGCCCTGGAACCTGATCGTGATCGGGATCTCGATATCCCATGCCACTCGGCCGTGGAAGAGGTGCGCAGACCTGGACATGAGAGGAGCCTCTGTCGAGTTGCTCATCACGGCACGCTCCTTTCGCATGTCGTCCAGAATCGGCTCCAGTTGCGTTTGGAGCATGCGTCCACCCTGCGTGGTGTAGAACCTCTTCGCGTAGTTGAGCGTTCCGATGACGTTCACGAAATCGTGCGAGAAGGAAGCGCGAAGCGCTTCCTCAGCAAAGTCCAATACCCTCGAATCCGAGACGTTTTGCGTGTCGAGCGGCGCCGGTCGCATGACTTGCAGCCGATCGTTCACCGCAAACGGGATTTGCTTTTCACGACTCGCCACGGTGAGGAGCAGGCCATTTGCTAACGTCATGATGGCAAGAGTCACCGACAAGATGAGGATCACCAGGGCCGGGGAAATGCGCTTCACACTTTTTGCCATGGCTACTTTCCTCCGCTGCGTAGAGCAGCCATTTCTTCGGTGATGGCGACGGGCACCTCGGGACGAACTCCATTGACGTAGACAGCGGGGCGATACACCGCGCCACCAGGTGCGTGGGCTTCCAACCGAGCTTCGGCGAAGAACAGTCGGGTGGATCCATAGAGGGAAATGCAGGAGTTCAGCAGCGCTGCTATCGCCAAGTAGAGCAGCACCCTGCCGACCAGACCGCCGTGCCGCTGCAACAGCACGTTGGCTTCTTCGTCCACAGCGCTGGCATCGAGAGAGAAGGCCTTCACATGACCCTCGCGGCGGAAGTGCGAGCAGGATCCAGGGCGAAGCCATCCTCGGGCTGCTTGCCGAAATGAGCCTTCAGCCAAAGCAGGAAGCTCGCCTTCCTGCGAACTTCGCTTCGGCATCGCCCGGACGGGCTGGACTTCAAATTGGTATCTCGCGAGAACTGATTCCAGACAGCCTCAGCTGCCGACTCGGCCAGGCCGATCGCGGTCAACGCAGGGGCAACATAGGCGGGGAAATTCTGGACGCCGGCCACCGGTTGAGTGATAGAGAGCGTCCCATCGCGAAGCAGCTGCGCGACAAAGGCCCGGACAATGCTCGCGTCGTCGCTCCTGAACTCACTTTGACGTTCCAGCCAGTGAAGAGTCGCGAGATTTGCATCGGGTTGGCCGAGAGGCCACGCGGTGCTAGGTATCGTTTTTGCCACGGATCCTCACTATCTACGGGCGCATTTATTGGGATGAATAAACATAATGAATCATACTGGAAACAAAATTTTGCCCGCAACACGACGCGCCACCTTTTTGAAGGGGCCTGGGCTTTGTGAGGACCGAGGAATGGGCGAAACGCGGAGATGCGTTTACGACAGCTGGAAGCGCCACGAGAGTGGCAGGAATGAAAAAGGGGCGCCCCGCGGCGCCCCTTCGATGATCCCCTCTAATCCAGCACTAGGGCTGAATGTCTAAAAGCGGGGACGGGTTATACAGATCAATGATGTCCGGGTTGAAGCGCATCGTGACCACCTTGGACTGGAGCTGGTCCTTTTCAGGCATATCAGGAACACCAATACGCGCGATATAGCGGACCGCCTGGATCTTCGGGAACTCATCGAACAACTGCTGGAGAAGACCTGGGAACGTCCGCGCCATGTACAGCACATGCTCATGCTTACGGTGAACCAACGACTCGGCGATCTTTTCCATCTCTGAGCGTTCCACGCGACGCAATTTGCTCAGCTGCGCATCGAAGTGGACCATGAAATAGGTCAGTAGGTCGTGCGTGATTGTGCGGTCGTTGCGAGTCAAGTCGAGGCCGGGCGTCTCGTCCAGCGGCAACAAGTTGCCGACGGAAAAGGGAAACGAAAAGTCGATCCGCTTCGGGATGTTCGGCCGGCATTTCTCATATAGCGCAGTGCTGTACCCGCCGGCGGACTTGCTCCAGCCCGACTTGGCAATGTACGTCTGCAGCGGCTCGTGAAAGCGGTACAACTGGTCTTCCCCATCTAGCAGGTCGACGCTCAGTTCACGTAGAGACACCCGCACCGGGGATTCTTCCGTCGTGGACGGATCAATCGGAATGTAGGCCTCCAACTGCTGCCGACTCGTCTTCGGCGGCGCAGCGGCAGGCTGTACGACTTGCTCGGGCGCGCCCGAGGCAGGTTTGGTTTTCATAGATCCTCAAGATTGGACAACACGGAGGCCAGGCGCGGAGCAGCTATGCTCGCCGCGACGAGCACTCACTCGTCATTCCGCACTACGCGCGAAGCGTAAAGCTCCTTCACTTCTTTATAGAGATCGCTTTCAAAAGGATCTTCCTGAGCGATTTTCTCCAGGACATACTGAGCCTGCGGCAGATGGCCGATACGCCGTTGCCAGCAAAACTGCGCCAGCGCCTTCAGATCTTGATAGGCCTGCTGGGGCGTGCACATGACGCCACGTTCAAAATCCGCCATGTTGGACGTGTCCGCTTCGCGCAACCGCGACATCAGAACGCGCAACGAGGGTTTGGAATTGCTCCGCGTGCCATTAACCATCGCGTAGCGGTTGTTCACGTTCCCGTTGAGGAGCATCGGTAGCCACTCGAGCACCATGACGCGCAATCGCGACAGCAGGTCCGAGCGCGCGCCCCCCATGTTGAGCCAGTGAGGCGAACCGTAATAGACGCCGATGTCCTGGAAGAGCCAATCAGTAAAGCGATCCGACTTCCAATGATCTTCCTCCGCTACGATTCGCAGCGACAATGGATGTGGACGGGCGACGTAAAGATGCAGGTTCATCTCGACCTGAATGTCGACCAGGCCAGGCCGTGCAATGGCTTCACGAAAACGCACCTCTTGGGGAGAACTCACCCCGAGGATCTCCGCGCATTGACGCTCCGTCATCTGGAGCGGACCTTCCCGCAGCAAGTTCAGCTTCTCGCCTGTCAGCGGAAAGTCGGCAGGATCAGCGACTTTGCGCAGGTAGTACTGAAGCCGCGTCGGCTTGGTCTTTGAGGGATCGAAGTACTGAAGTTCTATCGCCATAAAAGGGTTCGGTTGCGCGTCTAGGCCGCGCGTTAGTTCTTGTTTGACCGCAATCCTCGCTCTGGCATCAAGCCACACCGGCAAATTGCGCGGCTGACGCAATTCCTGCGGACTCATCGCTTAGAAGATGAATCGTAAGGATCATACATTCTTTGCATAGCGGGCGACAGAGCATAAGCGTTTCAAAACGCGTCAATTCTCTTTGCTCAGAAGCACTCGCCACGATCCCCTGCTCGCCCCCTTCCCGTGGGTCGAACCCTATTTTGCGTACACTACGCCTTTTTTTCAAGAAGAAACCACAGATTTCTGTTTATTTCGTAAAAATTCTTTGGGATGTGCGTCTCATCTGTCATTATGAATCGTACTTCTCATTCATCAATTAAACCATAGCCGCTAACGCCGTCCAAGGCATCGGTTTCTACGGAGATAGCCCTGCAATGACTACCCCCAAATCCCGCCAGTTCGCATCTAAGCTGGCACTTTCTGTTCTGACCCTGGCCATCCTGTCCGCCTGCGGCGGCGGCGGTGGTGGTGGTGGTGGCGGCGACGGCGGAAGCCTCCCCGGCACCGGCCCTGGCACCGGCACCGGCCCTGGCACCGGCACCGGTCCTGGCACCGGTGGCGGCACCCCTCCCGATCCCGGTTCGCAGAAGCCCACGCCGACGACACCGGTCGCCGCGGACTTCAATGGCGCGGGCGTGAAAGTGGGCGTGCAGGACGGCGGCTTCCAGGGCGACGGCTTCGCCGATCACCCGGCGGCAGTCGCTGGCGCACTCAAAGAAGTGATCTCGCCGGTTTACGCCGAAGCAGGTAGCCATGGCGCCATCGTCAGCCGCGTCATTGGTGGAAAGGACATCGGCGACGGCTTCCCGGCCGGTGCGGCGTCTGGCTTCAGTCTCTATCAGGCGAACCTGCCCAGCGTCTTCAATTCCACGATCCTCAGCACCAACTTGACGGCCATGGCCAGCAAGGGCGTCAAGATTGTCAACAACTCCTGGTCCTTTACCACCAGCCCTGCATGGGCGCTGCCCGGCGGTGCGAACACCCTGCCCGGCTCCGCCTTCGTGCAGGACTTTTTCCCTGTCTTCCGCGATGCTGTTCTGCGAGACGCTCAACTGTTGATCTGGGCGAACGGCAACGAAAGCCAAGCAAACCCATATCTGGCCGCTGGCGCCCCCTATGTCGACCCCGCGCTCGAGCGCGGTTGGCTGACGGTGACCCAAATCCAGGCGGACGGCACGCTTTCCCCCTGGTCGAACGCGTGCGGTGTAGCAGCGAACTGGTGCCTCAGCAGCGAAGCGCCGGCCGGTCTGACGGGCACGTCGTTTGCCGCCCCCGTTGTGACCGCAGCAGCCGCACAAGTTTCCCAGGCCTTCCCCTGGATGGACAATTCCGCGCTGCGTCAGACCCTGCTTTCCACGGCAGATGACATGGGCGACCGCTCTAAGTTCGGCTGGGGCCGCCTCAACACCGACCGCGCTGTCCGTGGCCCGGCCAAGTTCGACACGAGCCTGACGCTCGGTGGTGACTTCATCGCCAACTTCGACGGCTACCGTTCCCAGTTCTTCAACGATATTTCGGGCAACGCAGGTCTGACCAAGGACGGCACCGGCTCCCTGGTGCTGTGGGGCAATAACTCCTACGCCGGCGCAACGACGATCGCCAAGGGTACCGTCGAGCTGTTCGGCAGCGTCACCAGCGATGTCAACGTCTTCGTTGACGGGAAGCTGGCTTCCAACGGTGGCGTAGCCGGTGCATCCGTGAACAACAGCGGCGTGGTGCAATCGACGGGTGCCGGCCTGCACATCAAGGGCAACTACAACGCCTGGCGCCCGGAAGCGACGCTTATGACCCAGCTCGGCACCACGGTGACGGTGGATGGTCAGGCTGCTCTGAACAATTCCAATCTTGTCGTCACGAAGCCCGAGGACACCTACGTCGTCAAGAGCAAGGAAACTGCCGTTAAGGCCGGCCAGGTACAGGGCCAGTTCGGCTCGGTCACCGGTGCCACGGGCCTGCTGTACACGGTGACCGCGAGCTACACGCCCACGCAAGTGGACCTGGATGTTGCCCGCAATAACGTCGTCAACGTCTCCCAGGGTCTGTACGCGGGCCAAACGAGTCGCCTGGCTTCCGCCGAAGCAGTGGAAGCCGCCTTCCAAGCCACCGACGCCAAGGTGCAAGGCCAGCCGCAGGTGCGCGTGAGCGAAGAGTTCGTGACGGCCGCCGCCAAGCTTCAGGCGGTTGACAGCGCAGAAGCCTTGGCTGCAACGCTCGACAGCGTTAGCGGCCAGCTCTATGCCTCCTCGCAGGCCCTGACGTTCCAGCAATCGCAGGCCGTAAACCGCGCGCTCTCCAACCGCGTCGACGAGCTCGCCATTCCGGGTGCGAAGACCGGCGGCTGGGTGAACATGGTCGGTGGCTCGGGCAAGCTGGAACAATCCGGCTTCGCCAGTGCAGACACGAGCCTGTTCGGTGGTCAAGTCGGTTTCGACCATCGCATCTCTGAGAAGGCCGTACTCGGTGCTGCTCTCACCTGGTCTGACGCCAAGGCCGATTTCGACAGCTACGGTGGCAAGTCGAAGAGCCAGGGCACCGGCCTGTCGCTCTATGGCCGCTACGGCGCCGATGTGGGCACCTACGTTTCCGGCCGTGCGGGTTACGAATGGATCAAGTCCAACGTCAAGCGCGACATCCTGGTCGATGGCGTCGAGAACGTGAACAGCGGTCGCACGGACTATCTGACCTCGCTGTACGCAGAAGTCGGCCATGCCTTCAGCCTGAATGGCGCTCGCGTCACCCCGTTCGTCGGCCTGTCCTACGACAACCTGAATCGCGGCGCCATTGACGAGTCCGACAGCGCCTTTGGTCTGAAGGCAGATAAGAAGTCCTACGACCAAGCCGCTGGTCTGCTGGGCCTGCGCCTGCAATCGTCGGTCGTCGCCTGGGCTGGTGGTCAAACCGTGTTCACGGGCTATGGCGCCTACCGCTACGGCAATCCGACCAACCTGGACTTCACGGCCGCGTTCGCTGGCGCGCCGGACGCCGATTTCAAGGTCAAGGGCATCGGCCTGCAACGTCACACCGGCTGGATCGGCCTGGGCGCCACGTCGCAAGTCGGCGCCGACCTGTCCTGGTTCGTGAACTACGACATGCAGCTCGGCCGTGGCGGTGTGAACAACAACGTCTTCTCCGCCGGTCTGCGCTACGCATTCCACTAATCCGCATCCGATCGGGGCGCCCTGCCGGCGCGCCCCCTTCACTTTTGGCGAGGGCCTCACCCCTCGCCTTTTTTTTGTCCACTACAGCCGTAGAAAGTTTTGGAGTACATATGGATATGTGTATCTTGATTTCGTATGGAATGGCAGTCCGCCGTCCCCCACACCTGAGATTCACATGGCCAACGCATATGCCCTCGCCACCTGCCTTTTGATCGTCCGCCGCTGCACGGTCGTCATTGAAAAACTCTTCGGGAGCTTTGCCTCCAGGTTCACGGAAGCCTCCGACACAAAAGTGGCCGCTGCACCTCCGGACTTCAAGGTGTTCAGCTTTTACCTTGAAGATGGTGACGGGCTATCCGATTCCGAACCGATTTTCAACGCATTGCACGATCTGCTGCACTCGCTTGGTCTTGGCGTCGGCTTAAATGAACTTACTGATGAGGAAGTTCTTCACTGCTTATGCCTTCATTTCCAGAAGCCGGACCATCCGGTCATCAACGCGCTTCTGGATGAAGCAGACAGCGGTGAGGTCAGTATTGCAACCCTTTGCACTCTTGCGACGGTTCTCAATGATGGCCATGACCTTTGGGCGCTCTCTGTGCAAGAGGGGCGTTGGGCCGACCGCTGTGAGTATGGAAATTTTGGAGGCTCCGCTCAGTATCTTGGCTCCCATTTTGCGGGGTTCTTCGGTACCAATTCTTCCCTAGGCGCCGCGCAGAAGCTTCAGACCACACTCAGTCAAGGCAATGTGTCTGCGGCCGCCGAGGTCGTGGCGGCTAGAGTTCAAGGCATCTTGAAGGCTATTCAGCAGGAGGATCAGCGGGAAGCGGTCTTGGCAGACTTGAGGCTCTTGCTACAGCGCCCCCACCCCAGCATTCCGCAGTGCCTAACCACTGTCGTCCTGTCCACCGCACACATCCCGGACGACGCTACGGCCCGGAAATACTTCGATGCAGAGGGAGTGTCAATGGAATTTGGCTGGCTTTGGAAAGTTCCACCGCGCTCGCCTGAGGCCCGCGAATATCTCGAAATTCCCGCCTGGCTACAGCCGATCCTCGCCTACGCCGACTTGAATGAAATTGACCGTATTGAGTTCGATAAAGACGGCGAAATGATTGAGGACCTGCCTCTCTACGACTGGTGAGCGGCCGCCTCCCGAGCGCGCGCGAAGCTGAAGAGTGGTGAACCCGTTTCGACCAGCCAACTCAAGTCATCACCCTTGAAGCGCCGCGCCACCCTCCTAAACGATCAACTCGGGCGGCATCCGGCCGCCCACCCTCCACCGAAGGAACACCCCATGACGAGCGAATCTCGCTACTCGTACCAGTCCTATATGGAGCGACTGCGCGCACTTCTGCTGGCCAGCGGACCCAACGCAGCAGTGGTCGTGTCGGACGGAATAGCCGCCACGCTCGGAAGCCCCGCCTACGTCTACGGGTTCACCCATGAGGATGCGACGCGGAACGAACTCGAACGCGGCGAATTCGACTTCGACGAAAGCGCGTGGAACGGCACTTCTTGGGACGGCGAAACACACGCGCAAACGTGGTCGATATTCCTGGCGCCCACGATATTCACCCGCTGGCCGTGATCCGAGTTCGCCGCGCGCCGCAAAGTTTTGGCGCGGGGCCTCGCCTCTGTAGTCTGGATTGCATCACCTTCCAGTGCGAAATCGCACCAACTACGGACCATCTCACATGACCATCACCGTGCAACCGCTGACCCAGGCCCGCCTCATCGCCAACACCCTCTTCCCAATCTTGGAGCGCCGCCTGCGTGCACCAGGTTCCTCTGCAACGGCCTTGGGCGAGCTCCAAGAGCTGCTGAACACCGTCAAACAAGAAAACGTGATTCTGATGCGCTGCCGCCAGGAGGAGCGCGAAGGTGATCTGGTCTTGGTCAGTCAGGAACAGGCCGGCCATCGTCGCGGCGTGGAGAAAACTGGGCCCGACGAGCACGAGATGACGATGCACGTCGTAGACGCAGCGGAGGAGGAAGGATGGACCCACATCATCACGAACGACGCCTGGATCTACTTCTACAAGCTGGTTGACCGCGACGACGTAACCGCCCTGAACGACTAGGTCTCAAAACAGCCACAACGGCCTGCGACAGCGGGCCATCCACTCTCTCTAGGATTTCCCCATGACTACCCCTCAAAATCGCCTCTGGCGCGTTGTATTGCCCTGGGAGCAGGATGACGAAGGCCACTTCGACACCGACGTTTATGCCCCCACACCGGAATCCGCCTGCTTGGCCGCCGCCGCAATCATGCTCGACCACGACGAACACTCGGGGCTCGAAAGCCAGGCGGAGCGCGACGCCTGGATTAAGGGCCGCGCAGACGAGGCCGTTTGTGTTGTAGACGTCCGAGAAAACGCTCTGCAAGATCTCCGCGCGCTTTTCGCTCACGAGTTGGGGATCGGCGCCGATTGCGCCAACGCTGAAACGATCTGCTGGGAGGCACTGCGCTCCGTGATTCGGCTCCACCGTAGCCACCTGCTCACGGGTAGACAGGAGGTCCAGGCCCGCCAGGCATACCGCGTGACGCGAATGGCAGACGACGGCCCTCGCGTGCACATGGACGCCCTGCGCACCCTGCCCATGGCTGTCATCGAGGCGCGTGCGCAAGGCGCCCCCTATGAGGTGCAAATTCTCTGAAGGCGAACTCGCATGACGCACACGCACTGGATGTGTGCGCGCCGCCTCCCAGTGCAGTGGCTGCAACGCTGCCGAAAAAGTTTTGAAGTACACATATCCATGTGGATTCTGATTGTGAAACCACACCACTTTTCGGAGTACACATGGCCAAAACGCCGAACCCTCGTCACAGCGACCACCATCGGGCAGTTATCAAGATCCTCGAATCCTTCCGCCCCCAACATCGCCTCCACCGCGTGTGGGAAGACTTCGTTGCCAGCTCGGCGTGTGCGATCAGCTCGGCTGTTGAACCAACGCGCCGCGACGCGCGAGAGGCCGAGTTCGCAAAGATCCAAGCGCGCTACTCGCCCGAGGAAATGACCAAGTTCTCCCAGTGCCTCTCGCACGTCGTCATGGCCCTCGAAGAGCGGTATCAGGACTTCCTCGGCAGCCTGTACATGGGCCTCGATCTGGGGAATGCCGGAACTGGCCAGTTTTTTACTCCCTACGAGGTCAGCCTGCTGATGGCGAAGATGCTCCATGGTCAAAGGGACCTGGCCGAGTTGGTCCGTGAGCGCGGCGGGTTCATCACCCTGAACGATCCGTGCATCGGCGGGGGTGCAATGCTCATTGCCGCTGCCGAGCAGTTCCGCGATCAGGGCCTGCCGAGCCACCGCACCTTGCATGTGACCGGAGTGGACATCGACCGCACAGCGGTGCAGATGTCGTACATCCAACTGTCGCTGCTCAATGTGCCCGCGATCCTCCTTCAAGGAAACTCACTTTCGCCGGAACCCTACAAGGGCTGGAACACCGAGAGCGCCTGGCGTACCCCTGCGCATTGCCTTTTCGGCTGGGAGCGGCGGCTCTCTGAGAGGGAGCAGCAGGATGCCGTCCAGCGCGTCCAGTCGAGTGAGGCCCTGGCTTCCCCTGGAGGTGAGCCGTCCGCATCCGTGGATGCTGTCCCGCTCAAGACCGCCGTGCAGTTGAACCTCCTCGAAGTCGTGGGGGCATGATGAAAATGCGCACACGTCGAATCAGCAACGCACTGATTTTCAGCCCGCAGGACCTCGGCCGCGACACTGGCGCCGGATTTCTACTGTTTGGGTTCTATCCCTTCAACCACTGCAAGGGCATGCGGCTACGCCTAGCGCGCCGCAGGCTCAGTACCCTGAAGCGGACCCGAGGTTAATCATGGCCCATATCCCAACCGAAATTTCTGCACTCATCGCGCGCGGTGCACTCGTGGTCGTGAACACGTCAGGGGGGAAGGACAGCCAGGCGATGTATCTGGTCTTGCGTAAGTTCGTCCCACCTGAACAGTTGATCCTCGTGCACGCCGATCTCGGCGCGGTGGAATGGGCCGGCGCGGTCGGCCATATCCTGGCCACTTCGCGCGGTGAGCGCCTGATTACCTGCCAGGCCTCTCGCGATCTGCTGCGAATGGTAGAGGATCGTGGAATGTTCCCCTCACCTCAGCAGAGATGGTGCACCAGTGACCTAAAGCGTGGCCCCATTGAGCGAACGATTCGCGGCATCACGCGGGAACGGCGAGACCTGGGCCACCCGGCCTGGGGACTGGTGATTAATTGCATGGGCATGCGTGCTGAAGAGTCGACGAGTCGCAAAAAGCTGCCCGTCTTTAAGTTCAGTACGCGAAACAGTAAAGCCGGCCGGGAATGGTACGACTGGCACCCCATCCACGAAATGACCGAGCAGGGGGTGTTCGCCACAATCGCGGCCGCCGGCCAGGAGCCCCACCCTGTCTACAAGTTGGGTATGAAGCGCTTCAGCTGCGTTTTCTGCATCATGGCGAGCGAAGAAGATCTGAAGACTGCCGCACGCCTGGCCACAGAGCACCCGGAACTGCTGAACGATCCGCACCTGTACAGAAAATACGTCATGCTTGAGCGGCGATCCGGCCAGGTAATGCTCATGCCGACAAAAAAGCACGGACGTCGAAGCCTGGAGGACGTGACGGGCGTCCTGGTAGGTCCCGCGCCGGCGCCTGTGCAGCTTGCCTTCCCCGCCCTATTGCCCAATGCAGCGGTAACCGCCTGAATCAGGCGCCCCCCCTTCTCGCCCATTCACCCCCTTTTCAACACCACGCCCACAGGAGGCACCATGACCGACCAACTACGCGACCAATCCCAGCCCACGCCGACCCCGGCCCCTGCTATCAGCCCCGAACTGACGCCAGCCACCCTCGGCATCCTCATTGAGGTCGGCTACGGGTGCGCCAAAGACCGTGCAGACTGGGGTGCGCCGGGCACCAATGACCGGCATGGCACCCGCTACTACGCGGAGCTGATATCGCGCCAACTCGCCCCTCTGGTCAATCCGCAGCCAGGTGATACCCGAGAACGTGACCGCCTCTTGCAAATCGCGAGGCACGCGATCGAGGCTGTGGAGGCACTGGATGCCCGCCAGGCCAATGGGGTCAACTAGAATGGCGCTTGCGCCCCCTACCCATTCCTCCAACATGACCACCGAAATCCCAGGACCCCTGTCCACGGATCAGTTCGCCGCTCTGGCCGACATCGCACGGCTGGATTCCCCGACCGTGCGTGACGCAGTGAGGCGGATCGTTCTGTTTGGTGCGCTGCGGCTGGACGTAGCAAGCGAGCTCGGGGTGGGGAAAGCCACAGTGAGCAATGCCATTGGGCGACTCAATGGCGCCCTGGCCACCGCGCGCGCGGCTCTGCCGGGTGGTCGCACAGCACGTTGTGCACCGGGGGCGGATAGCGCGCAATTTGAGGCTTTGTGCCACATTGCCCGGTTGCGTCCTCAAGAAGTGGTAGCAGCCCAGGCGATTGCGGTCGACGGGGCCCGGCCGGAGGATGCTGCGACGGCTGCAAACTGCAGCGTGGCCACGGCGCGGGGGGCGGCGGGAAGACTGCTCGCGGCGCTCGAGCTTGCCGTTGCTGCCACAGGGGAGACGAACGTCCCCCGCCCCGAGTACGCCTGGGCTTCACGACTTCTCGACATCGCGCTGCCCAGGCTGCCGACTCGTTAGAAGCTACCGAACCCCGTCCATAGATCTCCAACCATAGAGGGGGAGCTCGTGAGGGCGAATGCCGCCAGGCCCGCCCCGATGACAATACAAGAGGCGGCCAGGCCAAACGCTTGCCAGCGTCCGACGTCTCGACGCCCCGCCCCCAGTAGCAGCGGATGAGCAGCCGCCCTCTTGCAGAAGTGCTCGATCTCCGCGATCAGCTCGCCCACAAGAAAGCTTGCAAGGTATGCATGTCGCCGCCGGTACAGCGCAGACTGGCCCTCACTCCCGCCGGCAACGCGAGAAAGATACTCCGCCAAGACAGCATCGCCGTCTTCCGCACGGCGCCGAAGGTCCGGCAGACCAAGCGCCAACACGAAACGGGAAAGGTCCAATTCAGCCCCCTGCCGATCACGCTGCCACACCAGCGAGTCCACAATGGCGCACCACAAGCCGTGCGCTTCGCGCATCGTCGAGTCGCTGCCCTGCTGTAGTCGAGCATGCAGGCCGAGCCGTCCTGCCATCCAGCGCTTCAGATCTCCCGCTGGGGCGTCGCACGGTGGCATTGGATTTGAGGCGCTGAGCTCGGCAATATGCGGATCAGTAGGCATAGCTGCAGTACATGAGCGCGATCGCCTGAGCGAGCTTCGGACTGCCCACCGTCTGTCCCCAATCGGGCGCGTTTACACGAACAACCCAGTTCCCGCCCGAGCTATCCACCACCCACTGCCAGGCGGGCCGGTTCGAGTCGAACGAACGTGGCACCAGGTAGATGAGCGCCGAACCCCGATCGCCGCACGACGGCCGGGCGACAACCTCTCCATTGGCAACAATGCGGGAGGCAACCAGCGTTAAGGCCGAGAACTGGTCAGACAGCTTGCGCCAGTAGCTATTTCGGCACACGAGAGTACCGGCTGTGCCCTGCGCCAGAGATCCAGGAATGGTCTGCGCGCCGCAGGAATCCCCCTCCGTCGCAACCCGCAGGAACTCCATCCAAACAGTGCCCTGGGTGCCGGCGTCGTTGCAGTACGCCACGCCACCTTGCGTGGTGAGCGCCATCATGCCGAGTTGCTCCGCCGCGCACGCCTGGCCAGCGCGCACTGTCGCCGACGGATTCCGCAAGCGCAGCTTCTGTGCATCGAATTGAGTGCTCTCTACTCGAGTATCGCTGCCATCCTGCCGGCGGATCGCCACCCCAGTATTGGTTCCGAGTTTGATGTCCAGCCCATCGTCTTCGCCCACAGCGGTAACCGAAGTCCCGCGAACGCGGAGCCCTTCGTCGGAATCAACGAGCCCCTTCGTGGTGACGCCCAGGTTCCCGTCGACAACGGTTTGCTTCGTGCCGCCGAATTCTCCCTTAGATGCCTGAACCAGCCCCTCGCAGCTCACGATCACCCGTCCTTCCGGCCGAAGCTCCACGCAGTGCTTACCGGTGCCATCGTCGCCCACGCCCAGATCGCCGCTCACGTTGACGACGTTCAGATTGGTCGTTCCCGCCACCGACAGGTTTCCCTGCAGGTCAGGATCTCGCGTATCGCGGATGCGAACGAACTGCTCATACATCGTGGTGTCTAGCAGCGAATGGACGCCCACAATCCCGTCTGTTCCCAAGTCAACGGGATTGGCAAAGGTGCCTGTCGCCCCCCGCAACTCTGCCGGATTCTCCACTTGCGAAGCCATGCCGTAGCCAGCAGTAGACATCAGATACTTGCCCACCATGGCCGAATCCCCGAAGCGGGCGACACCGGAATTCAGCGGCCGGGAGGTGTAGGCCATCGCATCAATGCGACATTGAGTACCCGGGCAAGTTGCGCCCCCCGACCGAATGACCTTGATCATCGGTACATTGCCCAACGGCGCCGTCGACGGGAATCCTCCAGGCACGTTCTTGGCGCGTCGCAAGTCCAGAAGGCTCAAGGAAAACTCCTGGCTGCCGTCGCCCAGGGTCCGCTCCAGGCGGAAAGACGGATAGGCCGGCCTTCCCGATCCTCCCGGCCCGGCGCCCGTCCCCGTGCGCACAGCGTCGTAGTTTGCCCGGGCAATGTCATCAAAGGTGCTGCTTAGGAACGCATCGAGCCCCCCCTTTATGCTGAGCATATAGGTACCCGTAAACTCGGCGATTGTGTCGTCGAGTTCGGCTTTGACTTTACCAGCGCCGTAGACGGCAAGAATGGCCAGAATTGCAAGAACCGTCGTCAGCTCCGTTGCCACAAAGCCAGCCAGGCGCTTCGCCCGCAAAAGAGGACCTCTAAACTTCTTCATGGCTACTCCTTAGGCCATCGAAAATTCCAACCCCACCTCTTCTAACTGCCTCTTAGCGTGCGCCGGCGTTGACCTCGTAGTTGCCGGCAGTAAACACGATAGTGTTGTTCTCTCCATCGACACACGCCGCGTCAGCATTGGTCCCACTGAAATTGACGGGCGTTTCTGTGTTCTTCTGCTCTTGACCATTGATGGAGATCTTGCTGGAGTCGCGAGCGAGAATGCCCGCCAGATTTGCGCACGCGATCTGGTGAACCTTGTTGAGGGTGAGGGTGTATCCCTTCCCGCCATCGACTGCCGCATACGCGATCACTCCGCCGCTGCCGAGGTTGTGCTGCACGACGTAAGTCGTCGTATTTGACGAAACTGTGGTCGAACTGGCGACCCCCAGGGCAAAGGATCGCTGCGTCGCGTTCGCAAATGCTGTGTTGGGGTCGGCCGCGGCGCTGGCGTTAACCCGATTCCGCACCATGAACCGGCGCAGGTCTTCCGCCACCTTCGGGACTTTCCCGTCGATGAGATACGAATCAATCTTCGGCATCGTGTAGATAGCCAGTACGACAATGATTGTCAGAACAACACCAAGCTCGACTGCGCTTAGACCTTTTGCCAACTGGCGCCGCCTTTTCGAGAGGGCGGAAGGGGTTTCGGTGCCGTGCATGGTCAGTTGAGATTTCATAGTTTTCTCTTTCCAATGAATTAGCCTGACTGGCTAGTTTCTGAAACAAATAGGTGGGATATTCGTTGCGCCCGTCAGGACGTCAGGTAGAACATTTGGAGCGCGCGTCGCAGGATCTCAATAGTCGCAAAGTGCCACAATGCGATGCCAATCAAGCCGCTCAGGGCAATCGCAAACATGGACCAACGGACGATTGCTGCGCGCTTCGCGACGTCGCTAAGAACACGCACCTCAATCTGTCGACGGGTCCTCTGGAGGCCTTCGTCAATGCCATGTGACACGCACACATCCGACAGGTAGAAGTACAGATCCCGAGGAAGAATTCCCGTGTCGAACGTCTCCGCTCCTGTAACGTGATCATCTTCGATCCGCTCAAGCATCTTCGCTATGTGCCAGTTCAACCACGGATTCTGTGGGTCGCTCAGCATCAGAATGCCGTCCCGCATGTTGATCGTGTTTCCCTGACGGGGCTTCAAAATGACCGACAGAGTCATCATGAAGCGGATAGCCTGAAAGTCGCGATATGCCCTCCAAATGAATCTGTCTTCCAATTTCTCGCGAATTGGACCCGTGAGGTTTCGGAGCGACCAGTGCAACAAGTACGCGATCACCCCGAGGAACCCAAGAATCAAGAGGAGATTTGCCGCCAAGAAATTGGCGGTGGTCCGGAAGTTGGCGGCTGCTCCCGTCCACATATCTGCAGGAAGCATGCTGAAAACTTCCTCCAGCCTCGGGTGTGTGACAAATGCCATAACGAAGAGCATTGCGATGCCAACGACCAGACATAAACCGCCGGCAAAGACAGTCCAAAAGAATCCGGATTTGGATCGGTCCATTAGACGGGTGTAGTCCGTTAGGTCTCGAAGACCTTGCTCCAGCGCGCCAGGGCCTGAGATCTCAGATATCCCCAGGATGAGTTCGTCCTCATCAGGAACAATGCCGTGAAGGGTCTCGCTCACTTTGCCCACGCCATCTGTGACTAGACGATCCGCAAGGTGATTCGAGAGGTACCCTCGCTGGGTGGCTATACCACCGTATCGCTCACAATCATCCTGCAGGATGTTAATCAGCGTTTTCTTCCCCGCCGTCGCCTCCATGGTGTCGCAGAGCGTCTCGTAGAAATCCGCGCGCCGCTTACGGAAGCTTCTCACGGCGAGATAGTGCTTGATCGAAAAATCACCAAGCTGACTGAACCAATCACGCAGTGAGCCGATCATGCTTTCCTCCGTTTCGCAATCTCTCGAGCGATCTCCACGGTCTCAAATGCCTTGAAACGGGGTTCGATCTCTCGTGGATCCAGCTCGCCCTTGTAGGCCTTGTAGACGGCGCAGTCCATCGCAGACTTTCCATTCATATCGGGACTGGTGTAGTCGAGATCCGTGCGGCCAAAGTAGTACCGCTCAAGCCCGGCGTTGTCTGCACGGCGAATCAGCTCCAGAGCGTGGTCATCGATGGCGGGCTCGATCATCTCCGCAACCACTGTTCGGTCATTCAAGCCGAAGAGCTCGTGGAATCCCTGCTTCTGGCAAACACTGCAGCCGTCAGGATTCCGCACCTTGACATTGGTAAGCGCGTCAATGCCGTAGAGGCGATCAATGCGGTCCGCATAGCTGCGCCAGTAATCCCCGCCACGGAATTGACCTTCGGAGTCCTCACCGCCCTCGCGAACCAGGTACTCAAAGTCGTGTTTGCAGTCACACAACCTCGGCACCAATGCCTGATACACGAGCAGCTTGAGAACGCCATTCGACGCCAGGAAATCACGTGAAACGCCAATCACGTCCGAGGCCAATCGATCAGGGATCTGCACTGCACGGCCCGTGTGAGTGGTCGTATACAGGTTCGTCCCAGACGACGCGAGGTCCATAAATGCGCGTCCAGTCACCAAATCGCGAATCTCTCCGATCACCAGATCATGCATGGCACTGCGCTTCACCGCCTTCAGCTTCTCAATGAACGGATCCTCAACACCCGAGACCCAAGTAATCGTGTTCTGGATGGCGTTCCGCAGGAGGTACTCCACCGGATCCTCGAGTGTGATGATCTTTCGATAAGCGGGAATCCCTCGAATCTTGGCGGCCAAGGACGTAGACTTTCCGGAACCCACGATCCCAGCAAGCACCACCGCCCCGCCGTTCGTCATTCGGGCGCGCCGCATCATCTGCTCTTGCCCGGGCAGATATCCGAGCTCCTCGAATGTCTTCCCTTTCTCATCAACGTCAAGGTGAAGAATGCGCATGGTCACGGAAACGCCGGCGTCGGCAGCTAAGGTTGCCCAACGCAGCATCACTCGATTACCGTTCTTCAGGACGTGATTGCTTCGCCCCTGCTGTTCCATCAGAGGTTGGAAGGTCGCCTGAGCGGCGCCCTTTACCTCCATGAACGCAACACGCAATAGTTCCTGAAGCTGTTGCGTCGGCATGTTCGCAAACTGCCCGACCGAGACATATTTCCCACCCACGGAGAACTTGACCTCCGAGTAAGGGCGCGTGTCGAACACGTTGATGTGAATGTCCGCGGCGTTGTGCTTAGCGCCCCATTCAAGCATGTCCTCCAAAAGACCCATCATGGCCGTTCGTTCCGGGCTGATGAGAATCTTCCGCCGACTGCCGAGCGTTTCCTTGTTTATGTGCTCTCGAATGATGGCATTCAGAAGGGCGGGAACTGCAACGACTACTCGCGCGGGGTCCGACATCGGCCGTTGCTGTTTTTGTATCACCAGCTTTTGAACGTCGTCAGCCTCGTCGGAGTCCAGGTACTCCGGCAGGCAGAGAAGGATCACAGTGTTGTTGTCCAACAAGACCGGACATACCTTCGACGCGATTGCGGGCAAGAGGTCCAGGTCCTTGTTGAGGGCCCGCTCGAACCGAATTTTCTGCGCGAGGTCGTTCTCCGAAGCGATCACGGCCGGCGCAGAAGGCTCACTGTGCTTGCCAGCGCCTTCTGCGCCGACCACGCGTTCAGTATTGGACGACCTCTGTGCCCCGGTGCGCTGCTCAACGCGCGCAGGCCTGGTGGCGGTCGCTCTCGGACGTGCAGGCTCGGGGGCTGCCCGGCCGGTTGGCGCCGCCTCTTTCAAGCGAGGTTCCGCCGGAGGCACTCGCTTCTTAGGACTGGGTGCTCGCGGTTTCGCGGTCCCCGGCCTGGAAGAGAAAAAGCTAAGTAAACCCATGGATTGCTGCTTCCTTGAGCGTGGCTATTTGGAGAGAAACGGCGGGGGCGGGGGAATGATTCCGAGCGATCCTGAAATTGCAGAAGTGCTGTCTTGGCGCGGTGTGGCAGCGCCGTTGCGCGCGTTGTACGCCGGCGCTTCACCAGGCCCGAGGTTCGTTTCATGCCGGTAGCAGGCCGTCTTGGTGCCTTCGGACACGGCAACGGTTACGCAACGCCCACGGATCGATTTCAGTCGAGGCCCACTCGAGTGGCCAACAGCGTACGTACTGCCGCTGCGAAACTCGTACTGCTGCCCGCCATACGACACAACGGCCGTCAACTGACCACCGACGCCGTAAATTGCTTCCACTTGAGGTGGCGGAGGCGGAGGAGGAGGCGTGTTTGCCCGCTGCTGGATAGTCTGTTCGGCTTGTTGACGATCAGCGGCTTGCCGCACGGCCTCAGCTTGCGTGGGAAGGCCTGCCTCCCGGCGCATCTTGTCGGCCGCAATGTCTGCGTCCAGCTGCAGTAGGTTGCCAACCTGTCCTTTGACGTTTTGCAGAGCGGACTTCTCCGCCGCCGCTGCAGCAGCTGCATTCGCGGTGCCTTGGCTCTGCGCCCATGCAGGCGAACTCGCCGCCGCGATCGCAATGGCTATGGCGTACTTCAACCCGCCCATCGCACGATTACTTCGCATTTTGAACATACAGATCTCCGTTCAGTGTCATTTTTAATGGGCTGGAGTTGAGGGACACGTCGGCGTCAACGCGATCAATCTTTATCATTCGGATCGCGGTCGGTGTGCTCTCGATTTCCCAGACCGAAAGCGACCGCAGAGGGCCTTCGAGAACGAGAGGTATCGCACCGGGAACCATCACCGTGGACGGCTTCGAAACCGGCTTACCATTGCCGTCAAAGGGCATGGCCACTTCCCATGCCGTTGTGCTCGGTAGCCGAATTGACGTAAACGCGGGCAAGATCGACTGCAGCTGGCTCACGGGTGAGCGAAGGATCTTTGCGCGGGTAGGCAGATTGTCTGGAACCACTCCCGTCTTGGTGCCGACACTCTTAAATGTCCAAGCCCCGGTGGCCGTGCCGAGTGGGTCGAACTCCGCGCGCCACCCTCTGGGCAAGGCTGCTTCGAATTGATCGTTTGTGGCGCCATAGCCCTTGCGATGGAAGGTCGCAAGGCATTCCCACATGGAGCCCGTAGGCGAGCATGTCGCGGTGTGCAGTCTCCAGCCAGCCACCTCCAGCGGTATTGCAATCAGTTGCTCATAGAGCGCCTCTACGCTCTTCACGCTGTCGACGCGCTTTCGGGCAGCCTCCTCTTTGACAACCGTTCGCCACGCTATCTCCGGATCTTGCATGTTGGCGCGAAGCTCCTCGAGACGACGGCTGCGTGCGAGCGAGTCAAAGAAATCCCAGGCCGCGCTCGCTCCGAAGAGGACCAGCATCACCAGAAAACTGACCTTAACCGGCTTGGGAAGCTGATCAAGGCTGAATCGACGGGTCTCAAAGGGCTTAAGCTCCACATCGAGCAGCTCTTCGAGCGAAATGTGCTCTGTATGCGGAATGTCGAGATTGCTGAAGAAAGACCAGTTCGGCCCCATCGGCACGAGGTCTTCCGCCTCTTTCTGGAGCTGATGAAACCGCTGGTAGGCCATATCCTGGTCTGTGTAGACCAGGTCGCCATTCCGTCGGATCATCCCGTTTTGGCACAGAACTATCCAGATTTTTCCATCGTCCAGCTCGAAGAATCCCACTGCGGTGCCGGCCGGGCGGAAGATCGCAAACGCCGCAGCTGCTGGGAAGATCGCTTTCTTCCCAATCAACTTCATCTCGGCCCGCCCCAGCTTGACCGTAGCCAGGCCAGAATGACCACTCTTGGTTACGAGTGCGTAATGCGTCGCCTTGAACTGAGCAGCGTTCCTTCGCGCTGCGGACTCGGCCCGCCCCCCGATCAGAGGGCTCCAGTCCGCACCGAACACGAGCATGCGGTTCTCATCCTGCACCAGCACGGGCGAGAACGGTCCACGGGACTTCGCGGTTTCTCCGCGGCGCCAAATCGCCATAATCAGAGCCCCTCTTCCACCTGAGCGGTGACGATGATGAGGTTGTAGAGCTTCTGGTTGTTGGTCGAGTTCGCTCCGCCGAACAGGATCGGTGCCTTTTCATCGAATCGCTGGCGCGACGTCTGATCCTGATCCTTCTGGAAGCCGGCGATCACCAGAGGCTGGCCCGACTGCAGGGCCACCTGCTGCACCATTCCGTTACCACGCACAGTCAACTGCTGGATTTCGATCCCATTCTTGCTGTCGCCGAACTTGATCGTCTGCAGCGGGTCATTGATCGTGCTGTCGTAGGAGATGGTCAGCAGGATCTGGCCGTCTTCTTGCGCATCAGGTACCAAGGTCAGGAACTGGCCTACAGTGACGTCCTTCTGACGCACAGATACGTTGGGAACAGTGCTGAAGGACCCGTTGCTGGAGTCTGAGGAAGTCAGGCCCGTGGTTTGGACCTCATTGATGTACGAGAAAGTCTTCCGGTCAGCGTAGGTGATCGGCCGGCGGTTCAGGGCGGACAACGGAATCGCGGTTGAGCGGGTCGTCGTTCCGATCTCGTCCAGTGCCTTGATGATCGCATCCGACCCTTTGAATGGCCCGCTTCCGACGGTTGCAGACGCGATCGTGCCGGCTGCCGTGCTCATCGTGCCTGTGGGGGCGGCACCCGCCGCGGCCGCGCTCGCCGTCGAGTAAATTACTCGCCAATCGATGCCGGCGTCATGCTGGTCGTTCACCGATACCACCACTTCTTCGAACACAAGTCGAACGCGACGCGTCAACATCCGGTTTTCGCGTTCAAGGAACTCGTCAATGTTCCTCAGCACTTCAACCGTGTCGGTGACCACGATCGAGTTGGTTCCACTGGCCTGGGCAACGATGCTCCCCGCCTTGCTGAGGAAAGGTTTGACCTTGCCCATCACCGACTCGATAGGGCTGATTTTCTCTTCGCCCTTCAAGTCGGTCTTTGACGTCGAGTCGAAATTGCTGCCCGACTTGCTGTCCGCGGAGCCGGAGCTCCCCGACTTGCCGTCAAGGCCGATCCCTGCGTTCACCGTGGCCATCGTCAGCAGGGCACGCACATTGAAGGCCTTGGTCTCCACTCGGTAGAAGACGATTGCCGATGTCTTGTCGTCATACTTCCAATGGACCGCCAGGCGGTTTGCCACGGCGTCGAGCGCCTCAGGGAGCGGACGAATGCCGTCGGGCAGCTGTGCCACCGAAGGCATCTGGATCAGAGGCTGCAGGTTCTCGCTCTTCTCTCCGTCCAGCCTGGGCGCAAACGACTCCTGGGGCATCAGCGCGTCCGGGGTAACTCGGGTGTTGATACCCGTGGCGAGCTGGATCCGCTCGGCGATTGTCTGCAGCGATGTCGCGCCCCCCTTGAACATGAGCGCGGTGTTCACGTCACGGCGCAGGGCCGCCGGCAACGTCACTTCACGACCCAGCGGCACGGCCTTGCCCACTATCCAAGGCTTGTCCACCTGGTTGTCTTGCATGCGACGGTCACGATCCGTAATGCTCGACTTGTAGTTGCCGATCTTGGAAGCGACATCTTCGCGGCTGCGTTTGGACGAATCCAACACCCGATCCGAATGCTGGATCGCGGAGCAGCCGCTCAGCGCCGCAAGCGCGGCCACCAGGCCCGCCGTGCGCAGGGCGAAGCGTTGGTAATTCTTCTTCATATGGCTCTCGATTTCCGTGTTTTGAAAGGACCAGGTGTTAGCGGCCCGCGGTGCGATCGCAGCGCTCGGTATACGGAATGACCCGCAGCACCTTGTTCGTGTAGAAGCAGCCGTGCACCGGCGTGTCCCCGAGCTCGCTGGAGGACAGCAGGTCCTGCACAGATTCCTTAAAGTCCGGACTGAAAGAAGCCGAGGCCGTCAACGGAATGTCGACCTTGACCTGCCAATGTTCAGGTTCGAATACCCATCCAGCGGTCTTGGCCCAGCGCACTAACGTGCGGCGCAGGTTCACGTCGCTCACCGAAACGGTGTAAGGGGGGCGCGGAGGCGCTGCCACGGGCGCCACCTCTGCCTGCACCTGTGCGCCCCCCGCCAACGCCAAGTCGCCCGCGGGAGCGGAGCTTAGAGCAGCAGCTGAAGCCGCGGGACGAACAGCCAGTCCGCCGGCGAGATCGACAACTCGGAAAGTCTTCAGATAGCGCTCAATGCGCACGCCCGCCTGCTGAGCTGCGGAAGCCAGCGCAGCCTGGTAGGAGGTTCCCGAGGGCAGAACGACCATGCGCGAGAACGCCGCGGAGTCGCCATCCAGTTGGACCGTGCCGATCGCGGGCGGAACTGCCTGCATGATGGCCATCGAAAGAGGCATCTGGCCCGTTGCACCAGAGGCGGGTATGGGAGCCAGCCACGCCATCTCGGAGAACGAACCCGTCAGCGCGCCATTGGCCTGCAACGAGGTCGGACCCGAAGTGGCGAATTGCTGCTGTTGCCCGGGGGCGGGCACGGTCGTGAGCGTCAGAGGGGCGCTCGCGATTGGGACGGTGGATGCGCCCGGTTGGAATGGGACCTGTGCAGGCGGCGGCGGGCTTCGTTCGTCGATAAATGCCATGGAGGGCGCGCACAACGCAGTTGCGAGCACGCCACCCAGGAGCGCACGTAGGGTGTAGGTCGGCGTCGCGATGGGCTTCATTGGCTGTTCTTCCTGTTCGATTGATCGGTACGTTCGTTGGCCTTGGACGGCTTCGTGGTGGACGGCTTCTGGGGTTTTGTCTCAGCGGGAGGTTCAGCGCGGCTCTTTGCTGGCGCAAACCCGAAGGCGGCCATTTCGTCATCAAGCTTTGCTACAGCTGCTCCCAGAGAGATCTCGGGTGATGTAGGGCGGGACATGCGCCTCACGTGCCAGATTGGACGGGCGTGGTAGACCGCGCCACGCATCCATGACTGCAGGCGCCGCATTGCCCATCCAGGGGTCCGCTTCTTCACCCGATTGAGGTAGAGAAGCCACCCGCAGATGGCGAAGCCCAACGGCCAAGCGACATACGACGGAACTGCGTCCGGCGTTGCCCATGCCAACGTCAGCGGTGAGACGACATACGCAGGGATGTCGGTATAGGGAAGCCCCACATTTAGGGCTGTTTTGGTCCAGGCCGCGCGCTTCATGCTGCGGCCTTGATCGCGAATTCGTTCGCGGGGAGCTTTTGAGCATCAATCCCGTGGTGGCGAAGGAACTCAATACCCTCCGGAGCAGTCATCCCCGTGAGGTCCCTGAATGTCCGGAAGGTGATGAGGCCTTCGCGGACCTCAGGAAGCGCTTGAAGGCGGAACGAGGCTTCACGGGCTTCGACGACGCCGCGAATCAGACGAGCACGATCCTTGAACTCAACCGATTCGAGTTTTTCAACGCACTCCCGGTCCAACACAACCCAAGACTGCAGCGCGTGCTTGCGTCCGTCCGTGCCCCGATAGAGTTTCTGGCCAACGATAAGACGGCATACTTCGATAAGCTGCGACGCGCGGTCCGGCTGCACGTCTTCAGGGAACATGTTCACGGTTCGCGTGAAGTAAGTGTCTGGCGTCTTTGTGTGAGACGTGTGATAAGTCGCGTGGCCAGTCGCAGCCATCTCAAAGCAAGCGGTCATAGATGGGCGATCGCGTGTCTCACCTACGATGATCACGTCCCCCTTGCGTCGCATGGCGTTGGGTCCAGCCTGTTCGTACGACTTCAAGTGATCGCCAATAATGACTTGGACGGGCTCAGGCATACGACCCGCCGCCAAGCCATCGTAGATGTACTCCTGCGTGTCCTCGTATATGAGGATGCGCACAGGCTTGTCGCCTTCCAGGCGAGCACGATTTGCCGCTGCCAACAAGGTCGTTTTACCGGAGCCGGTGGTGCCGATCACGGCAGCCAGGCCTTCTGCGATCAGGAAGTTTTCCCGCAGCTCGGCCGGCAAAGGAAGGTCTTCGAACTTCGGAGGGACGCCGGGGATCCGGCGCATGGTTATCGAGAATCCCTTTGTTTGTCCGTTGATGTAGCCTAGCGTCGCATTCGTCCGGTACCGAATCCACGATTCGGATCCAGGGCTCTCCTGAAGTACTGCAGCGAAGTCGAGAGCGTCCCGATCCAGAAGGCGAGCGCTTCCCGTTGCCGAGCCGTATAGCTGGGCCAATGCTTGCTCCAGCTCTCGATGCTCCAGTCTGCGGTCGTTGAGACGCACCCACGTGCCCTGATCATGGCCGAATACGTAGTCCCTCGATTGGAAGGTCAGGTCTGAGATCCCCATGGCGTGCGCACGCTGGAGGACATGATCAAGGTCTGTAGCTGAAAAACCAGGGGGCAGATCGAGCTTGGCGAGCTTTTCGGCGCCATCAAAGAGTGCCATGTCAGCTCCTGCTCGCGCCGATGTGGAGGGTCACACCTGGCGAAACGTCTGCGGGCGTCTGCAGGCCGTTCCTTTCCAGGAGAGATTGCCAGCTGACACCGAAGCGCGCGGCGACCGAGTATGCTGTGTCGCCCGTCTGAACCAGATACGCGCGGGTGTCTTGCGCTACACGCTTAGTCTCCGCGGCAGTTGCCTGGACGGGCGCGACAACTGGAATAGGCTTGCGGGTTTCCCGGATTTTGCTGGGTTGGGTTACGGCGGCGACCTGCCGAGCAGCGTTTGCTGCGGCGGCATACGCCCGCTGGAACTCGTCCGCATAGGCCTTGGCATAAAGCTCAGCTCTTTTCCGAGCGAGCTCCTCGGGGGAGGCATCGCGGTCCAAGGTATCGACCTTCGGCGCTGGCCGTACCTGCGGCAGCTGCGCGGCTGGCTCTGGCTCCGGTTGAGCCACCAGTTGCGCAGGCATCGTGTAGACCTGCTCCTCGATCACCGGAAGTTGGCGTACCGGGAGCATGGAAGGAAGATCAGCGTTGAAGGCCACGCCGCCCAGCACCGATCCGGTTACCCGATAGGGATTCGCCGCCGGAATTGGTCTGGGGGCGTAGGAAGACGCATCCGTCACTCCGCCCCCCTGTCCGATGCGAATCCGGATCACCTGTTCAGCGCCAGGGTTTGCCGGTGCAGGCTGTTGAGGAGCCTGATTCCAGTTGTTATCTGCCGGCGGCGGCGCCATTTGCGGCGCGGGCGCGGTAACGGGTGCGGTCTGCACCACGCCACCAGCTGCCCCATGATTGGGAGCGGCGGCCGGCGCAGTGGGCTGCACTTGCGCGGGCACGTATGGCTTGAACGCCGGGTTGGCCAGATTCACGCTCTGGGCGGGAATGGCGGGCGTCGGCGCGGTTCCGGTGGTTGGACGCCAGTTCTTCGTATCCGTGTTGAACGAGCTCGGCACCGTGATACGGAAGACCGTATCGCCTACGACGATCGTGTTGGCGTCGGTCTGATTGACGATATCCTGGGTGGTAGCCAGGCGCGGTAGCGAGACCAGGCCGCGGCCGTGGAGTTCGTAAAAGGTCCGCATGCCGAGATAGGTACGCTCGAGCCCGGCAAGGTTCTCCTCGAAGATGCGCGCTGCTTGCTCACGTCCCTGCACGTAGGACTTCTGGACGATCTCCTGCCAGTAGGCGCGCTCTTTGTCATCCTGAGGCAGCAACTGGGGATTGTCAGGCAGCTGCGGCGCATCCGACTGAGCCAATAGGCCCATCAACAGCCAGTCGCGCCAAGACGGGGCACCAGTAAAGAATCGCGCCGGCTCCTCGATTTTGTATACACTGCCCGCGACGCGCATCATCTTGGCACCCTCACCGATGGATGCCGAGTTGTGAGATGCCACAACGACCGGCGGCAGAACCCCCTGGCCCATGACCAGGTCGCCGAAGCGGAAAGTCCGATCCATCGTGCCGCCCATATCGTTGACGACCTGCAGGATCTCGTTCGCCGCCTCGATCATCCCGGTTTGCGTACCCAGGGCCTGTGCCGTCGGACGCAAGATGGCTTCCCGGACGGGCGATATTCGCGGTGCTACACGACCTGCCGAGGCATTCATCAGCGAGTTGAGCGCTTCGCTCTGCTGCGCAAGCGCGCCCGTTGGCGCGCCCCCGAAGGCAGCCGCGATAGCAGTTGCTAGCAGGACCCTGCGAAAGCCCACGCGCGTGGCAAATTGCTGTTTGGATTGCATTCCTTTGCCCTATCGGTACCGAAGTTCCATGTACCCGTCGCCGAGCACGACGTTGGCGCGCTGGCCGAATTGCTTGTCGACGTCGCGCAGCAAATCGAGATAGGCGGTCTGGGTCGCGTTCACGTAGATGTAGATGGGCATGCGCGGCTGAGGACCGGTGACCGTGAACTTGAGGAAACGCTGTCGGGCGACTTCGTTGAGGAACACGGCCGCGTCGCCCTGCCACGCCACCGAGATGGAGTCGCTGGCGAAGTTCGGCCGCGGGGCTGCGTTGTCCGCTGCATCGCTCCAGGTGGGCTGTGACTGCACGCGTCCCAAGGCGCCCTCTAGCTGGAGCCGCACCGCCTTGGCGGTTTCCCCCGGTTTACCGAGGTTCTGGCTTTGCGTGGCGCAGCCTGTCGTCACCACCACGGCGACCGCCGCGGCCATGCGCAGGAGCTGTTTGGAATGGGGAATTTTCGGTAAACGGTGGGGTCTGGCCATTAGCGAGTCCAAGCCTTTAATAGTATGCGTCGTAATAATAGCTCATACTGATTAGCGGCCTGTGACATGTGGCACACAATTTTGAGGTACCGCCTCTGCCGACGGGTTCAAGAAAAGGGGCGCTTGCGCGCCCCCTTCTGATCTTTCACCGGTGAAAGACAACAATCGTCCCAGATTTTGGTCATACGACGAATGCTTCCAGGACGGGATCATTCACCGGGGTCGCCACTGCCCGAGCACGTTCCGGCGCGGGGGCGATGGGCTTTGCGGTCGGCACAGAGGCCGGGAACGTTGCGGTCGTCAGCTTCTGATGATCGATTTCGCGTGCAGGACTGTCATCATGCTGCACCGCAGCGGAGGCTTGGACCGATCGCATGGCCGGCGCGACCATTCCCGGAATCATCGGGGCGATGGGCTGGGGGGCGAGGCCTCGCTCCTGTGCGCTAACGGGCACCAACTGGAGTGACCCGTCCATCAGTGCCTGAAGCTCACGCGCCCCAATTCCGACCGACTCCAGCGCCATTCCCAAGCGCACCAAGCGACGGACCTCCCGGACCAGCCCCCCTCGCCCCTCCCCATCCGCCCCCACCCGATCAGCCAACGGCTTCAGATCCGGGAACTGGCTGAGCTGGAAGCGGACCATGTCCGTGCTAGGTTGCTGCTTGGCCATACTTACGCTCGCGTGCGCTGTGCAGCCAGATAGGCCGCCTTTGCCATTCCGCGGGCATTGGCAAAGCCCGGGTTGGACGGGATCATGATCGCCTCCTCCGGCAGACCCGGGAAAACGCGGGCTCGGAACTTACCGAGCAATTCAGCCACGCCGCCCACGAAGATCGTGCGCCCGAATTGCGAGGCGTCCTTGAGTCGCTTGTTCACTTCGAAGCGGATTTGATCGGAGAATTCCTCCAGCATGCCGTCCACGAGCTCCTGCACGTCCTGCGGCTTGCCGTACAGACGATATTGCCCGGTCTTCACTGCCTGCTCGAGATACTTGATCGCGATGTCCTGGCCGAGGCTGAACCGCTTGCGAAGTTCCTGGTTCAGGCGATCGTAGAGCGTCAAGGCCCCCACATCCGCAGTACCAGACAGGTCCTTGTACAGGCCCGTCCCGCCTTCTCGCACCACCGCGATATCCAACGTCTTGCCGCCGCCATCAACAACGGCCACAGGCGCCGAGCTCGAAAGCTCATGGAACTCTTCATTGACCTTCCCGTCTTCGTCGTAACGCTGATCGAAGAAGGCTGCGACGGCCTCAGAGAGCACCTGGTGCATTTCAATCACCGGCACGTCAATGTCAGCCAAGCACGAGATCGGCTTGAGCAGATTCTCGCGCTTCGCGTTGATCAGTTCCTTGTTGGGCACCTCGCCAAGGTAGAAGCGGTCCACCGGCAAGCCGGACACCAAACTGGTTGGCCCAGACACGCCAGCTTGGCGAAGCGCGTAATGCACCAGCGCGCGGTTCACTGCCGAGGTGGGGTAGTCGTTGGACCGAGTGTCTGCAAATTTGCCCAGCAGATCGTCGGCCGTGATCGTGACGTACTGGTTGTCGGCCGTCATATAGATCTTGTCCAGACCCTCAGCCGACGCGCTCTCGGTAAGGCCGGCGGAGGTCAGCTTGCCGGGCCAAGCACGAGCCGGCATAGCGAAGGTGCTGATCGGCGAGCCGGGCCGCATAACGGCGATCTTGATCGCATAGTGGCCATCGTCACCGCCCACAGCGGTCAGGTTCTTTTCTTTGCTCATATCGGAGATGCATCAGTCCAGTTGGGGTGGCGTGCCACCAGAAGGGGCCGGGACATTCTTTCGCCTCGAGGCGGTTGGGCAGTCCCGGAATCGCGACAGTTTCAAATTTCGTGTTTGTATGAATCATTATATTGATTCATAATGAAAACACAAAGCAAAGAGCGGCATTTTCTTCCACTCAATGACATTCGAGATGTCATTCGACGTCGGCGGGCCCGCCGCACCTGTCACCGCCAGCGACCACCTGGCCCTGCAAGGAATCGTGATATGCCCCCCACTCGTTCCCTGATCGGCGACGACATACGCAACTCCTGGCGCGAGTTCGCGCCGTTCCTTATCGAACTGGCTCGCCACAACCTCCCTCTCCTCGACCGAACCTGGGAATTGCACCCTGAGTGGCGCCTGCTGCGCGACGCGCTCATCCCTATGTTGCTGGGTACGCCTTACCGCTTTGTCCTGCACCAACGAGCAAGCAACCAGCGCCAGCAGCCGACCTTGGATCCTGACCTCATCCCAGATGCGAATCGCTGCCTGAATTTGATCCGCGCGAAGATCTGGCAACGTCTCGGCGACCGCTGCAGCGTGCATCAGTCAAAAGCCATGATCGAAGACATCATGCGGTGGCTGGAGCACCTGACGCTCGGCTGCTCGATGGACCCAGAGCTTATCCAGATGGATTTCGCTATTGACTTGCCCGAAGTTGGATCGGTCGTGCACCACAACGACCGTTACGGTTTGGCCCATGCATCGTCGGCCGGCGCGAGCTCCACCCATATTTCCAACATGGCGGCCACAAATCGCGTCGCGGCTCTGGTCGACGACAAGTTTCAGGCGTTGCGAGATTGGCTGGGGGCGCACCCGGATGGTGTGGCAGAGCTCGGCAAGCGGCTTTCGAATATTGCCTATGAACTGGAGGAGCTCCGGTTCGGTTCGAATGCGAGCCATGCCCTTCCCGAGTACATGAGCGTGTCCTTCTCCATGTATGACGGCGAGCACCGGGCGGTTGTCCACCGGGTACGCGTCCGCAAGCGCGCCCCCACCACCGTCTCCCAGTTCGATCAGCCAGCTGTCCTCGCCAGCCTCCATGTCCAGCGCTCCACCCTGCTGCGCCAGCGACGTCAGGAGAGCTTCGCGGGCGAGCTTGCTGCCTTTGTCCCGCACCCCCAGGAAGCATTCGACTCCACCACGGCCATGGCCCAACGCTGGCGCTGGCTGATTCACGCGCCCCATGCATTGATGACCCTCCGGGCACTGCTGGAGTCTCTGCCTCAGAAGGTATTCGGCGAGCCCCGCCACGTGCTCGAGTACGTCAACCTGCAGGTCGACATCGAAATCTTGAAGTCGAGGTGGGAGCTGAGCGGCGAATTCTCCGACCAGCTGGTCGGCGCCCTAGCCTGGGTCAATCCGAAGGGGGATTCAGATGTCTGGCCAGGAACAAGCGAAACGACGCTCGGCGAGCGCCAGGCTTCGACGTGGTGGCTTTGGTTCGGAGTCACCGGCGCGCCGCTCTGGACGAAGCGCACGGCAGTGTGCCTGGACGAGGCGCAACAACCGTTAGAGGCTGCGCTTGCGCGCGCCAGGCAGTACATGGAATCTAATCTTGGCTCTCTCGAGGCGGCTGTTGACCTCGTTCTCAGAGAGAGCGGCTATCATCCCGAGGACTTGTTGGCGCCCACCAAGTCTGAACCATTCTTCTCGGACATGCTGAAGGCCTTCTCGGGGTATGCACGGCCGTTAGGTATGCCCATGCTGCGCCAGTCGGCCCCGGAATCTCGCCGCAGTCGAGCGGCGTAACTTAGCCCTTGCGCGGCACCCTCAACTCAACACGCACGCAGGAAATGAACCTCATCAAATCAACAGTCATGACCATTCCAGCGCTCATCGTTGTCGCTGCGTTTCTGTCGTTCCTCCGCATGGTTTGGGACTTTCAGGTCCATTTCTTGGAGGCTGTTGCAGCCCCCTGGTTCTACTCGGCGGGCGCTGTGCTCCATATTGGCGGCTGGGTATTGTTGGGACTCTCCGTTGCAGCCACAGTCAAGCCAATGAGCCACATGATTGTCCGGCTCATCTTTTGCGCGCTTGTGTTCTTCGGCCCTGGCTTGGCGAATTTCTACATTCTCCAGGGAATTCCCCCGGATGTGGGCACAGACACCCCGATACTACGGACGGTTGTCACGCTAGTCATTGTCGGCACCCCCTGGTTTGCGCTGGCTGCCCACTGGGTGGAAACAATTGCAAAGCGCAGGGAGAACCAACCTGCCCCGCGATGACCTTTCCTCCTGCCCAAGCAGCATGATATCGATCCTCCGCGCCTAGCCGACACGCCCAAGGTTCTCAATTGACCCCCAACCACCCCAACTCCGGTCTCCGCAGCGTCGAGGGAGACGTTTCCACCCTCCTCGCCTTCATCTTTGAGCATTTCGGGCGGCCAGGTGACGCCGGCGCCTTGCCGGATGCAGTCGTTCTTGCCGTTCGCCGTCTTGAGGCGGATATCGCAGCTAGGGGCTCGCTATCAGCCGCTCGCGGCAGAAAGCACGCCGCCCCCCAGGCGCCGGCCAGCGAAGCGCCCGGCTCCGCAGCGCCTCGGGTAGGGCCGGATGTAAACAATAGGTTGCTCGCCGCCGCCAAGGGTATGACGTCCCTCTATCCGCACGTCTGGGACCGCACTGATGGCAGCCTAATCGTGTTTCCCGAGAACGTAAGCCGGTTTGACGCGGCCTTTGATGCCTTGCGTATCGCGACAGGGGAAGCCGTTGAAGAAGTTGAAGACCAAGACGAGGGCACCGCGCTAGCGTCAGGTTCATCAGACGAGACAATTCTTGGGAGTGGTCGACCGCTCGGGTAATCTAGATTGTGATCATGGGCATCCCCCTGACTCTTCAAGAATTCAACTGGTCGAATTGAGTAACGCAATGACTGATGCGAGCGGAACCAACATGAACGAAAATAATGCGTCCCAGCCCGAGCTGACGGATGAAGAAATCAAGGAAATCGAATCAAGCGTAGGCGGCACGTTTGGCCTGGGGCCGGTCCCCTTCGCTCGCGCCATTATCGCCGCTATGCTGTCCAAGCAGCGGGCCTCTGATGCAGCGCAGGCAGTGGCCTGGATGCATGAGGAAGACGAGACCCGCGTAATCTCGGCTCAACAAAAGGCGCAAGCCGAGCGCGATGGCGGTGCATATGCCTCGTCGCTGCGTCCTTATACCATCGCGCTGGGGCGCATTTCCCTCCCCCAGGCCAGCGGCGGAGCGGCGGGAGGAGAGGAAGTGGGCGCGCTCAAGTCCGCAACGCTTCTCGATCGACTCGGCGTTGATCGCACGGCGTGGGAGGCCGACATGGTCGCAGCCGGCGCAAAGCATCTCGGCGATGAGTGTTGGGAATGGGAGACCGAGGATTTCGAGTTCCGCCTCTGGCAACAGGCGATCATTCGTGCGCGCAGCCTCTGCGCTTGAATTCAACAAACGAACGCGGAAAGGTGTGGCTGGGCGTCACTCCTCGCGCATACTGCACCCGTAAACTCTCTCTTCTTCGAAGCTTGAGACGATTCCGCCCAGAGGGGTGACGAACCCCAAAGTATCCTCCGTCCATCGAAACTGGGGCCCCTCGCTAAAGGCTAACGTTCGACTCTTCACGATCCCATTGGCGAGCTTATCCAAAACGAACACATAGCGCGTCGTTTTGATGTCAGCAATCGTGCTGACCAGTTTCTCGAACCGCTGAGGCTTTACGGTGCTGATGTCCAGTTTGCCCGTGGCGAGCATCTTCGTCACGCGTAGCTCAATTCCATTCCACTGCCACTCCGCGGGCGTCTTAATTTCCTTTCCCTGAGAAATCGCGTGCTTGCAGCTGATGGTGAATCCCGCCTGTGCCGGGGTCGCACAGACTGCTGCCAAAATAAAGGCGCAGAAAATGGAAGGCTTCATAGTTCGAGTGTCGAAGCGGAGAGGACGAAAGAACGCCCGAAAGCAGACCTCTAGGGCGTGCGAAATCAGCAAGACGTCTCGGCGTCAGGACTTCTTCCAAGTGCAGTTGCGATACTCGTTCTGGTGCGAAGAGACGACAGCCCCTTCGGGGGTCACCAAGTTCCATGTTTCCGTGGCAAGCAATTGGTTGTCGCGCTCGAACACGTGATACGTCCTGGATTGCCGGTCACCATTGGACAGGACCGCCGTCACAAAGCCGTAGTAGGTATTGACGATTCCGCTGATGGAATCCCGCTGTACGAAATGAACGGGCTTATATCTGTTGGACTTTTCTTCCTTTTCGTGGGTGGTATACGTGGTGCTCACCTCTGAACCATCCCACCGCCATTGGATTGGACGCGCAGCATCTTTTGCAGGCTTTTCGATTTGAGTTTTGCAGCTGATGGTGAACGCCGCGTGTGCAGGCGCTGCGACGGCCGCGGTCAAAAGCAAAGCACCGATGACGGCATTTTTCATACCTATATCCCCTGGGTGGATGGATGAAGCAATGCCCCACAGAAACGGCATTGGGGCATTTTCCGGAATCAACAATTGTAGGATTGCGGCTCAGGTACAAAGGCGAGGGTTAGCCCCCAATTTTCGCCTCTATCCTCGGGGACGCTCGTATGTGGGGGCGGTCTTCTCCGCCGCTCGATCGGAATCCTTCCGGTGTTCGATGGCAGGTAGCGCCCCCAAACACTCGATAAGCGCTGTAGCCGCCGGCGCGGGCCGGTCCCGCTCGTCGACCAGCTTCATGATGGCGATGTCTTCCAGGCGAATTCGCCCGATCTCATCGAGATCTTGGTTCTCCGGCCGGCTGCGCTCGGTATCCAACCACCGCATGACCGCCTGAGCCTCGCCTTCGGTCCACCTGTTCCCCGGCCTGGCAGGCCCGATCACGCCGAGATCGCGTTCGGCCGCCGCCAGCCAGTCCATTTGGGCAGCGCTCAGCTTGTCATCTCCAAGTATGACGAGCGGCCGATGAATGATGGCCACGGGCGTTTGGCGAGGCCAAGCCTGGCGGTCGTCGTACCAGCCCTGCTCACGCACTTGGTAGAACTGGCTCCGGAGCGATAGCCAATCCTTCGGCGTCGTGTACAGCAGCAGCTCGGCGCCGACATCACGCGCCACCCGAGCCAGTTCAAGGCGGCTCTGTGCGGGGGCCGGGGCATCCCCCAGGACCTCGCCCGAGGCATCATCGACCAGGGAGTTTCCGACCTTCGTCGTTCCCGCTGGCAGCCCGAGGTTGTGAACGGAGCGGCCCACCCAGTCCGAATCCGCGACCAGCACGATACGCCCAAGGGATGCACGCTCGGGGGGCGTGGACGCCTCAGGCGCGACCAGGCGAATGCGTTCCACCCCGAGGACCGAAAGAACCTCGTTGCCGGGCTCATCCCAGGACGCAGACACCAAGGCACGGCCGCCGCCCAGATCGATCTCGACCGCCGTAGCGCGCACGTCTGCACCGGCCCGCACAGACGTCCATTCCCGCTCCGAATAGGCTGAGCCCAGCGGAATGCTCTCGGGGGCGCCTCGGTGATAGCGCAGACTCGCTTCAGGTTCGAATTCGGCCGGATTCGCCCGCGGGAGAGCCCGCCGCCGGGGAGCAACAGGTTCCTGTTGGCCCACGTCCCCCGACCAGTATTCAACGTTTTCGTCGTCAGACTGGGTGAGCGGCGCCTCGTCCAGCCAGGCGGGCGGATCCAGCGCATCGATTGGGACGGCTTCGATCCCCACGCTTGGCTGCGAATGGGTCTGAAGGCCCTTTGCTGGAGCGGCTCCAAACGTGCTCCTACCTGGCTGACGCTCTTCAGAGGATGCCAGCGCCATCGGTGGCACGTTCACCTGCGGCGCCGGCCGGGGCGCCGGCGCACGGGGTGCTGGTGTTGGAGTATCAGGACCGACCAGACCAGTGCCCGGAATATTGAAGCGTATCCCCATAGTCGCTCACCCAAGAAGTAAATTTCAGTGGCCAGGATTAGCCGTGTTCGCGCGGGCGTTCGATTTGCTGGGGCGCCGGCTCCTCGTCACCGAAGAAGCCGTCATCGACCGGCGGAGGCATTACAGGTGCTGGCAACTGGTCAACCGGTTGAAGTGCTGCCGCGCCGGTGTCGGCACCGTCCTGCTCTTGTGCTTGGTCCGCCGCCACCTGGTTGTATCCCAGCTGCTCAATATGGACTTGGTGCGGCGCGTAGGGCTGGCCTACGTTCTCCAACTGGAAGGCAGACGGATGGCCCAGGGCAAAGATCAGTTCGCGCAGAGTCGGATCTTGCGCAACCAGGTCGGCGTACTCCTGGGCAAGCTCCGCAGAAGGGGCCACGAGTCGCATGCGAAGCACTCCGTCCGCGCGGTCTTCGGAGGAGTCCACGGGGAAGGAAGCGGTCTCAGCCTCCAATGCGCCGAAAACGGCGTCTGCCGGGCACGGGGAGACTTCACCCGCACCCCGGAGAGTGGCCGCCGCATGGAGTCGCCCGTACGGTCGTTCGGTGACTGGCCCGGTCTCCACTTCGTCGTCAGCGTTCACTGCAGGAATCGACATCCGGAAGTTGACCAGCAGGCCTTGGACCTGCATGGGGCTGACAAACACCTCTTCTGCTCCGGTGTCACGCAGAATGTCGTCGATGGCCAAAAGCGCTCGATCGCGATCGCTCTCCAGCGCGAGCGCCATTTCGCTTCCGTCTTCTTGGGCAGCTCGCATGCTCGCGTACATGTCCGCCCAACGCGCCCGCACCATCGCGCCGATGTTGGCCTTCACGACAGGTAACAGGGCTTCAGGCACCTGCAGAATCGAGACAGTTGCCGCCTCCGACTCGCGGCGGGTGTAGTCGAAGAATTGCTCGTCAGCTCGGCGAATTGCTGAGTCGACTAAGAACTTACCGTCCTCATAGGTCCCGTACACGCCGGCCAGGATATTGTTGAGTTGGCTGTCGCCGGGCGCCGAGCGAAGGACTGCCAGCGCAACCGTGGGGCTCTCGGCCGTGCTACCGGGGGCGGCGAGTTGGTTGTCTGTGATTTCAGGCACTGAGGACTCCTACTTGGAAAGGTGACCCGCGTCTGCGGGCCAGGTTGAATTCGGTGCTCGCGGGGGCGCCACGCGCCCCCTAGGGTCGATCGCCCATCATCTCGGCGTGTGAGCTGGTCCGCGCCAGTGCCTCCTGCAGGAGAAGCCGCTCTTCGTCCATCCAGGCCCCAAGGGCCGGGTTCGGGCGGACGCAGTACTTCGCGCGGGACAGCGCCACGTACAGGAGGTTGATCTCTTGCTCGTCCTCTGAGGTCATCTGATCGGCCTGGTGTGCCGTCAGCGCGCGTTCGAAGGACTTGTCGAAGTCGTCGCAGAGCTCCACCTGGGGAAACTCCAGACCTTTGGATCCGTGGCCAGTGCCCAGGCCGATAGCCGCGTTTTCCAGAGTTTCGGAGACCTGTGAGTCGATGCGTTCCACCAGGTCGGGAATGCGGTGCCGATACTGCTCGACCAGTGCATGCAGGATTTTGGCGTCAGGATCACCCGTGCTTTCTGCGTACTGCCGCAGCTCCTCCCAACTGAGATAGCCGCGGAAGAACTCGTCGTTGACCTCACGCACACGGCCCTCCCAGAGCGCGTATGCATCCAACAACATGTGCACGCGGTACTTGCCGATGCCGCCGACCCAGTAGATCGGGGTGTTCTTGGACTCCACATGCGCGACAGCCATCTCAAAGAGCTTGGCATTGGTGCGCGCCAGATAGGTCGTGGATTCCTTTTCACTCCAGGGGCGATCCTGGCCGCAGCCCACCACGCGTGCCGTTTCATGGGGCTTGAAAGCTGCCAGGACTAGATTGACCTTCTCCGCCGTCTCCGGGCCAAAGCGCCATGTTTCCGTCAACGTGTGGACCGATGCATCCTCGGGCAAATGCTTAAAGATGTTGTAGGCGCCGCGGAACTTGTAGATGGACTGGTGCTCATCACCGATGATCATCAGCTTCGAACCGTACTCCCGCTGCTGGAGCACAAGCGCGGCCATCAGTGGGTTGGCGTCTTGGGCCTCTTCAAAGATGATGCGCTCGAAGCCGAGGTTCGGGCGGCCGAGAATGAAGCGCTTCAGGTATCCGTCGTGGGGAATGCGGCAGCGCCCGTGCGGATTCTTCATTTCCTCCCAAAGCGCATTCGCCTTCTGAGCGCATTCCTGCAGCCGTGCAATGCTCACCTTAGGATCAGCCGCCACCGCGCGCGCACTGTGGAGCTCGACGTCAATCGTAGGGGCAGTGTCGGCAAAGAACTCTTGAAACAAGCGCCCAATCACCGCCACCTCATTCCAGCTCGGCCTTTTCCCAGTCAGCGTCTGCAGGTCATCCGTGATCGTCCGCGCATTCCAGTACTTCGGTACCCGGGCCCTCGTGCGGGCATCCAGCCCAAGGTACGCGATGGAGTGGCCCGTCCGACAATCGACGTTGCGTGGAAAGCGCAGCTTGGCTTCATCGGCATTGGCCTTTGCAAAGCTGACATACAGCATCTTCTCTTTCGGCCGGGCCTCCGCCACTCCGATCGAGGTGGTCGTTTTCCCGCTGCCCGACAGGGCCATCGCGGCCACGACTTCAGCGTCGTCGTCGATCACCCCCTGCTGGGACGCTGTGGGGGTGGGACGGGAGCGTGCGGGGCCCCGCTGTGCCGAGGGGGCGATCGGACGAGCGTTGCGAAATGCCGCCGGCGCCGCAGCGCGGTCCACCTGGGGGCGCGGTGGTACTTGGTTCCCTGCTCCTCCCGAAGGCGGAAGCGCGCGCGATTGGCTTGCCATCTGCTGGCGCTGGTTGCCCTGCCGCGCCCCCGAGTCTGCTCCGACCGGTCCTACCCCTGGCACCACGAATCGAAAGCGCGGGCGGGCCACTTCGGGTGTCTCCCCTTCCGTCGGCATCACCTCCGACGCGTCGAGGTCCCGGGGCATCTCATCATTCCGCAGAATGGCCATGGATCAAGTTCCAGTCATATATTTGTATGAATGGTAAGTCTATTTCATTCTATGACCGCCCCAAATCTTGGCGGCCAAGCTGAGGCCGACTACTTGCGGCTCCTGCCCAGCGCTGCAGCCGGCGGATGCAATTGGCCGCACACTAAAGGACTCCGGTTCGCCCGAGTCCAACGCGCCGACGAAAGCTTTGGAGCGATACCACCGCCCGGTAGGCTGATGTCTGAACTCGTCCTCGGTCCATCTGGCGATCGCGTCTCACCGTGCGTCGTCTGCCCAGGGCTCCATAATCAGACCACCCGCAGAAGGAGCAATCATGCAAGCCATCATCGACCAATTGAAGAGGATCCAGAATCTGCAAAAGGACCCCGAGGCCTCCACCAATGGTCAGGTACTCGAAGCCCTGCTGGATGTATCGAATTCGTTCCCGGAGGTCATTGCGGTGCTCGAGGGGGCGCTCCACATTCAGCGCCCTTCAGTGAGCCAGCCCAAGCCTCAAGCACAGGAAGAGGCCCGAGACCTCATCGCGGATCTGTCTTCGGCCTTGGACAACGTCCTGCTCCACCACGGTAGCGCCATGCCTCATGGAGATACTGTGAGCCGCTTCGAGCTCGTCAGGCGGGCCGAGGCCTTTCTATCTCGATAGCACCTGACCTGGGGCCGGGTTACTCTCCGGCCCTGACAGGGCATCAGCCATAGCCGACCTTGGACGGCTAGAACGGATTCCTTGGCCCGCCTCGTGGCGGACAACCCCGGCAATCAGTCCCCTGCTGCCGGCCGGCAAACCGGCGCGATCGCGCCACCATCACTGACACCATGAAACTGATCCCAGTTAAGCCCAATGGGCTCGATCCTGTTGTTCTGGAGTATCGCGACGGCACCCGTCTACTCTTCAGCTATGAAACGCCGGTAGCGGCCTTCTCACCTGGGGGCGGGTTCATCGTCACCCGGGAGAACGTCTCAGTCACCACTGAGCGTCGCATCAAAGATTGGATCGGCTCGCAGCCCTTCCGAGATGCGGATCAGGCTGAGATCTTTGCGGTGATCACTGGCCGCCCTGTGCTCACGCGCGAATAGACGTGGTGCTGAAGGCAGGCTAGGCCCCGCGGCGCGCGCCCCCCCGGGCAGGTGCGGAGCAATCGCCGCGCCGCTGAACGCCGAGGCCAACCAGCTGAGGAGAGTCAGGCGGCCGCGTAGCTGCGAGAGTTTTGGGACGAGATATCGGCCCCGTAGACTGAATGCACAGTCATCAAACACGAGGCAATTTGCATGAACCTTTACACGTTTCAGCAGCTGGGCGAAAACCTTCCCGATTTGCAAGCAGAAGGTCGCACCGTCTACGAAGGTGTGCGCGCCATCAGTGACAGGATCAATGGCGGTGCCGTGCACATGTTCGGACACGACCACTATGCGATCAGCACCCATGAAGGTACCGGTCTATGCCAACTGCTCTTGAAATCGACCGCCGTCGTGTGATTCCAATCGCCTGGCCTTCCGATCGGGCACGCGCCCCTCGCTTTCAAATGAGCTCGGCCCGCCGCGCGCGGCAGCAGCCCTGACACCTCGAAAGATTCCCCACCAGCGAAGCGGCCCAGCAGCGCGGACTGCTGCGGTACGCCGGCCTGCCCTCGTGAAACCATCCTCTCCGAAGGGCCTGGACGAAAACGCCCCCTAACCCTCGGCATGGCGATGGGGGAGCCTGGCATAACTGCCCACCGCGTTACCTGACCTTAGGGGAGCGACGGCGCCATGACACCGGGTAGTCAAGAAAATGTTGAACACTGGCCGCCCGGAACCTGGGGGCGCGCGCGGAAACTCCCGGGTGTCCGGCGCCGCGCGCGCCGCGCTTGCCCTCATTGCCGAGGCGAACTTGTCGCCGCCGCGCCAGCCACGCAAAATGGCGCCTGGCCTGTCGTTCCCGAACGAGTCTTTCCGTCCTCGGATCCATTCATGGCATCGTCCACCGCCCTTGCCCCTTCCGCCCGCCCCGCGCGCGATCTGCCGCTGAGCAACTACAAGATGTCCGAGCGTTCTCGGTACGGCGACTTCGGCATCCGCGACGAGCGCACGGCGCTGCCCAACCCCGCGGCGCACCGCCACGAATACCTGCAGATCCACGTGCAACTGGCCGGCAAAACCCAGCACGCCATCGGCGATGCGCGGCGCGCGGTCACGCCGGGCACGGTGTGCTTCATCCTTCCCTACAAGACCCATTTCATCCCGACCGTGCCGGGCAGCCGCTACTACATCCTCAACGCCAGCCTGGGCTACCTGCTGCCCTCGCTGGACGTGGACGCGCTCGACCTTCAGGACCTGCCCATCGAGCGCGCGCCCGAGCTCGCGCCCTTCCGCTTCCAGGAGCAGCTGGACTTCCGGCTGAACGGCGCGGCGCTGGCCCAGGTGGAAGGGCTGTGCCGCGAGATCGCGGCCGAAGACCAGCGCCGGGCCAACGGCTCGGCCATCCTGATCCGCGCGTACCTGCTGCAGCTGATCGGCCTGGTCTGGCGCGAGCACGGCGAGGCGCTGGCCGCGCTGGCGGCCATGCCCGCCTCGGGCCAGGCCCGCAATCCGGCCCTGACGCGGCTGCGGGCCTTCCTGAAAGACCGCCTGGACCAGCCCGTGTCCCTGACCGACGCGGCCGCCGCCATCCACCTGTCCCCCACCTACCTGGCCCACCTGCTCAAGCGCGAGACGGGCCAGACCTTCGTCGAATACCTGACCGCCCGGCGGATGTCGCTGGCGCGCGAGCTGCTGCTGCATACCAGCCTCTCGGTCAAGGAGATCGCGTTTCGCTGCGGGTTTTCCGACGAAGCGTATTTCGGGCGCCGCTTCCGGTTGCTCGAACAGGCCAGCCCCACGGCGTTCCGCCGCCAGCTGCGCCAGCCCGGGCCGTGCTGAGCCGGCCGGCGCCGACTGCGCAAGTTTGTCCGGCTTTAGGACAGTCCACCGTCTAACGGCCGCCCTCGCCTTTCGCGCAACATTCATGCATCGCCCGCGCCCTCACGGCGCGGGGCCAGCCGAAAGGAGTTTCATGAATCACCCCGCCCCCGCCAACGGCGCCGCTGCCTTGCCCCTGCCCGTCGTCGCCCCCGTGACCGTGCCCGTCGCCGGACGCGACCAGGCCTTCGCGGTGCGGCGCATCTACTGCGTCGGCCGCAACTACATCGAGCACATCCGCGAGATGAAGGAAGGCGACGAGCGCGATCCCCCCTTCTTTTTCCAGAAGCCCACCGACGCGATCGTCACCGATGGCCAGGTGCCCTATCCCGTCCTGACCGAGGACTTCCAGTTCGAGCTCGAACTGGTCATCGCCATCGGCCGCACGCCCGATCCCGATCCCACCCAATCCCTGTCCGCGGTGTTCGGCTACGCGGTGGGCCTGGACATGACCCGGCGCGACCGCCAGCGCGAAGCCTTCCGCGAAGGGCGTCCGTGGGAAGTGGGCAAGTCCTTCGACGCGTCCGCCCCCTGCGGCCCCATCCTGCCGGTGGAGGCCGGCGGACACGTGCTGGCCGGGCCCTTGACGCTGGAAGTCAACGGCCGGGTCGCGCAGCAGTCCGACCTCGGCAAGATGATCTGGAACGTGCCGGAAATCATCGTGCAGCTTTCGCGCCAGTACCGCCTGATGCCGGGCGACCTGATCTACACCGGCACGCCCGCGGGCGTGGGCGCGGTGCAGGTCGGCGACCGCCTGCACGGGCGCGTCGCGGGGCTGCCGGAGCTGGATGTGACCATCGTCGCGGCGCGCTAGCCGCGAACCGCTGCGGGAAACGGGGCTCGCGCCCCGCGCCGGAGCGCCGCCCGCAGGGCCTCGCAGGCCCCGGGCCGGTCCGGCGACAACAATAATGGAGAGAGGCAAATGAAGACGAATCGAGTATTGCAGCATCTGGCCGCGTCCCTCGCGCTGGCCGCCGGCCTGTCCGGCGGCGCCCAGGCGCAGGATTATCCGTCGCGCCCGGTCACCACCATCGTGCCCTTCGCCGCGGGCGGAGCGAGCGACCTGCTCGCCCGCCAGCTCGGCAAGCAGCTGTCCACCAAGCTGGGACAGGCCTTCGTCATCGAGAACCGCGCCGGCGCTGGCGGCACCGTGGGCGCGCGGCTGGCGGCGCGCGCCGCGCCCGACGGCTACACGCTGGTCATGGGCACGAACGCCTCTCACGCCATCGCGACGACCACGCACCGCAACCTGAACTACGACCCGCTGAAGGACTTCGCCGCCATCTCGCTGGTGGCCCGCGTTCCGCAAGTCGTCATGGTGCATCCCTCGGTGCCGGTCAAGGACATCCCCGGGCTGATCGACTATGCCAAGCGCAACCCCGGGCAGCTGAACTTCAGCTCCGCCGGCAACGGCACGCCGGGCCACCTGGGCATGGAACTGTTCAAGATGATGACCGGCGTGGACATGGTGCACGTGCCGTTCCAGGGCGGCAATCCCGCGCTGGTGGCGCTGACCGGCGGACAGGTGCAGCTGCTGGCCGACAACATCAGCTCGGCGCTGCCGCAGATCAAGGCCGGCAAGGCCCGGGCGATCGCGGTCACGTCCGCGCACCGCTCCCAGGCCCTGCCCGACGTGCCCACCATCGCCGAACAAGGCGTGCCGGGCTTCGAATCGGGATCGTGGTTCGCCTTGTTCGCGCCCGCCGGCACGCCGCCCGCGGTCGTCGACAAGCTCAACGCCGAAGTGGCGCTGGCGCTCAAGGACCCGGCCGCGCACGAGACGCTCTCGGCCCAGGGCGCCGAACCCGACCCGGGCACGCCGGAAGCCCTGCGCCAGCTGATCCGCGAGGACGTGGCCAAGTGGGGTGACGTGGTCAAGCGCATCGGCCTGCAGGTCGATTGAGGACGGCACAGGAACGGCATGATGGAAACCCTGTTGCTGTGCGCCGCCGCCTTCATCGGCGGCGCGCTCAATACGATCGCGGGCGGCGGCAGTTTCCTGACGCTGCCCGCGCTGATGTTCGCCGGCGTGCCGGCTGTCGCGGCCAACGCCACCGGCGCGGTCGCGCTGCTGCCCGGCTATCTGGCCGGCGCCCTGTCGCTGGGCCGCGGCCGCGCGGCCCGGCCCGGCCTGATGCCCTTGGGCCAGTTGGCGATCCTGTCCTGCGCCGGCGGCGCGCTGGGCGCATACCTGCTGACGCAGACCGGCGACGCGGCCCTGCGCGGCATCGTGCCCTGGATGATGTTGCTGGCGACCCTGATGTTCATGGCCGGCCCCGCCTGGATCGCGCGCCGGGCCCGCGGCGCGGCCTCGGCCGAGGTCTCGGTATCGGACGCGGGATTGCGCGCCGGGCTGTTCGCCGCCAGCATCTACGGCGGCTACTTCAATGGCGGCATGGGCATCCTGCTGCTGGCGCTGTTCGCGCTGGCCGGACACCGCGACCTGCTCGCCATGAACCAGGCCAAGAACTGGGCCTCGGCCGTGCTCACGCTGATGGCCGCCGGCGTCTATTCGGCGGGCGGGGCCGTGGACTGGCCGCGCGCCATGCCCATGATGGTTGCCGGCGCGCTGGGTGGCTGGGCCGGCGGCCGCCTGACGCATCGCCTGCCCGTGGCGGTCGTGCGCCGCGGCGTGATCGTGGTGGGCCTGGCCATGACGACCGCCTTGTTCCGCTGATCGCCGGCGGAGCGCCTATCGCTGGCAGCCGGCGCCGCCCGGCGGGCAGCCCCCTTCGGCCTCCCAGGCCCCCATCCGCGTCCGGCAGTGGCGCAAGGCGCGCTGGCCTGCCCTCGTGCAACCAACCCCCGAAAGGCCTGGACGAAAACGCCCCCTAACCCTCGGTATGGCGATGGCGGAGGCTGGCATAACTGCCCACCGCGCTACCTGGCCTTAGCGGAGCGGCTGCGCCATGACACTGGGTAATCAAGCAAATGTTGAACATCCAGCCATTTCCGCCGGGCACCAAGCTCCGCATTGCTTGCTTTCGAGGCTTCCAGGGTCCTCAGACGGCTTAGCTCATGAAACACCTGCAGTGTGTGCGCCACGGGGGCGCTGGCCAACAATGCAGAATCGCTCGCGCCAGCAGCAATCGAAGGAGAACCCTGCACAGCGTCCTCCGCCCACTCGTCGCTCCGCTCCAACAGATCAGCGGTGCGCTGGCGCCATTTCCCGGATACTGCCCACCGCAAACTCTGCTTCTTCGCACCCTGTTCAAGCTCATAGAGATAGTTTGAAAGGCACAGCACCTTGGCATGAGCTTTGCACGCCCCCTCCGCCTTCTCGTGGGTGAGCGCCAGGTGCTGGGCAACCTCCATCGGTTGAATATGGCGGTATCGGTCGGGGGCGGACAGAGGTATGCGCAGATCTTCAGCCTTCATAGGCGCGGAGACCCCTTCCCGCATCGTTACTGGATCCTTCCACACGAACCTGAACCCGTACCGCCCCCAGAACTTGTTGCGAGTGATTCGGTCTTCATCGGTCTCTGCCTGAGCCGCGTGAAGGGACACGCAATCGACACTAGCTCTCGGCCAATACTTCGCCCACCTTGTGATCTCGTCTTGAATGTAGGAGCCAAGCCGGAAGCGACGAATCGATTCGGGATCGACGATCAAAAGCCCCGGCCGGTGCATCGTCAGTCGGCCATCATCGCCGAACACGCCGGGCGCGCGTGAGTACCTCGCCTCAAACCAACCGCCCTGATCCGGACAGAGCTCAGATGCCCCATCCGACAGGATCCAATACTTGATCTTGAACTCGGCCTTGTAGGCTTGTGCGCGGATGCTGTCGGACAGGAGGATTCCGCTCGATGCCGCCTTGAAGGTCTCTACCTCTTCGACCAGAAGCCAGAAAGGCACTGCAACCCGAGGAAGGTGCCGACCTGCCGCCTTTGAGTCCGCCGGCGCCGAAAAGTGCACGTGCCCTTCCAAGACGGCAGGCTCACCAACTTCAAGGACGTACCGACTGCGTATCGTGAGAATGGAAGCGCCCCCCGGGGCGTTTTCGATCAAGGTCGTATCCGACATTTAGAAGAATCCATTGTCTGCGGGCTCGCCCTGAGTGAATGCGGCCGAAGGCGGTACCTCCTGCACGCGCTCGACCTCTGCCAAATGCTCCTTAGGGCGGACGACGCCAGGGCGGGCCTTTCCAACAGGGCCGTAGTAGGCGGACGCCTTCCTCGGTGAATTGCCCATCTCCACCGCCGCGGCCTTCAGCCCATTGCGCTTCTTCCTATCAGCCCCGAATTGCCCTCTTGCCGCGTAGAAGGTCATCGTGATCCCAAGATCCTGGCACACGTCATACCGCTTGCGATCCATCGCCTCGTAGAAGGCGTGATAGCCGCCCGGTTGCGCGCATCCGCGCGCCACGTAACCAAGGAACAGATCGACCCACAAGCGCTCCTCCGGATCAATACTAACAACGCGCTCACGTGGCAATTTCGTAGGGGGCGCTGCTCCAGCCATAGACGGGAGGGTTTGCGGCGCCTGGCGCCGCTTTGCACTTCTCACCTTCAGTTCTAGGGAGCCGGGGGCGGTCCACTCGGCTCTCGGCCACTCACTCGGGCGTAGCCCTGCTGCCTGAAACGCACGAATGGCCACTGTGACTACAGAGGCTGGGTCCAATCGATCACCCTTTCGGGGGCGCGCCTGAAGCGCCAGTCGCTGCGTCAGCAGCCGCAGATGCGATGGCAGAATATGGCGCCGCCGAGTAGACGCGGCAGCATAGAGGCGCTGGGTTGTGCCCGGACGCACCCCTTTGAAACCGTCCCTGGGCGACAACGCTTCTAGGCGCGAATCCGCCTCAAGGGCCTCAGGCGATCCATCTCTGGCGAAATAGTCCCGTAGGGCGGCGCGCCGAATCATCCACGTACCAGGTCGAATCCCAGGGGCGTGGTGCACAAGCCAGTCTACAAGCGCTTGGAAGTATCCCGGCCTGGACGGAGCCGCCCCCGTGTGGGCTACGCCACGTTGAATGCGGGTCAAGGCGCGCGCATAAGCCTCGGTCGTAGACGGCATGAGCGTGCGTGCGGCCGGGAGTGCGGATCCCTCGAGGGTGCGTACGTCCACGGGCGCTGACGGCTCAATGGTGCGGCCGGCCAGGGGCATGGACGTCCCAAGGGTGCGAACGGCCGGGGGCGCGGACACCTCAAGGGTGCGAGCCGCCGAGGGCGCGGACGGCTCAGAAACGGCGCTTGCATGGGCGTGGACGCCCACATCGGGCTCGTATTGGGCCGCGAGCGTCTGGCGGTCGGAGTTGCCGTCGTCAAGTACACCGGGCTTACTTGTTTCCATCAGACCTCCTCCAGGAATGCACAGATCAGGCCAGAACTGGGCCAGGGGCGCGCCGGGGCGAATCCGCTCCCTGAGGTGAAAGCGACCTTGTGCGGACTCTTCCTGCGCGAGAACGCACCGAGGTGCAGCTCCCCTGTCGCGCGGTCGGTCCCATGGATCAATGCGACAGCACCGGTCGCGCCGAGGACGGACCCAACCATAAGAGACCAAGCGGCGCTAGCCGAACGCGCGTCTTGGGTGGCGTCGCCGCGGGTGAATCTACCTGCCAGCGCACTTGTACGGGTCCTAGACGCGTCCAATGGCGGTTCTCCCCGATGCTGAAGCTCGCCCATGCCAAACCCTTCCAGAACGAATCCACTCGGGGCGCATGCGCGACATAGCGGGTGCACTGGGGGCGCATTCGTCCCGGACGGAGACGCCAATGCGGTAACGGCCCAGGGAGCGCATCCACCAGTGGGTGAGCCCAAGGCCGGCGAATGCGCGCCAGGACGCACCAGGGCCTGCGTGCGGCGTCGAATGGGGATGATGCGGGCCGGAGCCGCTGGCGCTGGGGCGGCTGGCACGTTGTGAGCCCGCGCATGGGGCGAATGCGAACGGGAGCGGGCAAAAACGGGCGTGCTTTCGAGCGATAGCGGATTCTTCCCCATTAGTGGGATGTGATTTTTTCGGAGTAATGAGACGTGGGGCAAGAATTCACCTCGGAAACGGCCATTCGAACCCATACAGCTCAGCTGCAAGTTCGCAATTTCCGGCCATTATCTGCGTTTTGCGCGGTCCGCCTGGCGCAAATGACACACGATTTTCGACTGTAAGTATTTCGCTCGAAAACCGGTGACTTTCGCGCATGGCCATAGAAATTCACCAAGTAGCTCCTAAAGCCGTGATCTGTCGAACAAATTCTCGTCGGAGAAATTGAAAGATGAAGCGGCGGCACGTGCACTTCCCGAATTTCTTGTTTTCGGACGGAATTTCACCAATGCTGGTGAATGGCATTGGCTGTCACTAAAGGCGGCCTCGCGGTGCACCGCAGAATCTAATGACGGTGAATGTCATTGGGAGTCAATCGAGCCCTCTCCCGCCAGGGAACAACCTCCAGCAATCCCAAACAAGGTCAAATGGGTTCCCGTAGGTGCTCACCTTTGAGGGCAATACAAAGGTCCCTGTAATTGCTCACCATATCGAATGGAATGAGACTTCACTGGTGGATGAATTGGCCTATGTGCGTCGCCGGCTGAAGAAACCCGCCGACGACTTGGCGGACCCAGACCAATTGAGTAAAGAAGGAAGGAAGCCGAACAAGCACACTCTGCATCGAGGCGCGCGAAGAGTCTGCTCAGCTGATGACCGCTTGTCGCCAGCTAAGGGATCCTGGGGGGGAGTGTTTTTGGCAGATAGACACCTATGAGCTGATGACCCGCCGTTAACGACTCACGTTCTGTTCATCATTACTAACTGGGCCTGGACGGGGAAGACTCCGATGCCAAATCTGCACACCTTCCGCCAGGATGTCGTCGCAACCACGTCGAAGTTTCCAACCGAAAGTGTCCTTGCCCACCGCCAGTTCAAAACTGGATAGAGTTCGCTTCACCGGGTGGAAATCCCACTCCTCCGTCGGAGGAACAGCGAATTTTTTCCGTAGCGCGTTGAGCAGCTTTTCACGCCCTGGCAGCAGAGGCGAAGCCAAAATCAGGCTGTAACCCCTCTCCTCATTTCGCTCTGCCTCCGTCACGAGCTCGTGAGAAACCTCGATCAATTTCCGTGTCAGTTGAAGGAGCTCTGCCAGGCCGAGCACGAGCTTGCGCGTCCCCACGCATCCAAACAGGTGAAAGCGGGCGCAGAGTCGATAGATGAATCCATGCCACACGTCATTGTCGCCCGTAAAATGGAGCGACCATAACTGTGGCCCTTCCTGAGTCGCGACGATCTTAATTTCACGGGCACCGATATGGGTGGGGAGGAAGGTGCCCACCACTCGCTTTTGCCTGGTCTTCCTATAGAGATGAACACCGACGACGAAGAACGACACTGCGAAAAATCCGCTCACAGAGAGAACGAACACTAGTGGATCTACGTACGTACGAGTGGACCAGAGATAGACCAAGACCACGAAGAGCGAAAGCACCACCATGCAAAGTAGGTGAACGATCCGGTTGTAGTTCAAGCGGAACTCGTATCTCCCGGCAATGCGGTCTTTGCCGCAAAGGGTGCCCATCGCTCCAAAGCCCGCGGACAATCCCCCCCCAACGGCTACGACAACAGTCAAAAGCGCGAACAGTACTGGGAAATTTTGGTACCACATGTACAGATGATCGAACATATCGGTGTTGCCTAAAGTTGAAAAAGTGCATTAGGACCGCTTGCGGGTTGGAGCCGCAATCAATTCCGACCTCCCGATGGCCATGGGGGCGGCTTGCTGTGAATCGGCGGCCGCAATCCCCGCTTCGGCAATGGCGGCATCTAGGCCGCGATACCTCTTATCAAGCCGAGCGCTGCGAAGCGAACACATGCCGTCGTTCCACGAATGCACCATCTGCGTCGCAATCCAAGTCCAGCGTGGCTCATTCTTAGCGGCGGCAAGGATCTCCTGACCCACCTCCACGGCTGATTCGCACAGTTGCTCGACCATGTCCTGGTAGTCCCGGGGAGAAATATCCAGTCGGGCAGTGCAAAAGCGCGCCAGCGTTTTACCCGGCGCCCATGTCTTGCGTCCGTCCACGGACAGGCCTGGCGCGCTGCTGAACTGGGGGTAGGCCTGCGTCGTGACCACGTCGTAGATGGGTGTGTAGCGCACATCCTCGAGAGACGAGTAGTAGATGGCGATGTTCTTCGCGTGGCAGTCGGCATTTCGCACGACATAGTTAGAGAGCAGTTGCCAGGCGAAGTGAAGATTCTGTTGGCGCCGCGCCGCAGCCGGGATGTATGCCCGGGTAGCGTTCAAGGCCCGTTCGGTAGACGGGCTGTATTTCTCGTGCGGGGGAAGCCCGAGCAAATTGCAGGCATCCTCTACCCCGTAAGCCGGCCGCCCCTCGGCATCGACGTCAAAGCGATCCACCACGAGGATCCGTCCATCCGCGGACATTTGCGTACGAACCACCGGCACGACATTCAAACGCTCCAGCACTTTCAAGGTGAAGTGCTCGTTGAAGCCCAAAAATTCCGTGGCCTTGTCTGAACCCTTGATGATATGACGAGCGGTACGGAGCGTGGCCTTGCCCGCATCTTCACCGCTTCCCGGCTCGTCCTCGGGCGCGAGAAATTTTGGCACCACGCCCGAGACCGCGGAGCGCGCGTACTGGCGCACCAAGTAATCAAAGTGCGCCGTCGATTGCTCTGCAGTCAGAAGCTCATCAATATTCAGAGGATTGAGCTCCACGCCTGGTGCCACCCCTTCGGGTGTCACAGCAACACGCCCAATACCAGCTGCCCCCACAACGGCCAACAGCGAAAGATCAGTCCCATCCAGAAGCGGCCCGAACAATTCGCGGATCACTCCTAGCAGATGCCCTTCAGGTAGGTTCTGGCGAAAAAACGGGTGCAGATCCCGAGGCCAACGCCATGGCGCCTGGCGCACGGGCATGGTCACGCTGACGAACGCGTGCTCAGGTGTCCCGGGTTCGTATTGAAGGACATACTCGTCCGCCTCTCGATAGAGCTGCGCGACTCGCAGCCCCTGCACGTGTACGTCTAGACGCATCGATCACTCCACGCGTTTTTGTTCTTCAAGGATGTCTTCGACGGTCCGACCATGGCCACGCTTCACAAACTTGAGGTCGTAGCCCGCAGCTTCCAGCAGTCTCACCAGAGCGGAAACGCTCATGTCCCCACGGGCAACGGTCTCCATTCGATTGACTGTTGTTCGTGCAACGCCGGCGCGCGCCGCCAACTCGTCTTGGGAGAGATGGCTTTGCTTGCGCACGTTCTTTAGCATTTCTGCAACATCGCCTAAAGTCGTCATTTGTAGCCCCTGGGCATCAAAACTAATTCATTCTACGCATTTTGTAGCCCACGAGGCACAAAATGGACATTGAACTGCTCTATCGGGGCGTGCGCAATTCTGTAGCCCTTGGGCTACATAAAAGGGCGCAATATGGAAGTTTGAAGCCCAGGGGCTACAAGATCGGAAAGGGTCTCTGGCCGTGCGAAACGGCTCAGGCGATAGGAGATTCTCGGAGTTCGCGGAGCTCTTCGAGGACCTCATTGAGCACCGACTGCACTCCCTCGGGAGTGCCCCCACTGTATGCAAGAACCAGCAACGTGACGGGATGTACGTTCAAAACATCGCAAATATCCGACAACTTGCTGAGGGTTGGGCTTTTCAAATCCCGCTCCAGCACGCTCAGATAGGTCCGGCTCGAGACGTCCGAAAAGGCTTCCTGGCTTAAGCCACGGGCCTTTCTTACCGTTCTCAATGCTGCCGCAAGAGAGTGCTTCGCTGCCACTGCTCGGTTCCTCTGTAAAACAGCATAGCAACGCATTGCGCTCTATTGAGCTACAAACTATAGTGTTCATTTCAAATGTTTACGGTTTGCGTCTTTTTATTGTACTTTGCAGGGCGTACCTACCAACAACCAGGTCATGACTTCTCTTTCTAATAATGGGTCCTCCCCCACAGCCCCCCAAAACCAAACCCTGAACATGCGACCTCCGCCGGGGCGAAGCGGAACCTTTACTGGCTTTCGTCGCGATAGCACTCACGCCGGCACCGCGCTTAGCACTACTGGCAACACAATGAGCGGCTGGATGCCAGTTCCAGCCGCATTGCTCCAAATGATTGAGGTCTGGGACACCGCTTGCCGCCAGGCGGCCGCAGCCGCACTACTTCCGTTCGACCGCCTCTACTGGGAGGAACGTCTGCAGGCGTTGCGGAAGGCGTGTCACCGCATGAGCGCGACGTACGGCAATGGCATCAATGGCGCCGCTACCGAGGCTGTTCAAGTTAGTAAGGGCTGGGCACACGCCCCCCTCGATCTCCTCGATATGCTCGAGGATTTGGACACCGCATGCGTGTTGGCCGCAGCAGCCGAACAAACCCCCAGCAAGCGCGACAATTGGGAAAAGTGCATCGAAACGCAACGCGCTGCGAGAGAGCTGCTGGATAGCGCAATGCCGGCACGCCTCGTCCCTCTGATCCCGCGCTAGAAGGTCAATCGCTTCGCGCGCCGCTCGAACGGAAGATTCACCTGCACTAGAAGAAGAACAAAGACACAGCAATCGAATGTGGCCAACGATCGGCCTTCGAGCGCCGCGGCGATTCCCGCGCGCCATTCAATGCGTCGTGAGAAACATCACGACTGGCAAGGTCAGCAAGAGGGGGCGAAGTTGACGTGGCCTACGACACTCCTACGCGCCATTTCGACGCCTGGCCACCACCCAGTCGACTTCAACGCTTCGACCGGCGCAATCGACTTGATGGCCAAGGCTCTCCTGATCACACTGAAGCCATGGGTGCCACAATCTGGACGTCGAACAGAATCGGTGCTAAACCATCGAATGTGAACGAATTTCGGTGCTATAGCAATGAACATATCTCCTGGGTTGCCCCCTGAGACCAAGAAGCGGCTCGAGCTCTTTGCCGGACGCCTGCGTGCGGCGCGGAAGGGGCGCGGCTGGACCCAGGCGCGCCTTGCCACCGTAGCAAGCCTTGGGATTTCCACCGTGCGCGCGATCGAACATGGAGAGCCCAGTACCTCCATCGGCAGCTACCTCGCAGTTCTTTGGGCACTAGACCTGGACAGCGGGATCGACCAGCTCGTCCCTGCAGATCTAGCAGCAGCCAGTATTGGCTCCACGCCGATCGACACGAATTTCTAAGGACTCACGTGATGGCTCGCCAAATCTATGTTTGGACATATCTTCCAGGTCTTGCCGAACCGGTGGTTGCCGGAGCCTTTAAGCACACCGAGCTCACGTCGACCAGCGGCCGCGGCGAGTTTGCCTACGCCGCTTCGTACCTGTCCCGTCCAAACGCAGTGGCGCTCTGCCCGGCCGTGCCATTGGGGCGGACACAGTTCTCGACGACGGCGAATCGCGGCTACTTCGGCTTTTTGCTTGATGCCGGCCCTGACTCGTGGGGACGCGCTCTAATTGACCGTCTCTATGGCGCCCAGGACCAATTGGGATACCTCCGACTATCTGAAGGCGGAGTCAGGACAGGAGCGCTTCTTTTCAGCGACTCCCCGAGCACAGTCAACTCCACCGCCTGGTTGGCCTCAATCAGCGAACTCGAAGACATCCAGCAGGCAGCGCGGGCCGTCGAGCAAGGCAAAGATCTCCCGCGTGACGCCGAGCAATTGCTGCGCCCTGGGCTCTCGCTTGGGGGCGCCCGGCCAAAATGTTCAGTCCTGGCCGACGGCCGGATCTGGATTGCCAAGTTTCCCTCTACAAAAGACTCCCCAGAGCTTCCAGAGGTCGCGCGGCAAGAACATGCCATGTACCTCCTCGCTCGTCGAGCCGGCATTGAGGTGCCAAACTGCCAGTTGATTGAGGTTGGCGGACGTGCAGTGTTCCTCACGGAGCGATTCGACGTCGAAGTTCTGCCAACGGGGGAATTCGGGCGGCTTCGCTACGCTTCCGCGCGCAGCGCACTTGAAGTACCCGATCTTCCCCCCTCGCCTCATGGGAGCTATCCAGGGCTCGCCCGCCGCATGACGAAGTGGAGCGAAGATCCCGCAGTGGATATCCGCCAGCTGTTCCGGCGCCTGGTATTCAACATCGCTACTTCCAACACCGACGATCACGAGTTAAACCATGGCTTCGTGGATGGCCCCGACGTTTCCAGTGTTGACACGTTACGATTGGCACCCGCATTCGACCTGGTGCCGTCCGTGATCACCACCGAACGGATGTACCAGGGCATGCTTGTTGGTGATGAGGGTGCACTCTCCACTTTCGAGAATGCGGTGAGCTCAGCAGACTTGTTCCGGCTCACGCCGAAGCAGGCCTGGGACATCGTTGAAGAAGTAAGCCAAGTAGTCGCTGAGCACTGGCAGCACACACTCTCCGAATCGGGCATCGATTTGCAGGAGGTGGGCAAGCTCGAACGAGCATTTACGCGGCACTTGGGCGTGGCCAACGAACCACCCGCACCTGCGCAGGTGCCACAAGAACGCCCGAGGTAGCAGCATTGACCGTCTGGTGCTGTACCACACAGCACGGCAGTGCCAAAGAAAAATGACTCAGCCAAGGTCGGCAAAAAATTTTGGGACGAACGGTTCGACCTGTAGGATGGTATTCAGAGGGTGATGATTTTTCACCCCGAATCGTTGGGATATCGCTGAGAGGGCCGACTTGCCCACTTGGGACTAGGCACGTGCGTGCTTCCTTGTGTACCCCCTAGCGAACGTTTCCTCCAAGAGCCATGTGATGATCAAATCAATTTTCAACAATTTCTGTTACATTCGACCCAACAAAGCTGAGGAACGCTCTATGCAAACCAAGCCCACCACCGGTTTTCAAGACCTGGTGTACTTCATCGCACGCCCCAAGGTGGTTATCTTTGCCGTCATCCTGGCGTTCGGCGGAGGATACCTCTTTCAAAGCAAGGCTTTCGTACAGCTCATCCTCGTGCCCGTCGGCATCTGCGTGGCCATAGCGCTGCTGGACATAATAATAGCCATAGCTACCCGCCTTATGGGGTTCGTCATCAATCCCAACTATCGCCGCGGCGTAATGCAGACTATTGCCGATGCGTGGCGAGGAGAACGTCGTTGATTAACACAAAGCATTCACACCCAAGCTAACAACCCGCCAAATTTGGCGGGTTGTTTTTTTGGGCGCTACGCCCGTCCTACACCAATTCCTGGAACGCCGGACCACCGGACCGTAGTCTGCGCGAGCATCTCAATCTTGTTATCCATTTCTCGGCCGAATCGCGCTTCCATCGCTGAGCCAATCCACCCCAACGAACGATCAGGAATCTCATAGACCATGTTGTAGATACCCTGAATCATGACCATCATTCCTATCATGAACAGGACGACGAGCCCAATGATCGAAGCAATTCCGGTGACTGAGTTACCTTGCACGTTGGCCAGCGCAGCTGCGAAAAGCTGGAGAAACAGCGTAGCGATCATGATCGACATTGCATTTGCAATATAGAAACTTACGACCATCAAAGTGGGCCGCAACAATACGTTGGGCAGGTGGGTATATCCCCGCTCCGTGCGCGCACCCATGCCATCACCTTCACCTGACAGGTGAGCAAACGCCATTAGCTGACCCGCGACAAGCCCTTCTACCACGATGCAGAAATAGCCTACTAGGCCGGTCATCCATGTCAGGAACGGAACAAACGGGATATAAATGGCGAGGATCGCACCCACAATAAACATGGCGATAGCGAGCTTCTCCAGGATCTTCAAAGTATCCGACCCGAACATTTTCAGAGCTGTAGGTCCGAAGCCTCCATTCGCCTTCGATGCCGCCGCTGCCGCTGCGCTAACTGCCTTGCCTGGTCCGGGAAGATCCTTCGCCTTTGAGGCCACATACGCGACCTGTGGAAGCATCATCAACCAATCGCCCACATTCTTGGACGCGATGATGGGGTTCACAAGCCCATTACCTCCGCTGTTCGCCGCGATGCCGTCGATCATTCTCAAGGCCAGTGCTTGGCCCATCGAGCAGTTCCCGGTTTCGGTCTGCCACGAATCGAAGAAGCATTCTGAAGCAGGCGCTGCGGTCTCACGCTTTGTAGACAGTGCGGCAAGCGCATCTCGCACCTGATCTGTCTGCGGCACATCGGCCAGGCCGACCGAGCTCAACACCCGCTGCCCGATTCCCCGTATCTGGTCACCAATCTCTCCAAGTCCAAAGCCAACTCGACTGCCTGGGGCTACTACGGTGACACTGTATACGTTTGCGGCATCGACGATTGCAGCATTCGCCTCAGCAATCGTTGAGTTCCAAGCACCGAGCACCGCCCAACCATCACGCTTAATCTTGTCCGATGCCTCCTTACGAATCGCACTCTGCTTGGGAATTAACGGCTTAACAATGTCGTATACCAATCGGACCCCTTTGCGCGCCTTCGTGAGGTGTTCGGTAGGCCATTCCGGCATGGGAGTTCCGTTGGCCAACGCCTTCTGATAGCCGCGAAACCAACCGACTGCAATCGGGTCGACGAGCGCATTGAGCCCTCGCAACTGTCCAACCATCGCCTGCCGGCCGGCCTTCGCAATTGCGTCATAATCGACCGAGTCGACTCGATACGAGAGTGCGCCCTGCAGGCCAGATCCGGAGCGTGCGTTATCGCCAAGAAAGCCCGCCAAGTTCACCCCCCCGCACAGCCGCTCTCCATAGATCTGATTTGTCCGCGCGCCCTCTGCGGAATCAAGATTGTCAATCAGCAGGTTGCTGCTGTCGTAGCCATCGGGATCGTCGTAAGCGCGATTTGCGAGAACGCACACCTTAGAGATGAAAAGCGCGTCAGCCACGTCCGCTGACAGTACCCCCGACCCCAGGGGGTTCACCATCGCCTCCGATTGGACCAGTGGGGCATAGTTTGACGCCGCGTCGATTGAGGCATTCAAAGACATATTTGCTGCCCCGATGCCAAGGAGGGTGAACCACATGAACAGCGCCTGTGCTGCAGAGAATCCGCCGAAGACGGGGAGCATCCCTGCGACGCCCACGGTTGTGCGAACGGGAAGCCACGCCGACGACATCTTCTGCCCAAGAACACGGCCCTCATGAGCGGATGTGAGAATGCCGGCCAAGATGTTGTACGTGAACCAGACAATACCCAGCCCCATGATCACCAAGTTCGAGATCAGGAAAACGTGGCCAAGCAACGAATCTGGCGTTCCAACTTCAAGGAATGGATTCTCGGCGAACTGGCCGAACACCATTCGCAGCACTTCATAGCTCTTATCAGTCTCCCTCCCAATCGCCTGCTCCAGTTCTTCGGAGGTCGGAGGCTTCTGCTGAGCAAGCGCAAGCTGCGTCAACACGGACATCGCTACCAGTAGCAAAGCGGAGAACGACCTGCGCAGGTACCCCGTTTTTTGGAACCTCATTATTTCTCCCCTTCTCTCTGGCGCATACTGGGTGACTCTTGCTCCAGAATGGGCCGACCTTCATTCGGCGAGTCAACAAGGAACTCGGCCGCATCTCGCTTAACGCCTTCAATCAGCTTTCTGCTCAGATCACGCAGCTGTTTCACTCCTACATGAACATCTAGCAGCGCCTGCAATGCCTTTGCCTTCACCTGGACCACGGGCAGGGCTGCTGAAACAGAGAGCACATCTCTGAGCTTCGCCAAGTCCTGATCGACGTTCTGCCTCAAGCTCAGCAGACGCCTGCCCTCGCCCGTATTAACTGCCGCGCGATCCTTCAGCCAATCCGCCAGATTCCGTTGCGCAGTGTCGACCTCGGCCGTCCGCGAAAGCAGTCTTTGGGCGATATCTGGCTGTGTCGGGCCCTCAGCATCCCGCCGCAATGCTGCGTAGCAAAGCTCGACCTGCCTGAGAAGCCGATCGGGCCTCGCGGCAATCAACGCGGCCAGACGCTGCGGAAATGATTCCCGCATCGATGTGGAGTTTTCGAGTCCTTGCATTTTCATCACTCCACAGAAGTAGCGGCGTCCTTAGACTGCTCCCGCATGCCATCCATGATTTCGCGCATCTCCACACGCACCAACGAGTTGTAAATCTGGCCGAGCAGCATGTTCGTCTTGCGCGCCTCCTGCAGGGACTTCACTTCAAGGTCTTGCCTCGCAAGGTTGATCAACGTCGCCTCACGCGCGATGACAGCTGGATCAAACTGAGTAGCAAAATCCAGTTGCCAGGCGGGATTGAGGTAACGTCGCTCGACTTCTAGGTGCTCAAGTTCCTCCAAGGAGATTCCCGTGCTGCTCCACTTCGGCGTGCTCTTCTGCAGGTACTGAGACACCCACGCCCCTGTGATCGGGTCGGCGGTGAGTTGTTGCAGCATCGGAATGGTTTCTTTGTCGGGGGAGCGCGCACCGATGTAATCCCGCGTCGGCTTGCTACCCATCGAAATGCGGGCGTCAAAAGTGGTCTTGAGCGCCAGGAAGCCCTTCCCCGCCCGGGTCTTCAGATCCAGCTTTTGCGGATCCTCGATCTGCTGAGGCTTCTCCAAGTGGTACACGAAGGAGTTCAGAGCATCGATTTCCTTCTTCGTTGTCCCCAACGTTCGCTGGTGCTTGAAGCCCTGTGCATCTCGCGATGCTTGCGGCCCATCGAAAAGTGTCTCCGCGCGCACGTCCGCTTGGAAATACCCAGTCAGGTTGCCCGCGGCCCACCCTGCTGCTTTGCACCAGAGCTCGCGTAGAGGGTTTCCCGCTCCATAAGTCTCACATGCCCCTTGGGCAGTGTCCTCAATTTGTCTGTTGGTTGAGGGAGCAGCTTCAAGGCCGTTTCCGCGGTCGATCGCTTTGGCCATAGCTGTGCTGACCGTTGAGTTTCCAGTCATCCGCACAGGGGCACCGCCGCCGCCATATTGCGCCCCCGATCCAGCGGCACTTGATCCGGCGCCGCCCGACTTGGACCGCGCAGTGACCGAGCATCCGTTAGCTTGCTCCAAGGCAGCGTCTCGCCTAGCCCGCTCGAGCTCAATCTGAGTTTGCCGGTTCGTCTGCGAGTCCAGCTCGGACCCCTTCGATATCGCGTTTGTCAGGGCTTCCGTCTGCGAACCCGTGGATTTGTAGATCGCGTCAACGATCGCATCTCTGGCATTCTGAATTGCCTGGACCACAGATTGGAGTTGCTGCTGAATCTGCTGCACCCCTTGATAGATCAGCGGCGAATAGCTATCCGCGACATACCCACCACCCGAAGCGGCCGCCGAGCTGAACGTCAACGCAAGAACGCCTGCAATGGCGTTGCGCCGCCACTTGGGCCCGAGTGGCCCGTATTCCTTCGAGTCCATCATCAACCCTTTCGCGTCGTAAAGAACAGGTCGTGTAAGACCGATGCCGTCCCGCCGAGGCACTCGATGCGCGGATCAGCTTTTGTGTTGCATGAAAGTTTGTTCAACGGCGCCCTCCCATTGCGTTCGAAAGGGCGTCGTAAACGCCGTCCATCGATTGATTCGATCTGTATGACATCGGTACGTTGTTACTCGGCGGATGGCTCACGGACCCCAGCGGCGGCTGTGTTGACCCAGTGGAGGGGAATGTCGGCGGTGTGTAGACCGGGGGGGTCCGACCTGGCAGCTGGCCGCCGGCATTTCGCGAGACGCTCTCCCAAGATGGGAAGCTGGGCAGCCGCCCTTGCTTTGCCTCTCGCGTCATGCGGCAGGCCTCCTGATTCAGGCTCTTTACCACTCCACTCAGGTCGATGTTCTTCCCTCCGATGTTGATGGAGTTGCCTACGACCTCCGCGAAATCGACCATGCACTCAAGCATCCGCTTTCCGGAGTTCGAGATGTCCTGATCAACTGTGTCGATCTGTTGATCGCTCTGCTGGCGGCGCTTCTCGATAGCCTCATCCAATGCAGGATCGCAGGCCTGATTTGCCGCCTGTGCACCGATATGCACCATGAGCAGAGCCAAGGCGCTGGCACGACGTATCCCACCGGACCGGTTCACTTTCTTCAAAATTCTCAACTCCGTTCCCGTTCCGCCGGTCGTTCCTGCTGGCGCGGGACTTCCGGCGTAGATTCCTGTAAAGGCTCACCCAACCGCATCAGTGCTGGGGCGCTCCTTTCAATCTCGTTGAATTGCTCCCTTGCCTTTCGCTCAACCCCCGCCATGACCGACTCGAATGTGCGACCGAGAGCGTTTGCACGAGCACGGCCAAGAAGGTCGGGGGTGGCCTCCGCGCGAAGCAGACGCGTCGTCTCGGCCCTATAGATGGCGCAAAGCAATTTCGAAGCGCGCGACAGCGCTCCTTCGCGCCACTTGGCCAGGACCAGTGGCGAGGCGATATCTGGATCAGCTGCATCGACGATCCTGCGAACCCCTTGCAACAGGCTATTGCGGACTACCTCAAGAGGTTGGCCGTAGGTAAACGGGCGATCCGCATCAGGGTCTCCCTCCCTCAGGTCGAAGAAGCGCCCGTAATGCAGCTTGGGATCTTCGAGGTTTCGCTGAACTTCCCACGCGATGTCAAAAGAGGCTGCGCGCAGCCTGTCCTCGGCATACTGTCGCTCGCTCTCCACGCTGCCGTAGTCGGGGGTGGCCTGCCCCAGAAGATCAAGGACCTCCTGAGGGATTAGGTCTGCACCGGCGTCCAGCACGCTTTGCGCGATGGCGCGGAAGGAATCTGCTGCCACTTTGCCCGTACTGCTGTAGTGACGGGCGAGTGCATGTGCAGTCTCTTTCAGCATGGTCGCCTGAAGCGAACGACGTACCTGCGTGCCGCCGGCCGCTGCAGCCGTCAATTCGCGCGAAACACGGTGAGCTTCTGTGATGAGGCTTGCCAGAGCCTGTGGGGTTGGTTCGCCGGCTCCTGCTTGGCGACCTCCACCGCCCTCGACCACTGCCGACACAAGGCGGACCAGCACACCAGCTGCGTGTCGATCGGCGATAACCTGGCTGTTCTCAGAGACATGACGTACAACTGCTTCTGGCTTTGCTGTAGGCAGATCTTGTGCTTGCTGCGCCTCACGTGGTGTTTGCGCCGGCTGGCGCGCACCGCGGACAACAGCAGCTCGTTCACGGTCAACGGGCTGACGCATGGAGCCGCCGTCGCCCACAATGCCGTCCATTCCAGGGATTCTGAAGCCCCCGAATCTAGGTGCAGAGACAGAAGCCCCAGGAGGAGCCTGGGTGGAGACGTCGGCCCCCTGTTGGGTCGAGCTGATGGGCCGACCTGGGTCGGCAGCGCGCAAATCGGCTCCCACTTCGGGGGCCACGCGCGGTGGTGGTCTGTTCTGGCCTCTCAGATCTTCCCTTTGTGCTGCATCAGCACGGGCAGCTGCAGTTCTGCGGTCCAATGCCGGCGGCGGTTCAGGGATCCTTTCGTCCGACTGGAAATCGGCCGGATCAAGCTGCGCCAAAGTCAACTGACTCTGTAGTTGTTCCACCCCCTCGGGCACCGGCACGACTGGAGGTGCAGCACGGTATCGGCCAAGACGAGCTTGTTCGAGAAGACCAGCACTAGGCATGAGCATGCTCCTTGGGCACCTGCTGCTCACTCTCAATGAAGATCAGCGGCACGCGTGTAGCGGGCCATTCCGGGGTGGCGGGTAGGTACAGCACATCGTCCAGCAGCTGCACTTGAAGGCTCTGGTACCAATCGACCATTTCCTCCACCTCGATCACCTGACGTCTCTCCCAGTCCAAAAGAGAGTCTGCGGCGCGAGCTATGGCCAGCATCCGATGCAGGGAAGCGAGATCACGGCCCAGCAACGGCCAATGCACCGCTAACCCGACCAGGCTCTCTGGTTGGACGGTGAACGAGGCGCCCGTAGCAAAACCTCGAAACTCCGGGAATAGCGCTTGCCAGACACGCTCAGCCTGGAGGGCGACGAGGGGCCCCAACACGTTGCTTTCCAACGCGTCGTCGCAGGCGACAATGCTGCGTCGATCCTGGCCATCCTCCTGAATCGTGAACGTCAGCCCGGCTTCAGAAGCGAGGCGCCTGAGCAAACGTCCACCACAAATGAATCGGTTGTCCATTCTCTACATGCGCCCCCATCGTTCCTGCGGCAAGTGAACTTGGGCTTCGGCAACGTACGCGGCCTGGTGCTCTTCGCTATCCGCCACCTCCCGAGCTGCCAGATCGGCCTCCTGCTGTTCGACTGCTCGCCAGTAGCGATGAATTCCAGCACTCGCAGAGGAGGCGTCCTCGGTAATCCGGGCCGCCCACTGTGCGGGTGTGAAGTGGTCCAGGGGAGGACCGAGCCAATCCAGAACGGTTTCGAAGGGAAATGGACCATCAGCCTCAGAAAAGTACGCAAGGGCTGCGGTCTTAGCTTCGGGCGTGCGCGCATGAAGAACGTCGTCAATCGCGCCCATAAGCATTGAAGCGGCAAGCTTGCGAAAGCCACCCTTGTGGAACCGATCTTCCTCGGCCGATGTGAGCTCCAAGACCGGCCCATGCATGTTGTAGATCTTCTCGCGAGCCTCCTCGGGAGCCTCCTGAACGGCGCTGGGCGAGGCTTCGAGGCTGAAATGCGTCCCGAAAATATCCTCAGCGACTGCGAACAGGTCCAGCTGCCGGGGATCAAACGGCATAGTGTTCTTCTGCTTCATGCGGTCACCTGCACCAGCTTGGCGATGGACTGACGGCGCACGCGAAGCTTCTCTGCCGTTATCCCCAGCCGGGCAATCAGCTCCATATCGGTCTCATCGGTACAAAAGAAGTCCCGAAAGTCCTGGCGCTCCTCGGGCGTCCAATTGACCGAGCCCTTGACGACACGCGCAAGGAGACTGGCGGAAGTGGTGGGCCGGGACGATTCGGGCGTAGGGGCAACGGACATATCGATTCCAAAATTGAGAAAAGTGGTTCACAGGACGGCCGACTAGGCGGCGGCGCGCCGGTTGTCATCGAGAAACTTCACGACGTACTTGATGAGCTGCTTTTGCTGGTCTATCACCGCGCTGGCGGGAATCTGACCCTTTGCAACCAGGGAGAACAGGAGCTCCCACTGCGCGGTAACTGCAATGCTCGTGAGATGCGACGGAAGAAGGCCGAGCATTTGGCGTCCGATATCGGATATGTGGACCGTGCGCTTTTTACCCTGTCCCGCCTCGAACAGCAGGCCCATGGCGAGCACTTCAGTGATGGCGCTCGCCCGGGTTCGGGACGTGCCGATTCCCTCCGTTTGGGAGAGAACTTTGCGCACCTCTTCTGCCTGAGCGCGAGTGGGGTAATCCTCATCGCGCACATACCGATGCGCGTTCAGCATCGCCTCCGCAAGCGTGGCCTGGTTGAATGCGCTAGGCGGGTCCACTCTCTTGACGTCAATTCGGGCGCCCACCGCCTGAATCTGCTCCCCTTCGCGGAACCGGGATACATCCACCGCGTCGCCGGCTCCCTCTGAGTCATCGATGGAGAGGTCGGAGATCGCGCGCCAACCCGCGCGTGTTGGCTTGCGTGCGAGAGCCCGGAATACATCCTGCCCAAACTGCACCGTCAGCACCGTCGAAAGGTACGTGTACGGCCCCAAGAACTGCGCCACATAGCGGTTCACGATCATTCCGTACAAGGCAGCTTCTGCGTCGTTTAGGCCGACCGGTTCACCTCCAGTCGGCGTAATCGCGAAGTGTTCGTCAACCTTGCTGTCATTGAAGGCACGAGACTTGAAAGCGGGATTGGCAAGCTCCAACGCCTTATCGAGGCCGGGTACAGCACCGGTCGCAAATCGCAGTGCGTGCAGAATCTCCGGCGCTCGCTCGTGCATGTTCTCCGGCAAATATTGGCAATCAGTGCCAACGTAGGTGATGAGCTTATGTTTCTCGTAGAGCTTCTGGGCAAGCTCCTGCACTTCGCTTACTGTGAGGCCCAGCTTCTTTGAAGCCTCGACCAACAACGTTCCCATCGAGTATGGCAGTGGCGCAGGCTCGCCTTTCTCCTCGACGGAAGCATTGGTGATCACTCCCGGCTGTCCGCGCGCGACATCAGCCACGATCCGGTCGGCCAGCACCTTGTCGACCAGCTGCCCCTTAGCGTTGAAACCCGGCGCCCCTTCCGAACCCAGGCGTTTGAACCAGCGCAATTGCGTTCGATCTGCCAGCTGAGCTATGGGAACAAAGGCGTCATATGGAACAAATGCGGCAATTTGGCGGTCTTGCTGGTCCACCAGCACAGCAATGGCGATTTTGACTCGTCCCAATCCGATGGACGGTGCACCGCGCTCGCGACGTACCAGGGATTGAACAGCCATCGACAGATTCATGCCCAAGAGGAAGTCGCACTCTTCCCGTGCAACAGCCGCGGCGCGAAGATTCACCCAGAGCTCCGATCCATTCGCCTCGAGCGTCTGCACGGTCTCCATCATGGCCTTGTCATCGGTATTGACGATTCGCACGCGCTTGAACCGCGACGCGGCCGGATCCTGCTTCAGCCTGCGCATGACAATTTCGTCGAAGATCAGTTGCCCTTCCCGATCCGTGTCGCAGGCATTGACTACTTCCTTGGCCTTGCGCAGCAACTGTTCTACGAGCTTCAGGCGTACCGATTCCACCGGCTGGCCGCCGCGCGTCACAGGCTTTCCGTCGCGCCCTAGCTCCGGCTTTGCCACATACAGAAGCTCTGGAGGAAACCACGGGAGAAATCCGAAGAAGTCCCAACGCCCCAATTCCTTGCTTTGCTCAACATAGCGCTGGTAGCTTTCGTAGCCTCGTGGAAGCACCATTGACAGCATGTGGCCGAATACGCTCGTAACTGCTATGGACTTTCCGTTCCAGTTCAGCAAGACGAACCCGTCCGCCCTGCTAGTAGAGGAATTGACCCACTGCGCCCCCAGGCCGCGCATCGCCTTCTCGATCACTGCTTGGTTGCTAGGTTTCTCCGCAATCCATAGCTCATCCAGCTTCGTCAGGTCCGTCGCCATTTCGCCGCCTTTTTGGTATGAATTGTAATTACTATTCATATTGTATAAGGGCTGACGACAGAGGACTGACGTGGTGGCCGGGAATTTGGCGCCTCCCAACCACCACTAACATTGGACGCTACATGGCTGGCGCTTCGGTCCTCTCCGGCGGAAGGGCGCTGAGCCCAGGATTCTGCAGCCCGGTAGCGGCTGCATCCTCGTCTTCTATCGGGTCAGCGGACTCCGCTTCGCCGGAGTCAAAGGAATCTCCTACGAGTGCTCTGTTCCTTTCCCGGCGGGCGGCCTGGGCGTCCAGAAGCCGTTGACGCTCGGGCGCCAGGCGCTCTGCCACCTCCTGGAAGAACACCACTTCTGATTGCCGAGCCAGCTCTGCCAACTTCATATCCTGGGGCCGGACGTACAGCTGCAGGCCAACTGCGCGGATGACCAGACCGATGAATCGGGTGCTCGCTGCTCGGTCCGCCGGCAACGCGAACATGACCGTCGTCTCCTCCTGGTCACGCGGGGTGCGCGCCGCCTGAGCGGTCAGAGCAAGGGGATAGGGAACATCTGGATTCTCCGCCTCCCAATCCCGGCGATCCGCGTCCATCGCTGACTTCACCATTCGAACGAATCGGGCTTTTTCTCGCTTTTCGACCCCAAACGCGACCGCCCCCTTCCCATCATGGGCGTATGGTGCGATCCCAAATAGGTCAATCAAGCTCTGCCGCCTTTCGCCTTCAAACATCGCCGCCTTGAAGGACATCGGTACCTGCAACGTCCGCCCCGGCAGGCGTTCGTTCGGAGGCAGCCGGTTGGCCCAGTCCAACGTACGGTGCACGAAGTCGGTGATCATCAACGGGTTGTGCAACCGGATGGGAATCCGGTGCATGTTGATGTCCTGCCGCCCAAAGGCGGTCGCGCGCACTTGGATCGCGCGGTGCCGCTGCCCCGTTTCGTCGGTGTAGGTTATGGCCATACCTGCCTTGGTGGCCTCGGCCCACTCCGCAGCCTGGAAAAGGTTTCCCGTCAAGAGCTTGCGACGCAGGGTAACGGGGCCAGGGGTGTGATCGCCGAATCTGCGTTCCAACCGAGCCGCCTCTCCTCGCGAGTCGAAATCAAACAGGTGTGTTCTACCCACCTCCACTTCGGGGAACTCTGGGGCCATTCCGGCCCGTTTGAACAGCGATGCTGCCGTCAGGACGGTAGGCTTCTCATCCCCTGGCTGCACAAGGTGATATTTCCATTTCGAGAAGACGGCTGCGTCCTCGGGAGACGGAATCTCAACCTTCGCCACCGTCATTGTGTTGCCCACACTCCAGAAGGTTTGACTATTCGAGCCGGCGATCTCCCGCAGGGTGAGCTCCGCACCAGGAACCAGGGAAGCCATGACCGACCGCAGGAATAGCAGACGCCAATGCGCTTCCTTTACACCGTTGTCGTCAGGTTGCGCCAGCGCCTCCTCGACTGACGCACAATCCATGCGCTGCAGCGCGATGATTCGCTTTCCTTCCAGAATTCGCCCTGCGCTCTCCACGATCGACGACAGGGACACCTGATGCAGACGCTCATCCGCCGGCATGTAGACACGCTTGAACATCTCTGCCCAGGTCGCGCCCGTCGTCGGATCTCGGCGCCCGATCACTTGAAGCGTAGGGCCGCCATTCTCGTCAAAGCCCAGCCGCAGCTCTCCACCACTATCTCCCTTGGACTGCCACATTGGAATGTACGGTGCCCTGCGCGGAATGTATGCAACGAATCGATCGAAGACATTCTGGCCGCCCCGCCGGATCCGAATCGGCACCCAAGCGCCAGCCAAGGCCGAGCGCCAGTCATCAGGATTCACGTTGCCACCCGCCGGGTCGCCCTCTCCGATGGTCCCATTGTTGGCCGCAGCCGCCGCCTGCTGCAGTTGCTGAAGGATGTCGCGGGCCTGCCTGGCCCTTCGCACGCCGACCGCTTCAGTCTCCTCGCGGCTATAGTCCGCGACAGCCATCACGCGACCGTTCCCGGTCGGCGCAACCGGTTGAAACTTTGCCTTTTGCTCCGCGACCAAGGCGGCGTTCGATTCTGCAATGGTCTCCTTCAATGCCGTCCAGCCAATCGGCTGATAGTCCTTCACATACTCAACTGTCCGTAAGAAGACCGGGCCGTCGAACGCCGAGAACAGTTCCTGTGGAATCTCACCTGACGGGCCCCACGCACGTTCCTCCTCGATTGTCCGCGCCCGCCAGTCGCGGTTGCGCAAACTAGCGCCCCCCTCTCCGGAGAGCTCCCGGCGAATGACGGCATCGTCATACGCCGCAAAAAGGTCATCGTAGACCTTGTCCTGGTCGTCAGGATGCAGCAATGCGATCCGCTGAGTAACCAGGTTGGCCAATCCGGTGCGCTCCTTCACTTTGGCTACTTCGATGCTCAAACGGCTCATCACGCCCGGATTCTCCAACAGATACTCTTCGCACACCTCATCGCCGACGCTATTCAGCATGTCCGGAACCTCTCCGATGAGCGCGGCATTCTCCCGGCTGGACCGCACATTCACCGAGAGCCCAGCCAGCTTTCGATTCTGCATCATCAGGTTCCGCAATTCAGCCCGCTGGCCAGTGGTCATGATGCTTAGCATCGGCCCAACCACCTGATCGAATCGATTAACCCGCCCGTACAGCTGCAGGCGCACAGTGGGATCTTCCTGGATTTGATACTCAATCAGCTCACGGCGGTCCTGATTCGGGAAGCGCGGTGATGCATGCATCGAAAGGCCCGTGGCGCCCGCACGATTGAGAAGGGCGACGTCAATACGTCCGTCGTTGAACGCGCGCACCGTTGCCATGACATCGGTCTTCTTCTTCGCCCGTTTCACCACCCTCCAGGGGCCGGAGAACCCTCGATATGGGTTCCCCTGATCGTCTACGGCACCAGGGCGATGAAGAGCAAACTGGCGACCCGAGATTTCACCAACTCGGAAACCTGCCTCCTCCAACCGAACGCGAATGTAGTCTGCGGGGCTGATCGGCAAATCTGGCAAGGCTTCAACTCGCGCCAATATTGACTCGACACCACGGCGGTAGGCCTCCATCTGACCTTCGCTCACACCTGGCACCGCAGCGATCGACACGAGCGTGCTATCACCTGTTCCACCAACGTCTGGATCATTCCCCTCTTGCACCTTAACGCCCCCGAGCCGTTTCAGGAACATGTGCATGAGGTCCTTCAACATCGGCATGCGGACATCGGGGACCACGGCTACCCGCCGTTGCGAACTCACCAGGTCCGCCAAGGCTCGCACGGCATCATCACCGTCCTGTGCCGCAATGGATGCCTCGATCCGCTCTCGCTCTTCGTCGATAAACCGACGAACTAAAGCCTCGCCAGTGTCATCGAACACGATTACGGGTCGGCGGCCCGCGCGAATTGACTCTATCGCGCGATCTACGGTGGCGTCGGCAAGCAATGCCCCTAGCGTGCGACGCATGGCCTGATAGAGAATTCCCCCGGTGGAGAAGCTGTTCTGGAAGAAGCTCCCCTTGGAGATTGGGCGCCCAATCTGCTCAGTTAGATCACGCCGCTCTGCTCTTGCCGCGGCAACACCTTCAGAATCGCCGATGCTTTCTAAGTCCTCAATCCGCCTGTCGAGCTGCTCCACATTTAACTTTGCTTGCTCAACCCATGCGTTCCGCCCTTCCTGCGCCGCCCTCAAGGCACCGCGAGTCGCACTATTGGCGCGATGCAGTAGCTGGTCGACCTCGCCGCTGAGAAGGGACATCATTCCCAGAACTTCAGACACTTGAGTCATCAGCGCTCGATTTCGATCGTAGTGCGAATCATCGACTAGCACGTTCGCTTCAAGCTTGGAAAGATCATGCTCACGCCGATAGAACGCGCCGTCTCGCGCGAGCATCGAAGAGAACACTTCAGCGAACTCCTCGCCTCCTCGCTTCATGGCAGCCGTCACCTGCCCGATGTTGATCGACTCAGGGAATGCTCGCACGTAGATGTGAAGGTTTCGAACCGACTTTGCCCACGTGGCAGATGCCAGTACTAAACCCCAGCTTCGTTCCCCGAGCATTCGCACGTAATCGGCAGAGTTGCTGTCGCTGCCGGCGGCAATATGGGACTCGTCGAGAATGACCAGCGCGTTTGGGCACTGCTTCAACAACCAGGCCGCCTTCGTGCTGTCCTCTCTGCTGATCTGCGAATAGGTGAGCATGATCAGATTCACGTCCAGGTCCCCGAATGACAAGTCCTTCTCTAGGATCTCGCTCATCCTGTCGGCGGGAGTAGCGCTTACCAACACCTCATTGTCAGCCATGATGTCCAGGACATGCCCATCAGAGTTGAGAGGCATTGGGCGAAAGCGCGCCCATTCGTCAATGTCGATCAGGTCTCGTGCCAAGTCTGAGAACAGGTTCGCCCGATCGGTCACGAAGATGACGGGCCGCTGCTGTTTATTGGCCCACACTGCGGCCGCGGCGATCTGCCGGCCTTTCCCAATTCCCGTATCGTCTCCGACAATGATCCCTCGGCCCTTCTGCAGCCGGCTGATCATCATGGCAATGCCGTCCACCTGCTCCGCAGAGAATCGCTCTGCCAGCGTTTCCATGCCCATGCCGAGCTCGTATGCGACATACTCGTCAACTGAGCCCTGCTCTTCTTCCACCCTGGCGAGCGCGTAGTTCAAAGACGCCTGCAGGTTCTTTGGCACCATCGTGCGTGCCTCGCCCACGCGAGAGAATGCAACGTACGGACGCTGCAGCTCATTCTCGAGCGTGCGATCGCTGATCCGAACGACATCGTCGGACGACGGGCGTTGCCCACGGGAAACGAGCAGCTCGTCGACCACAGTCTTCAACTCGTCCCAGCTGTGACATGCCTTTGGCGCCGGCAATTGGCCAGGTTGCTGGCCAGGCACGAGTGGCGCAGCGATGATCAAGCGAGCACCGCTTTCAACACCGGATGAACGGGTCAATGCCGACGGTACGTCCAGTATTGCCTCGATTTCCACTTGAACCCGGAATCCTTCCAGGATTTCGCGCTGCTCTGGAGTCAGTACACCCAGCCGTGCCCCCTCTGCATGGCGAACAACGAGCGCTATTCCCCCGCCAGGTCGCACCCTGGCAAGCCCACCTAGCATTTCACGCAGATCCTGGTCGACGTTCTGATTGCTGCCGTTCGGCCCCCAGGAAGACTGCAGAATCATGAAATCTAGTTGATGCCCTTCCTCTTCATCAGGGTGCAGGGCATCCCGCGTTGCTGGGAGGGCCCGTTCGATCACTTCAGAAGGAGCGATGACCGCGAAGTCTGAGGGGACCATGAGCGCCCCAGCGCCCACGAAGTCCCCGGAAATTAGAATGCGGCGTTGTGCCCGCTCGCCTTCCGGCAAGTCCTGCGGAGTGTCCTGATGCAGGCCGAGTGCTTGGTTTATCGCCAGAGTGAGCGGCAATGGCAGCCATGGCTCATCTCCCGCCCGTGGCCGAATGGCCATGAATTCGGTCAGCCGAATTGAATCGCCCCACGCCTCGACCGGCGTTTCGTAGCGCTCCTGCAGGTATCGGAACTTAGCTTCCTCGATTGCTCGCCGGACGTTGGGGATGAGATGCGCGGCCGCCTGCTCATTCGAGGGCAGGACAGCGCCGATGAACCGGTCCAGATCACCCTCGCGCTGCACCTCACCCAATTCGATACTTCGGATGAACCCGTAGGCGCAGTCGACGAGCGCTTCCTCGTCAACGGCGCGAAGGAACATCGAAGAGTTGCCGCGGCCCGATTCACTTTCGTACAGCAGAGATTCGTTCTCAGTTGCGAGAAAGCGGCCTGACCGACTTTCGAAGACCCGCAAGCCTCCACTGTTGCGCCCGAGGTAATCCGACTCCTGAAGGGTCTGGCGGATCTCTCGCAGTCGCTCCTCTTCTGCTGCAGCTACAGCCGGCGCTGCGGCCTGCTCAGTCGGTCGACGCAGTTGGATGACGACCGCAGAAACTTGCATGTCGCGACCGATCGCGTTCGGCCATATCCGTTGAAAAACAGCGGCGGAGGTTGTCGATCCTGATGGAAACGGCATCATCAGCAAGGCTCCGCTGCGACTCGAAGTGAATCCCAGCTCGTCGATACCCCTGCGAAATGCTCGACTTTGTGGAGAGACCCCCTCTAGAACAAGGTGACGGCGCCCTTGATGATCCACCAGAAGTCGCAACCGGGCTCCAGCAGGGTCCCTTAGATCGATCCATTGCATTTCCGCTCACTCCCTCTCATTTCCGCAACTTCGGCTCTACCAAAAAAATGGGGCGGGACAACTTGCCCGCCCCCTCACATGCGTGATCCGGCCTTCAGGCAGGACTTAGCCTCGCTGGCTCTCGTAATTCGTGTTCCCGCGAGAAACGGCCCGATGATCAGGTTCCGCCTGGTGCTCCGGCCCATCCAGGTAGTCGGGAAGATCGTCGGCGGAGATCGGTGCCGTATTGGCGTCTCTGTGCGTCTCCGCTTGGCTTCGGCGGTTGAATGAGATCTGCATCGCTTTCAGTGCCATCGACATCCACTCGCGCGCCTCGGTGAAGTCGCGATGGTTTGTCGGTCGGCCAGTGGTTGGGTTTATGATGAACGGCGTTTCCGGCCCCTTCTCCATCGGGTTGCCCTCGCTATCGACGCCCCAGTTCGGCTGCTGAATTTTGTAGTCATTCGCAAACACGGGGACCGCTAGTTCCGCCTTCTGACGGACGTACTTCTCACCGGTGTTCCGATCAGTTCCAGTAGAGCCCTCCTTGAATACGTAGGCCATGATGCGAATCTGGTCATCCGGTCGGCAGGCAAGAAGTTTCGCAACGAGATGCCCTGCGGCATAGCTATAGCCGTCAGGTCCTCCAGTGGCGAACTGCAAGGCAGTGCCTCGCTCTTCGCCTTCATCCTCGAAGTACAAGGTGCACGTTTCGATCGCACCGTTAGGAATGGACTTCGTGCGGACGCTCACGTGACGGATGCGGCCGCCAATTCCAGGGACTTCGGTGAATTCGCTGTAGTCGCGATTCGGAAGAGCCATGCCCAGCGGGGCCTTCGCGTTTGTGCCGAAGGTCAATTGAACGTAATCCGTGGGTCGGTTGCCGTCTCTGCTCGTGATGATTGCCATTTGGTCTCTCCTGAGAATTTCTGCTGCCGGTTAGCCTGTTTCTCGCTCTGTTGAGCGGTGAATGCGTGCTGAAGATTCAGAGCCCTCCAAGGGCTCCATCGGGGTTTCACTGAGACTGGCATCGCTTTGATGGCGGAACCAATCCATACTTTCCACCCAGTCGCCCACTCGGTCGGCAACGCCGGTCGCGCTGCGCCAAACGGGCCTCTCCGTGATGACGAGGCTGGGATCGATGTTGCGGTCGGCCAAGGCCTGATGGACTTTCGCAGGGTCAAGCTTGCGACGAATCACCGTATTGATATCAATACCGGCAGCCGCAAGAGCACTTGCCACCGCATCAGGGTCCAGCTCGTTCTTAGCCTTGGCGTTTCCCGCATAGCGACACTCGGCGATTACCTCGGCAGGCAACCGTTCCGCAAGCCGCTCTTCATCGATTACAGGTGTGGCAGAGCAGCTCATTACCTCTGGGAAGCTCAGCTTCTCGGCCCCCATTCGCTTGTTGCTCAGATCGAGCAGCCCGTTCAGCGATTGCTTTACCGCCTCGGCCTCCTCGTTGACCCTCTTTGCCACTCCGCTGAGCATGGCCAGCCGTTGAACGAGTGGAAGCGCCGCGGCCCGCAGTTCGTCAGTGATGATTCGCTGCTCTTTCACCACATAGCGCGGAATGCGACCTTGCAACACCTCACCCCAGTAGTACTCGCCTGTTTCGCGAATGGCCGCGCAGAGTTCGCGATCCACGGGAAGAGCATTCAGGTGAAGTTCGCAATTTTGGTAATCGAACTGAACCAGGAGAAGACCGTCGACTTCAATGCCCTGCTCTTCACAGAGAATCGCCCCCTGATTCATTTGCGCGGCATACTGAAATGAAATGTCGTCGGAAGCATCAACGGATGCTGGCGCCTTATAGTCGGCGAGGTATCGCCCATACAACTGGTGTCGCTGTCCGTCTACAACCAGCGGGAATGGACGGCGAAATCGACAAAGTTCATCTGGCGAGTAGCGCATCCAATTCAAGCTGCCAACCGCATTCTTCAAGCGCTCGAATTCACTTGGAAGACGCTCTGCGCTGCATTGGGCGTAGAACAACTGTCGGATGACGGGCTCCATCACGGTGCCGCGATAGGTGCTCTCGTTACCCTCGTCTGGGAGCTTTTTGAGCAGTTTCCCGAGCGCCCAATCGTGCGCTGAGAACTCGAAATCGGCTCGAATGTTCCAACGGTTCCTAACAAGCCCCCCAATCTCACTTCCGCCGATGCCGGATGCCCGACGCATGTGCCACACAGCCTCTTTAGGTCTCACGTTGGCCATGTAGTCGATCCATTCCGCAGCCTCCCGGCTGTCGATGGCCGCGCGCTGCGGCAACGCATCGCAAATGGCCCAGAGCTCACGCGTCAGCGCAGCGGTAGCATCAGTAGTTTCGAAGCTAGTAGGCATGGGTCAGGTCGTACCGTTGAAACCGAACAGCCGCCGGTTGGGCTAATATTTGTAATGAATTCTAATGCTAATCCATACTGACGATAGCGCCCGACCCTTGGGAGACGGAGCGCCCGCTTGGCGAAGGAGCCCCACTTGTTCATAGACACGAACGCTCAGGAAACTGGCGCTCCCCTCTCCACGACGGACTCCGTTTCACCGGAGTCCGAGGTTTTCTCGTCCAATTTGGGCGAAGTGGATAGCTTTCAATGAGCGCCGCGGCACTACTGCAGCAAGAGGCATCTCTTCGAGCAAGGATTGCGACCCTGGAGTCGGAGGTGGCTCGTCTGCGTCGCACGATCGAGCGGGCCGGCCTCTCCGCCGACGCGCCACCTCAACAGGTCTCGGAAATGATGCACAAGCGAGACCACATAGCTATCCTTCACGAGCACAAGCGGACGATCCGGAAGCTCAATGACGAGCTTGCCCGTGAGCGCGCCGCAAACCAAAGGCACGCGCCGATGGAAGAGGTACCAGCTTCATTGAAGGACGAACCAACTTCCCTGAAGGACGAGTCCGAGAACACTCTGGAAGAATCGGATTCCATGAGCCAACAGAAAAACTGGAGCCCCCTATGAGTGCAGCCGCTGATGGGTACAACCCCAAGAGTTTCAGAGAAATGAGTGCATGGGTTGGCGCCGCAGGTGCACCCAGCCAAGTCGAAGTTACGTTCGACGGCCAGGTGCGTCGAGGCGCAGAAACTCCAGTCCGGGTCGACGTCACGCGCGCGCTTCTTACGGCCTGGGCAACTCTCGCCTTCGGAATGGAGACACTTGGTCTGCGCTACGCAGAATCCCGCCGCAGCACCGGTCTGCCGGAACCTGGCGGGGCGCTTATTCTGTCACTCGATGAGAGCAACGGAAGCATGCTCATTGGATGGGAGACCGCCCAGGGCGTTCAAGTTGCTCCAACACCGGTGGAGCGCTTGCTGCACGGAATCGCGGATGCCTGCCGCGGGCAACTTCCGGCAATTCGTCTTCAGGCGGGTGCAGATGCCTCAGTACCAGCCCACCACCGCGATCACCCCAGGGGTTAAGCTCCGATTCCGGCCGAGGCCGCCATCGAAGTCAATGCAGCATCCAGATCTCGTCTGCTCATCCCTCCTGCATAGAGGACGATCGGGCGAAGACCTGGCATCAGAACCACCTCAATGTCGGTGCCACCACAGAGAGCGAGGTGCTTGCGTAGGAGATCTAGAAATTCCTGCGTAAGCGTCCGCCCGCCGGCGCGCTGGTGGCGGTCTATCTCCGCCGCAAGCGATTTTTCTTCTACCTGACCCCAAACAGCCACAGTTGCCTCGTCGATTCTGGCCTGGCCAGTCTCGCGCCGAATGGGCACGAGCAAGATGGCCCTCGAGAACTGTTCAAATGACCAGGTCGAGCAAGGACGATTGCAGATCGCCGTAATCATTGCCTCGCTGGCAGTCTGCAACAGGTCTTCACCCCGGGCCGCTATCTGCGATCCCTTAGGAGGCTGTCGTAAGGAGACTTCGAAGAGCCATCGATCTGCGCGCTCGAATTTCGTCCAGACCAAAGCCTCAACCGAGCCTGCCTCGGACTCAGCGGCCTCGAGGACAGCCGCCCCCCGCATAAATCGCTCTAGCTGCAGGAGGCCCGCGATACGCTCGTCCACGGTGAGATGGCGGGGTAGCAGACTCCCCCCGTCAAGCAAACCTACCGCCCATGCAACGCCGTCTTGAAGATCTGGAACGGATGAGGCCAGGATCTCGCCCGCGAACCTCGCATTGAAACGAGCCTGGTTCGCTGTACCGCCCTGCCAGGCCTCTGCATGGCGAGTTAAGGCGTCCACTTTCGCTACCAGCCGCGCGCGCGCAGATTTATGCATTCCTGAGGCGAAAGCTGCCGCCGCCACGTCTCTGAGTAGCTTGGCGGTGGCATGGAAGTATGGCGCGTAGGACACGTCGACCACACTCCGGCCTCCGCGGCGGCCAATTTCTATTCCGGTGTTCTGACGAGATCTGTTTGCTGGCATCAGGCCCCCGTGTCCAACGCATCCGCCTGGCCGTTTGGTGGTGGGCCCTTCGACGCGGCCTGCTTTTCAAGATTGTCGAAGAAATCATCCACGTCTTGGAGGGAGATTTGCTCGCGTGCCACCGTGTCAGGGGTCGTGGCCACAGACACAACCTTCTGCATGGTGTGTGCCCCCTGCTCGGGTTCAGGATTGCCAAGAACATCCTCCACTCGCACCAAGCCATCCAGTGAGGCTTGATCCACACCAACGACCGTTCCATCGTCGCTTCTCGGGGTTAGAAGCATATTGTGGGCTTGCATCAACGAGTCGGCGATGAACGCAGCGTCCTCACTAGTCGGCATCGATTCCAGTTCGAGATCGATGCCCGCATCGTCGAGCGGTACCATGTCCCAGACACTGGCGCCCATCGGAACGCCCTCGTCTAGCGCGCTCCGGCCAGTCGGCAAAGCTGGTGCAATCGTCAAAGGCGCCGGCACATCCGCAGCGGCGATTGCTGCAAACCCTCCCAACGGTCCGAGCACCGCTGGGCCAGCCTTCCGAATGAGTGCCATCGGATCCGGCGGCGCGTATGGGTCGTCCTCAATTGGTCCGGTAAGTTCGGCCGCAAGATCTGGCCGCGCGGCAAATCTCGCCGATCGCGAGCCCGGCTGCCCTTCATTGGCGCGCAAAGTTTCGCCCCCCTCCTTCGGCGGAGCGATGGTTTCCGGTGCAATCGCCGACCAATCGGAGGGAAAGGCACTCGATAGACCGAGAGCGGAACACGCCGCTTGATAGAGAAGAACTCCGCGCTCGATCCCAATGATCTCTTTTGGGATCCGCGAAGCAGCCTGTGAAATCGCCTCAATCATGGCCACTCGGGTGACTTCACCGCGTGGGCTTTCTTCGCCTCGCATGATTCTCAGCAGTCGAACACCGCCGTCGAATTCACTTTCAACCTTTGCGGAGGGTACCGGCATAGATATCGCCCGCACAATGTCCCGGCTCGGTTTATGCACCTGCAGAAAGCGATTCACGTGGAAGGACTGGTTGTTCAGCTTCTTCAACCAGTCCCCAACGTACAACGTCCGGATCCGACGCAACACACCATCGGAGATCATGATGGCCTCGCCCTGCTTCATCCGGTTCATTTCCTCAAATGACACCCGATCCACCTGCTGCACGCTCAGGTCACGGGTGCGCCGCCATCCAAGTTCTCCGCGCTCGAACCCCCCCACCGTGGCCACCCAGGCCTTTCCAATAAGAGCCGCTGCGAGCTCGTAGGTTTTCTTCGCGTCATCGATCTTTTGGAACAACTTGTTTACGGTATTCCCGAGCATCGCGCCGGCCTCCGCGGCCCGATTACCCTCGGTCAGCTTTTCGGTATCTTGCGCCATGGCAATCATAGAAATCCCGAGTGATCTCGCCTGCGCAAACATCACCGCAATCCCATCCGAAAAGTAGTAGCCCAGCTCGTCCAAGGCCGCTGGGAAAGGATACGGCGCATTGGTCGCCTTCGAGCCTAGCAGTTTCTCGTACGATCCCTCGACCCCGGCTCCGAGGTTCTTCGCCATCATCACGCGCAGGCACGCGATCGCCAGCTTTCCAAGATTTTCAGCCTCCTGCGACGACTTTTCGAGCGAAGGAATCAACATGAAAAGCACGCGGTTATGAAGCGCGACGTCGACCATGTCGATTTCCGGATAAGTCTTGCTGAAGATGTGGCCGTAGGTCTTGTCTAGCATATTCAGCACTGGCATCAACTGGTTGATGCGATACGAGTGCTGTTCAAACGCAACGTTCTCCTGTTCCAACGAAGCATCGGAGGCGGGTGATCCACCTTTGTTGGGCCCGCGACCTGGAGGCGGGGGCTGCTCCGACCCGTTTGCTTGGGCAGCCTGACCACGTCCATGTTTCTTCAGTAGCCGATCCACTCTATAGCCGGGACACCCAGAGTCCAGGTATGTCTTGACGCCGACAAATCCGTACGACCACTGGCCACGATTCTTCTGTGCCTCGTCATAACCCTCTATGTAGAGCTCCTCAAACTTTGGGAGCGCCAAGTACTCAATCAGCGTCGAGACTGATATCGTCATTCCCTGCGTGTCGCGCTTATAAAACAGAGCAACTACCAGGACGCGCCACACGTTGATCGCCTTCTCCTGCCACGACTTTCCGTCGCCCTCCGCCTTATGCAGGAGGTTGATGCCCATCTGGGTGCCGGTATCGGCATCCACGTCATAGAACGGAGCCAGGCCGTTGCCAATCTTGGTGCGCGATCGGGCAACTTCCTGTGGGCTTCGCCCCCCGAGCAGAAAATTCAGGAAGAGTATCGAGTGATCCCGACCGAAAGCGCGGCACATTGTGGAACCGTCGGTGGGCAATTTGTTGTCTGCTTTTCCGTCCGCGACGAAGAACCCACTCCCCCAGCACAACGCGTTGAACATGATGCCTTTCAGGGTCTCGGTTTTCCCACTTCCGGTAGAACCGAATATTCCCCAATGACGCCGAAACCCGTCATCTCCAACCCATGCCTGTTCGAAGTCTTCATAGGGGGACGTCGAACGAACCGAGCCGATGAGCCCGATCCCGTCTCCCTGCTTTCCCGTGACGGGGTCGAAGAATGGTTCTCCCCCCACATACGCGGGATACCGGTATGGAAGTCTCTTTCGAAGCGTTGAGACCAGAAAGTGAACGAAGAGGTACAGCGCAAAGAGAACCGGCGCGATGATTGGAATGAGCAGCATTAGGCATGCTGTGCCAACAAGAAGGAGCGCAAAGTGACGATTGACAGTTAGCCACTCCAGCACCTTGTCCATTGCCGGTCGTACGTCCACGACTCGCTTATGGATAGGAATTTCGTGCCGAGTTTCGACCTGATGGCTCATTCGGGGCTCCTTGCCTCAGCCTTGGCAGCCCGCCTCAACTCTCCCCTTAGCGCCTGGTACGCTACGCCGAGAGCGCCTAACCATCCGACGGCCAGCGCGCATCGTTCTCCCTCCGATCCTACCAACCGTCCAATTCTCTCTAGATCGTAGCAAGCTCGACCGCGTCTGCGTCGAGCACCGCAGTTCGAGATCGTCGGATCAGCCGTCCAATCAGCAAGCAGCTTGCTACCGTAGCTTGCTAGCCACGCCGCAACAGCGAGATCTCCACCATGCATCGCTCGTGCCGGCGGCTGCTGCCGAAGTTCGATGACGACATCGGCGACAGCGGCTTCCATCGCTCGAAGGGGGCCCACCATTGCAGCAAGAGAGACAATCACGTCTTTGACGGCGTTAGCCTTGATGCTTGCCTGCAACAGTCGTTCGGCGACCGCCTCCACGCCCAACCCGACAGTCGACGGGATTGCAGAAACAGCTTGCCGATCGCCTCGTACTAGTGCGTTCGCGACACGCTCGAGCTTCTCCTGCCGAGCCAACGCTGCAATGTTCGACTCGACCCAGCCCCGCTCGATCCCTCGGAGCATATCTCGCATACTCAATCCTCTTTGGGAAGCCGCAGCCAGTCGCGGAGATCGCCGGCCGAGTTAAGTGGGCCGGTCAGTCTGCCATCGGGAGACACGACGGTTGGAGTCTTCTTTAGACCCAACTTTGAGAACAGTGCCTGCGTCACGAGACTTTTCTTCTTGTTCGCGGGCGATGCCGGATACCTCGAGATGAAGTGGCGAGCCTTCTCCTCATCGAATGACTGATCCATGAAGGAGCGCCACAGCTCATCGGCCCGCTGCTCTTTTCTGTCAACCGCTTCGAAGAAGCTCGCAACGACTTCCGCCGATAGGTCGCCCCTCAGCCCGACGGGGATAACAACGGGCCGTTGATGTTCGGGCAGGGCGTCAATGGCCGGCTGCATCGCATGGCAATATGGGCATAGTGGATCTGCAAAAGCAAACCACGATGCCTCCGATTGCGACGCCCCCAGTTGGATGCCAAGGGCTTTGCCGATTGTTTGGACCGCAACCAACTCGTCCACGTACAACCTCACGTCAGAGTCAGCGCCGATGTCACTCCTTGGCACTGAGGTTGCCGCCGCACCTAGCTGCTGGGTCGACACGGGACTTTGGGGCAGACTCATGCCCTGATTGACAACACGGATCTGGGAATTGGACGGCATCATCAAGGAGTAGACGAACAGAGCAACGACCGCTGTTCCTGCAACGCGGAGCCATGACCGCGGCGGCGCCTTTCTCTTGAAGTTCTGGTGCACCCAGGCGCGCGCGCGTCGAGTGGCCATACCCACTGTGCGATAGGAGCGGCCGATCTGTGTCTTCGTTGCTTCCGCCATGCTGGAGTGGGTCAGGTAGAACCTGTACTCCCCCCCCTCTAGTACCACCTCGGCAATGATCCCCGGGCGATGATCGTTCACTCTACTAATTTCAGCGCGATATGTGGACGCCGAGAGTCTCTCCCGAATAATGTAGCCAGACCAATCTCCAACAAGCACATTCCAATTCACTTGAGGTGAGTTCATAGAGTTATCCTAAGGTGTTGCGCTTCCTTGGCGTACGCCAGGAGCAGACGAACCGGCCAGGGCGTCTTGAAGTCGCGCATCTTCTGCGGCCTTCATTTCTCGAAGCTGACCGGCGGCGTAGTTGTCAAATTCGCTGTCTTCAGTAAGCGCTTCTGCAGGAGGATCATTGGGCGCGACTTCCGGTTCAAGCGCTTGTCGAGCCATCCGCCAGATATCCTTCGACTTCCACATTTGATCGAGGTGGTCATCATCGACGCCGTTTACCCAAGCATCGAACTCGGCCTTGAAGCCTGTCACTACTTCGTTGACAAAGATGATCGGCATGGTCTTTCCGCGTTCTCCGCGTTGCCGATCCTTTTCATGAACTGCGCACAAAGGCAGCATTCCCTCCTCGACGCACATTCGCTCATAAGGGTGCTGACCAAGGGCCGCTACGGCCGATTCCGAATGAGGTGTATGTCGGCCGTCCGTATCCAAGACAAAGAATAGGATGCGATCCATAGGCCGGAGCCAGAGGTACCGCCATGAACCGATCTTGGATGAGCGTCCAGCAATGCGCTGTAGTTCAAGGAGAAACGTGTATTCCCAGTGGTGCATTTGGAGCAGCTGTTTCACTGCACCGTGCTCCCTGTACTTGTCGTACATTTCCTGAACAATGGGCAGGTCAAGTCGCGCCATGCCTTCGCGGGACCCATAAGCTGACCAGTTCAGAGCACGAATCACCTTTTCCGCATCAGCTCGCCCCTCTGCACCGTTAAAGGCTCCAGGCGCCAGCAAAGCGAACATCGTCTTTCCGAGACTGCTCATCCGGTCTACGAACGCGCGCTCTGTATTCCGCGAGTCAACGGCCAGGTCAACAATCTGTCGACCAAGGAACTCGTTGTGTCGGATTCGCTCCATCTTCCCGTTCGGGCCCGGGACCTCCATGAACGTGTACGCACTGAGGTACTCAGCCAGACGTGCTTCGTTTAGGCGCATTCCTGGTTCAATCGCCGGCACTCCTTTGACCTTCGCCCGATGAAGAACTTCCATTGGGGACACTTGGCGGCGCCACCTTTTCAGCTTGTTCTGTACAAGCTGCTTCTGAATGCAGGCGATTGGTGCAATGTCCGTCGTGAAGTGCATAAGCTCCTGCACCAGCAGATCAGGAGTCATCTTCCGTTGCAGATTTTGGGACTTAGCCCTCCGCGCGTACAACCGGGCGCCGATCATTAGCACCCAGCCGACCAGGAACAGGGACATGGGACGCATGGCAGTGTGGGCGTAACCCAGCCAGTCGAAGAATCCAATTCTGGTCGGGTATCGTCGTGCGAGCCGGTACATGGCCTCCATATCGAACGCGACCTGCTCAGCATAGTCAAACGGCAGCCATCCCCAAGGCTTAGCAAGCCAATGGAACAGCGGCGCCGAGTAGAAGACGATTCGATTACTTGCCACCAGCCAAAGAGTGCCCCCCAGGATCAAGCTGCACCCAAAACCGATCAGCAGCCACAGTGCAATCGAATCCTGTTGCCTCTCACCATTCGCGCGCGCCATTACTCGAACCGTCCCGTCGCAATGATTCGCTGGTACGCGGCCCAGACCTTACTCACATAGACCTTCTGGATTTCACGGATCTTGGCGTTTGCCGTGGGTACCGGCAGTGCACCACCATGGTGATAGACCGCAACACTGCACCACACGGCGTCCGACCCTCCAAAGCCACCCTTGATGCAGCGGTTCATTTCGCTGCGCAGAGCATATGCTGCCGACATGATCCCTTGGCACATGTTGTTCTTCAGGGTTTCCAAAGGAATCCCGTACTTGCTCACCATGTACTTGGCCCAGGAATCGGTGTTCAACTGCCCCACACCAAGGTCTTTCGTGTTGTTTCGGTTCACGCCGACAACGCCCGCCTTACCTCCCGACTCCACCTTGAAGATGGCCAGCAGGATGTCGGTTCTAAGCTGGTAGCGCTCAGTTGCGGTTTTCAAACATTCAGCCGGCATCCGCGCCGGCAGCGTTATTCGAGTGGACGCTCCCGTGACGCTCTGAGCGAGGGCCGTGCTGGAAGCGGCGCCAAGGCCTGCAAGACCAATAGACAGCGCGACGAGCGCCGAGGAGGTGAGGTTTTTCATCAACGCGAGATTGCTCATGACGAGAACAGAAAGACCCAGCGATTCGGATGGGCGAAAAACTCATGAGCCGAATACAGCCTTCGATCGTCAATCTGCGCTTGACTGATGGCGTGCTGGATGAAAAGCGCCAGGCCCATGGCAGTTACTGCCAGCCCTATGAAAATCACGGCTATGGGGAAGTACGCGATGTAGCGCAGGGTGAGAAATCCGTAGAGGCTCACCGCTAGAAAGATGATGGCCAACACTAGAGAGGCAAATTTTGCCCGGACGACTGCCTTCCGCTGATTCATCAGCGCCGGCTCGGTCCAGCCATTTGCCTCATAGAGGCGTTCAAAGGCTTCGGCAGAATCCGAGGCATCTACGTAGTTCAAATCGGATCCCGCGTTCGCGGGCGAGGCCAGGGACTGTCCAAGCTTCCTTAGGGTTCCCCTCAATCTCGTCATTGATTTTCCGAGTTCGATGTAGGGCCTGCCGACCACCTTTACTGTTCGAACCGCAGTGCGTACGGCCAGCCCCCTGCGTCGCTTCTCAACGGCTGGCTGGTCCAGCTCAACCTGTTCGTCTCCCTTCTGGGGCGGCTTAATGGTCGTCATATCGTTCTGTCTCCAGAGCTGTTGCAAGACGTGCAAGCGTGGATGGCTTCAACAGGTCGGAATAAACCCTCGCCTGAGAGAGCGACTGCTTCCACGCACCGGATAGAGCAATGGCCGGGAGCAGCCGCGGACGCCGGCGCTCGACGGTTTGCAGGATTTGAAGAATCGCGCGACCGCTGAGCTTGGGCAGCAGGCGGCTATCGACCTTCTTGAGGTAGGCGGCCAGGCGAACATCTGACATGGCGTCCTGCGAGGCGAACCATGAAGCAAACTTCTCGACTGCCCGTGCCTCAATTCCCGCGCGCCCCAGCGGCGGGGGCGTGCCAAAGAGGATCTGTGCCAGCTGGCTGTCAAAAATGCCGCTTCCGCTCTGCGACACGTGCGCGGACTGGGTTGGCCCAGCACTTGCTTTCATTCTTGTCGGCCTCGCTTGTCCGTATTTGTCAGTATGTTTGATTATACTAATTCATTCTTTTGGAGGCGGAAAACGTGGCAATTATCAGGAACGAAGGGGGCAAGCGGACATCACGGATTCCCGACGACGTCGTTGAGCAGGTGAAACTAAGAGCCGACGAGAACCTCGTGGAGGTTGTTGGTGCTGCGGTAGACCTCCGCAAAGCCGGCAATAGCTATGTCGGGCTGTGTCCCTTCCACTCCGAGGGAACGCCCTCGTTCAATGTAGTTCCAGCGAAAGGGTTCTTCTTCTGTCACGGCTGCGGGGAAAAGGGGCGGGCAGTGGAGTTTCAACAGAAGTATTTCGGGATGAGCTTCCCCGACGTCATCCGCGAGTTCGCTGGCCGTTTTGGCGTGCGAATCCCTGGAGAGGGAGGGCCCTCACCGGTGATTCAACGGGCGCTCGAAGTGGCACGGCGTCCACCGGCGCCGGCCGAAGACCTCCCCGCCCCGGTTTCCCTCGAACGACGCGCGGCCCTATCAGCAGTACTTGAGGAGGCGCTGGCAGCCTTTCGCTCCCCTGCTCGAGGCCCTCATCTCCAGTCCGCCACGTTGCAGGAATGGGTAAAAAAGCGGCATCTAACCGACAAATCCATTGACCTCTTCGAAATCGGGATCACGCCCCGGGGCTGGCACGGACTGCGTGAAGTCTTCGGCGACCGATACGATGATCCGCTCCTCATTGACGCCGATCTCGTTCGCGAGACGGATGATCAGAAGCGACGATTCGACACGTTCCGAGACCGCATCATTTTCCCCGTGAGAGACGCTAACGGCTCGCTCGTAGGCTTCGGCGGCCGCCGCTTGAATGACGACAAGGAGAATGAGCGAACTCCCAAGTACTTGAATACTGGTACCACGGACATTTTCCATAAAGGACACCTGCTTTATGGGCTCCACGTGGCAAAAACGGAGATCGCCTCACGAGGATATGCTCTCGTGGTGGAGGGTTACATGGACGTCGTTATGCTGGCACAGCATGGGTTCCCGAATGCGGTTGCTGCCATGGGAACGGCCTTCCGCGGTAGCCACCTAAATCAGTTGTGCCAACACACATCTGAAGTGGTCTACCTCTTCGATGGCGACGCCGCCGGCGAACGGGCAATGTGGCGCGCGGTCAGGGAATCGCTACCCTACGCAGACCGGGTGAACTTTCGCTTTATCTCTCTGAATGGGCAGGATCCCGATGAATGGATCCGATCAGTGGGTACGGACGCGGTACAAAAGGCCGTTGATCACGGGGAATCCCTCGCATCGTATTTCTTGCGGCGCGTGCGCGAAATGGTTGCACAGGACGGGGCAGAATCCTCGGCGCCAAGTGACGTTAAGCAGCGAAATGGGGGCCCGCAAGATCGGGCCCTTGAGCTCAAGGGGATGCTGGCTCTCATCCCCAGCAGATCCAGCCTTCGTCATTACCTCGAACGCGAGGTGAGTCGGATTTTGGCCCCGAGTGAAGAATCCGCGCAAGCGAGTCAGTCCGCTCCAAGCCAGCTGGACGGATTGCCGCCAATGAAGCGCCTAGCAATTGCCGCCATGCTTCGGCCTGATCTGGCCGGCCAGATCAGGCCTGCCCTCCTCGCCTTGCTGCCCCCCGAGCATCCCGAGAGAGCCAGGGTAATCGCGTTATTTGACCGGGGGATACAAGAAGGTCGCAGCAAGAAGCAACCCCAACGGCCTCACTCAGATCTGGAATGGGCCCGTGTTACCCTTACACACACACCCAAATTGCTAACCGAGCTGCTCGCGCCTACGGAAAGTCCCCACCAGGTCGACCATACCAGACCACGGGATCGCTCAGCACCCAGCCAGTGAAGCGTGCGCGCGCAGCGTACTAAGAGCCCCGAATGGCCACTAAGACACGCCCCCTTGCCTCGTTGGACAAAGTAGATAGAGAACTGGCTCAGCTGAATGCTCAGCGCGAGAAGTTGATTCGCACGCAGCAGGATGCGATCCTGCATCAGCTTCGAATTTATGCCGCCAAGGCACTGGAATGCGGCATTTCGGCCAAGGCCCTTGCCGAAGAGATTGCGGACGTGACGCGCGCTCGAAGTCAAAAGACTGATGGTAAGCCGCGGCGCGGGCGTCGCCCTGTTGGAATCACTAAGGGGATGCGCCAAACCTTTTCGAAGCGCCCCGTAGCCATGAAGTACATCTCCCCCGAGGGGCACACCTGGAGCGGTTTAGGGAGAGCTCCTGGTTGGATCGCAGGGTACAGCAAAGAAGATCGCGAGCAGTTTCTCATAGAGAAACTGCCCGCGGCCCTCCCCTCCGACAATTAATCAACCTCGCTCACGCGCGTAATCCTCGTGCGCTTCTACCGGCGCCAGCTCACCACTGCTTGTAGTCGAGGAGTTGGCTTCGAGAAGCGCGAATTGAGCCACGGCTTCGTCGCGCGACATTGCTTCCGAACCAGCCTCGTCCTTGTCAACCGGAAGCGACGGTGCTGCACCATCGAACGAAGCGGCGGGTTCCGAATCAACGTTGAATGTAATGCCGGCTTCCATGGACGGCGGCGATGTGAGATCTTCACCTGGAGAACTCGGGGAAGAATCAGCCGATCCGTCGATCCTTGGAGCTGACTGGTCCGGTCCCTGCTGAAGGCTATCGCTCACCGCATGTGCAAACTCTGGGACGTCGTGCTGATCCGCAGAATCCGGGTAGAAATCACCGACATCGGGAGCGTCACTCACTCGCTGAACAAGCTCCGCGATTTCGGCTTCATCGGGTGCCGCTCCCAGACGCTCAAGGGCGAGCGATTTCCTCCAATCTTTACCCAACAGGTCCGTCAAGGAACCGTCCATTTCCGCGAGCAACTGTTCCCGAATCGGCGAATCCGCGGTGCATTGATACACCTCGCGCGCCGCCTCCGTCACTGCGAGACGGAGCAAATTCAATTCGTCCAAGTGCGGCTGGTGCCTCGCGGTGATGCCCTTGACCTCTTCGGCGAACGCAGCAGAGATGTCTCGCGGTTGGATCACGCCGTTCTGCAAAAGCAGAGCTGCAGCCGTGTGACCACCAAATGTCTGGCAATGAACTTGATAGCGGGCCAAGCGCAGGTTCATGGCCCCCCCATAAGCGGAAAGGCGATCCTGGACCAGGCGGGCCATGCTTCGCAGGTCATTCACAACAGCTGCCATGTAGATTGCTGTCTGCAGACTGGAGTTCTGCCCCACCTCATCCATTCGCCTCCGGATCTGGGGGTCGTCGCTCGCGCGCACAAATGCCGCCGTGACGAGATCTGCCGCTGTAGTCGCCGGTGTGATTTCAGGAGAGGAGGTCGCGGTCTCCGCGGCGGTGGGCACGCTCGGCTCTACCTGTTTACTCGCCAACTCTACAGACTCCTGGTTGGCTTTCACGGCCTCGGCAGGCTGCGTGCGGCTGGCCGCGTCAGTCCGCGCCGGCTCAGCAGGACCGGAGGGGGCCGACTCGGCAGCGTGGAATCGGACATTCGCCTTAGGCTCTTGTCCGCGTTCGTCCTTCTTTTCCTGATCCTTGGGCCTTTCGTGCACGCCGAGCTTTTCGAACAACAGCCGAAGAATCCGCATCAGTGCTTGCATGAGTCGCATGATCACATTGGGATGCACGGCGCCCAATTGGGGGGTGGCGGCGATGGAGCTCTCCACTTTCCGCGCGACTCTTTCCGACTGTTTGGCGGCCCAGAACTCGGCGAGGCGTCGCCCGTCAAGTGCGTCCGCTGGTCGTTTGACTCGATCGGCAAGCGGCGGCAATCCTTGCGCTGAGGCAGGGCCAGGTCGGAGTGAGCTGCCAAGAGGAGCCGTCCTGGAAGGCGGGATCGCGCGAGTGGAATCATCTGCGAGGTGGGCTGGGTTGTCATCGCGCTGCCCTGCACGTGCGGCCATTCGCGACGTCTGGGGCGAGCGGGGTTTGGCTCCTCCAACAAAGAGATTGTCCCGGCCATCGTCCTGGCGCGAAGCGGCGCCGTCTGCCGGTTCCTCTTCCCTGACGATATCCATTTCGTCAGGCGCTTCTTTTCCGAGATCAGATTTCAACAACATCTATAGCTCCAAATAGTTGCCAGACAAAGGTCTAGGCTTTCTGTGCGATTCCGCGCCGCAGATCCAGAATGATTCTGCGAGCTTCTTCCCTGTCTCCCGGCGCTGTTAGGTCCAGAAGCCGACTGAACTGCGCGTCCTGCTCATTGGTCCCTCCGAGCGGCTCCCCTGCTCGGCCCGTCACCCCGGCGCGTAAGTCTTCGAAGGCAGCTTCGGCAGGCCTGCGACTGCCCAAAGCCGAAACACGGTGTGCCGCCATGAGCTTTTGTTTCGGATCTCCAAATCGGCATGGAATTTCGGTAAGACGATTGCCTAGTACGCCCTGCATCTCGGCGTTCCATGTATGGAGGCCAAGAGAGAATGCGTTTGGTATCGGATATAGAACATGGCCTTGGGAAGCCGTGGTCGGAAAGTGCGTATCAAGCCACCTTTCGGCTAGGTTTCCGTCTCGGAATGGCCCGTACATGACATGCGGGGAAGCGGGCTCCCCCGACGGCATCGCGCACAGCGCAACGGTGCGTTCAAGAATTGCAGCCTCATCTCCGATCCACTGCACCTCCGTAATCGCATGAAGAGCTGGATCAAACAGGTCGCCCTCGGCGGCGCGCTGACGTACCTTGCGCACCGATGAACCCGGGGCGGCGACCAACAGGCAATGGATGACGAGGTCCATCGGGTTTGGAAGTGGCCCTCCAGGCGGGAGGACCCCCGGTCCCTTCTGAATTAGGTACAGCCGCGTAAAGAATGGACTGTCGGTGGGAACGTGCATGACTATCCTCCGCGCGGGCGATCACCCGGCTTTAATTGACGACCGACCTGGCGGTCCCGCTCTTGCACCGCATCAGCCAACTGCGCGTACTCTTGGTACATGAGGTCGAAACTGAGACGAATCCCGCTTGCCCGGGCGAATTCGTGGAGCGTCGCTACCTCAGCGAGGTTTCGCTGCGCCGCCTGGCGGGCGACTGCGGTATCGGTGCTGTGAGTCGCGATGACAGTAGCGTGGTCCCTGGGGACTGGCTCCCCGGTGAGTGGGGAAAGGCTGACCTGGAAGCCCATGCGCTGCGCGGCATCAGAAAGCATCCCGATAGCCCGAGCATCAGGCGAGACCACACCTATGGGGCGTTCCTCTGCCCTTGGTGCTCGCACGGCCGGCCCATCCTTCTTCTGAGAGCCGTTGGCCCGAGAGGCACCATCGAGCATGCGATCAGCGCTTCTGCCGAGCCTTGCAATCTCCGAGATCGACCGACCAGCCAGATCAATTCGACGCTGAGCTCCTTGTGCATCCCCAACCCGTTCCAACCCGCGGGCTGCGTATGCGCCAGAGGATGCAAGGCTAGTTGCGCCGCGCACGATCGCCTGCGACTTGGAGGATCCGGTCACTTCGGCAACGCCACGGGCTACCGAGCCAACTGCTGATACCCAGCCGCTGTAGTCTCCTCTCACTTTCAGCTGAAGACCTTGCTCGGCGAGGCTGCTGGCCAGCTTTTCGTTCGCCTCATACTCCCACTGCGCCTGAACGACATTGCCGTATAGTCGTGCGCGATGTTCGAGGACAACGCCCCGATAGAACTCTCTAGGATCGTCTTGGCCTGCCGCGGCCGAGTCCCATTTCATAACCTGGCCCTGCCAGTCTTGACTGTTCTCGCAATATGCAGCGATGGCCAGTTCCAGGCTTCGTCCAGAATTCGCGGCCCATGTGGACAAATCTGCGTAAGTCTGTGCGAGCTGAACTAGAGCCCCAGCTCGCGCGCTTGAAGAGACGTCCTGCCACCCGGCGGAGTAACGGTATGCGGTCAGCAGGAGAGACGGCTCAACCGTCTCCAACCCAGGGGAGCATTGTGCCAATCCCTCAATGAGCTCCCTGTTCTGTAGCACTTCCTCGCCGGCGTCATCTTCGGATTCTTCACTTTGAACCAGGCGCGCGAGCATCGAGTCAGGGTGCACGAGATCCCCGTTTATGCTCACCCTTGGCGGAGCAAGCCGGAGATCCTCTTCTGCCGCAGCATTCGTCCCCGCAGCGCTTACAGATGCTGCAAATCCGAGTATGAGGAGGCGCCGCCCAAGCGCGTGCGCGTCTCGAACGATAGTCCCTTTGGTTTCCACTCGAACTTCGTGACCAGCCTCGGCCGCCCGCTGCAGAAAGCTTATGGTGCGGCTGCCAATGCCACTGGACAGTTCATTGATAGCCATCAATAGCCCCCAGCATTCTGTTGCGTCAACATGCCATCGCCCACTGGGGCGTTGGCGTCAGGATCGAGATAGACCACTAGAAGACCGCCACCCAGGTGGGCGGCAATGGTTGCGTCAATTTCCACAGTGGTTTCCTTCTGACCATCTTCCGCGACCCAATACAGGGCCTGCCCGTCATAACCACCCGTGAGGCGTTGGCCACGACCTGGTCGGTAAGCAATGGCAATGGCCACTTCGCCGCCGGCCCGCCATATCTGGACCTGCAATGGGCCATCATCTGGCGCGCTACGAGCAGCACGTAGGTCCGCAATGGCGCGCTCAAAATCAGGGGGGAGTCGACTCAAGGAGGAATCCATATTCGTCTCAGTAGTTCGGGATGTGCGCATTCTGTGCGGGCGTCAGCCCCTGCACGATTCGCGCGGGATGTACTTGATAGTCGATGCCTCGACCAGGTCGACGTGTGCTTGTGAGTGCGCTACCAGGCGATCGTGATAAGTCAGTACGCCTCGTTCACGAAGCCTCTCGAGATGCGCGGGATAAAGCTCATTGAATCGCTCAATGAACCGTTCAAAAGCTTGTTTGGGAGTCCAGAGCTCGAATTTGGGTCCATTGCCGAAGATCGCTCCCTCCTCCATCTCCTGGAGTTCACTGTCGACGTACTTCACTTCAGGCGAATGATGATCCAAGGGCAAATCGAATCGAATTCGTATCGCACGCGTCACCCCGGCTGCCAGCGAGACATACTGGGGGATGAGGTGTTTGATTGGCGAGGCCAGATCTCGGACATACGCCTCTTCGCCGTCGTGAAGTAGCCCTTCGAACTGCAGATGCGGCGGCACCATCTGGCTGGCCATCACACAATGCTGCGCGACGCTCAGAAACTCATCGGGGGGTAACTGCCCGTTCCACCTGCACTCCTTGGACAATCCAAGGGCAATATCGACTATATCCACGTGCCGGGGATCCGGATTTGCGAAGTCGAATGGATATCGGCTGCTCGTCCTTGCAATTGCCTTGCCCATGTCTGCTCATTCCAGTGTGGCGCGCCGCGGGTTGCACTAGCCCCTGGGCCGCTCTTGCGGTCGAGGGATCGACGCTTCCGATACGACGTGGTGGTTCTGCAGACGCTCATGCATCGCCTGTGCGTTTCGGACTGCATCGAGAATGTGCTGCCGCCCGCGCATAAACGGACTTTCTTCGCGGATCAGATCCACCAGCGGTACACAAGATTCAGGTGCCGGAAGTTTGTCCAGTGCGCCGCTCATCGCCAAGTCCTGGAACATGCGCGAAGTCGAGAATGGCCTGCCCGTCACCGGAGCCAGTTCCAAGCGATCGCGCAGTTTGTGTAGTTGCTCCGCTTGTTCGCGGGTAAACAATTCAGGGCTGCCGCCGGTACGCATCTATATCGGTCCTCGTCCTGCAAGCAAGAGTGCCGACCGCGAGCGCTACCAGTGGAACGTAACCATCGACCGTGGAGACTCCATTTAGGCGGAGTCCCATCCGGCCTGTTCCTGCTGCTGCGCTAAGCCCAGTTCGACACTACCCCTCGCGTTATGTGTGCCCACTCCCTACCCCATCTCACTGAGTCGCTCATAGGAGAAGCAGAGGGTTTCACAGTAAATATCAGTATGAATTACAAGTATAGTTCATCCTAACAACCGGACTATGCCGACGATGTCAAGGAATCAAGGAATGACAAGCGTCGCGCTTAGGCCTGCCCTGTCATGCGTTCATCCCATTTGGAGCTCTAGGGAATGTCAACTCCCCACTATCGTTATCTCAATGCTGGCCTTGATCCGCGCATGGCCAGCCAACTAGCCGAGAAGGTGCGCGAGATGCAAAAAAGGGCTCCCGCCAGCCAATGGATCAATGCGATTCGCGCCCTGACTCAAAAGGGGGTAAAGCAGAGGGAAATCGAGGAGGCCGGCATTGTCGAGTGGCTGGAGGCACAAGGAAATCACCCAGTCACCCAAGAAAGCATCCTTGGGCAGCTGGCGTTGCGCCCGACAATTAAGGAGATCGATCTCAGCAGGCCAAAGTACAGGGAGTACGCGGTTCCAGGTCACGACAGATACACCGAAACTCTGTATTGCCTCAACTCGCCAAGGGATAACGTGGAGGATCGCTTGGAAGAAATCCGCTTCGAACTTGAAGACCTGGATTTCAATCCCGAACGTCTCTTGAAAGAGCCAATGTTGGTGCATCAACTTGACGAAGAACGGCGCAAATTGATGTCAGAGCGGGACACGCTTCCGGACTTTACCCGTCATCACTACAGCGATATGGTGGATCCGACGACCGGTTCGGCGATAAAGAACCTTATGGCCCATACACGTACAACTCGTCGTGGGGGACTCTTCTTTATCGACGAAATTCAATCTGACTGGGCCCAGAAACGGAGACGAGCGGGGGACCTGGGCGGCGTACCGGATGGTCCATTCATTGGTCATACTGAAAGCTGGGCGGGTCTAATATTGCGTCGCGTAATGCAGCGGGCCGCAGAGGACAGCTCAATTACAGGGATCGCGTGGATCAATGCTGATCTGCGCAACGGAGGTCGGTTCCGGCGAGACGATGGTCTCGACGAGTTCTACCTTCGTGTCCTCCCCTCCTTGGCCAACAAGGCCCTAAAAGGGACCGGGGTAACGGTGAAAGCGAGTGACGTTCAATTGAACGCAGGCACAGTTCATTCGCTGCCCTACGTGCCAATGACGCCTGAGGTTCGCGCAAAACTCCGCACCGCTCAGCCGGTATACAGCATGGATCTCGTTCCGAGGTCCGCTTTAGCTCTCCGCCAGGACATGACCCAATCTGACATGGTGCGCGAAGCCAAGGAGATGCTTGGTAGCACGATGTCCGTGCGCTTGCTCAACAAGGTGATTCGGGCGGTAAACGGGGAAGAAGAAGAAGAAGTGGCCGCTCGGCAGCTCGACAACCTTATTGAGGTTTCGGTTCGGGCGAGAAGTGCCGGCAGGGCCTTCAATCATGAGGCTTTCCACTATGCCGAAAGTACCCTCATGTCCCCTCACGAGGCAGAGACATTGCGTGCCGCCTTCGTCGACGGCAGTCCGTTAAATGATCGGGTCCGGCGCGCGATGGTCGCCGCACAAATGGCGCCGGAAGCGATTGCTCAATGCTCTGATCCCGTCGAGGCGGCGGCACATGCGTTCTCCTTGTGGCGGGAGCAGCGCTTTCATTTTGACGAACGCGCTGGAGAGTCGACCGGAACTACGGGTCTGGACCGAACAGTTGGCCGAATTTTCCGAAAGATTGAAAGCGCCTTCCAGTCTCTAGGTCAGTGGGTTCGTCGCGTTGTCGGAGAGCGCTCCAGCGAGCAGAACGCTCGCGTCAGCGAACGCCTTTTCGAAGCTCTCCGAGACGGCACCCTGCAGCGCCGTCAGAACGATGGCGGAGAGAAGACTCGCGAAGACGTTCTGTCCTCGAATAGCGCCCGGCCAGCGCCGATCCAATTGGGGCGCAGTCCCCACGGCTAGAAGTAGGGACGCAACCACTCAAGGACGCCGCATTGCGGCGTTTTTTTTATCTCAATCACGAATGAATTATATTGTCGGTGAATGTCATTCAAATTCAATTTCTGTGGCCACACACAGACAACGAATGACATTCGATAACAGTCATCGGCAGTCTGAGCTACTGAGTTCAAATCGACGTCGATCTTTCACCGGTGAAAGATCGGCATCCCGATAACAAGCACTAAGAAACAACGCAGGTATTACTTCCTCAGTCTCGAAGTTTCACCGGTGAAAGATTCTGGCCATGCCATCGTGAGCCGATTCGAACCTCAGTGCAGTTCCTCGCAACTGCATATCAAAACTGCGATCCCTATTGGCATCTTTAACACGGACACTTTCACCGGTGAAAGATCAGTGCGATCGCCGACGCGATAAAAATATCGCACCGAAGGGATCGCCCGATTCGCTTCTAACTTTCACCGGTGAAAGCCCAGCCCATAGCTTTTGCATGACCCATTTCTTTCCGAAATTAGGGATATGCGCAAAGCGATAGGTCAGCGCCAGGCTCCGCATGATCTTTCACCGGTGAAAGTCCCCCGAAGAATAGCCGTGGCGTATGCCCAACGATTGGACGGTTTTAAACAGCGAATTTCTTAAAAAATGGACGGATTCTGGATAATTCCTTGAGATAGAGAGCTCATGCCAATATCATCCGTATATACCATCTATCTCATCTCGAGCTCAGGCCTTTTCGGCTTACAGCGCCTTCCGGCCGCCCCGCGCGGCATCTTTCACCGGTGAAAGTTCACATGGCCACGAAACAGAAGACCCTGACACCCCTGGCGGCAGCAATAGCGGAAATACAAACGCGCATAGGCGCCTTCCTCAATCAAAAAGGGGGCTGCGGCAAAACGACCTCAGCAATGCAGGCAGGGGGTGCGATTGCCCTGCGGGGATATAAGGTGTTAATTGTCGATTTGGACTCACAGCAGACCGCTACAACATGGAACGGCCAGGCTCCCGACGATCGGCCGTTCCCAGCGCGCGTGACCAACCTGCATGCCATGGGTCCCAAATTTACGAGCGAAATTCAGAAGAACATTGGTGAAGTTGACGTAATTCTCCTGGATTGCCCGCCTGCGATCGCCTCGCCGATTCCTTGGGCCGCACTGCAAATCGCAGATCTTTGCGTCATTCCAATAATCCCCGTTCTCGATAACGTGTGGGCAGCAAAGGAGGCGAAGGACATTGCACTCCGCGCCCAACGCGAATTCAACGAAGACCTCCAGATCCGCTACCTCCCCACGTTGGTGAGCCGCGGACGATTGTTCGATCACTGCATGAAAGTCATCGCAGAAGATGAGGAAATACCCACGTTCAAGAGCGTTCTCTCTCGGCGGAATGCCTTTCCAGAATCGCAAGCCTACGGCGCTACGGTTCATGCCCTAGCTTCCAAATCCCCGGCCATCACTGAAGTTGAGAACCTGGCCTCCGAGATCTTGGATCTCTTCGGGTTGCCACAGTACGCGGACCAGAACGCAACTAGGAGGAAAAAATAATGGCACGTCGCCCAAATCTCGAAGCAGCCGTAAAACGAGCAGCCGAAGCAACAACCCCCACTCCCGTCGCTCCAGGCGTAACGCCCAGGCCCTCGATTCAGGACCGCTTCAATCGAGCGGAAAAAGTGCTCGAGTCCGTCCCCACCGGCTACCACGAGCCAATGGGGTCGCCCGAACTCGCTGCGCGGCCGGCGCTCTCATCGGAATCTTCTTCCGAAGACATCGCATCGATGCTTCAGAACAAGTACGGATCGCCGCGGATAGTAAATGCTCCCACCTCGGAGCTCGTCAGCAATCCGTACGGTGCCCGGAAGCTGTACCCGCCGCAGATCATTGAAGCGATGGCAAATTGGCTGCGCGAAGATGGCCAGCTCGCATTGCTGATCGGAACGGAACGTGACGGTCGATTCATCGTGATCGATGGGGAAACTCGCAAGCTTGGTGCGATCAGCGCCGGCCTGCCGTCGCTCGGAATACAGGTCTTCGAGAACGTCAGCGATGAAGACTTGTACTTGCTTTCCTTCAAGTCGAATGACCGCCGCAATGGGCAAACGGCGATAGATAACGCCCTTGCCTGGCGGCAGTTGTTGGAAGCTGGAGTCTTCGCCACCGAAGCCGCGCTGGCTGCGCGTTTGTCGATGGCTGAGAATGGCCAGGTCAAGGGCTACACCGCTTCCCAGATCAATAAAACACTGGCCATCCTCGACCTCGAAGAGGCATGTCTCGACGTCATACGAACGAATCCCGCTGCGTTCAAGATCTCGGTCCTGTACGAGCTGGTCCAGTTGCAGAAGGTTGCACCTGCGAAAGTCGTGCTGGAACAGGTAGAAAAGGTCCTGAATGACGAAACGAGCCGGCAGGCCATCATCAATCTCCGCGAGCGTTACGCTGCACGCGGGGCTGCAGCCAAGAAACCTCGGCACAATTCACGTCAATATCAGCTCGAAGTAGGGCAGGGCGATCAAGCTCGATCCGTGGGTTTCATCAAAGAATGGGATGCGGGTAGAGTTCAAATGGACATCACGCTGCCGAACAAGGCGAACGCCGGCAAGCTGGTAGAGGAGCTTCGTAAGCGATTAGCGGAGCTGCTACAGGAAGCCGAGCGGGAGGCGAGTGCCTAATAGGGAGTGGTGGGCGGGAAGGTGAGGGAATTCAGGAACCTCTCCTTCTACTCAATAGGCCTATGGCGCGTAGCGTTTGCCCAGGCTTGTGCCTGGAAACTGGGGTTTGGTGTCGGGTTTTGGTTCAACTGGACTCCCCTGGGCCGTTGAGAGAATTGAAATTTAAACCCATGTTAAAAGCTTAAAACTGTTAACCTGTAAAAATTTCTTTTTATATCAATGGGTTATAGGGGATCAGGTGAGGCTCTACAGGGAGCAAAGTGAGAACTTACGGGTTGATAGGTGAAGGATTTCGGGATGCCTTTGAAGAGATCAGTGAGATACGGCGGGAATCATGGTGAGTGGATACGGGATGTTCTGTCGCCATAGGTGAGACGCTTCAGGAACTGGAAGGTGAGAGGTTTCGGGAAAGGCCGTTCAACGCGCCTAAATGTCAAAGGTGAGCTTCTACGGGAAGCGAATGACATTCACCGGCATTCACTGTAAGTCACTGATATATATACGAGTTCTGAGTTTTTCGAGCCCCGAAGGTGTGTAAGTAACTTCCGGCGATCGCACCGGGTGAAGTGCTTTAGGTGAGTCGGAACAGGATTCAGTGTGTTCGGCTTCACATCCGCGAAAGGTGAGATCGCCCGGGAACTGAGAAGGCGCGAATCCTTCTAACCCCTTGATTAAAAACATCAAAAGCTAGGGCCCAAACCCGCTCCTCCCAAGGCCATCACGGAAAGGTGAGCGCCCGCAGGAACCTGATGCCGCCCATAGGTGAGATCGAGCAGGGACCCGGGAAAGGTGAGGCAATACAGGAATCACTTCAAAGGTGAGGATTAGCGGGAACCTGTGCTTCGCTCAAAGGTGAGCCGTAACGGGAAAGGGCCGATGGCTGTTGTCGAGGCGCCGCGCGAAAGGTGAAGAGAGGAGTTGCA